>CANOTH010000005.1 GCA_947570505.1 uncultured Candidatus Saccharibacteria bacterium
TAAATCTAAGTATAGAACTTACCTTATTTTGTTGCAAAGGTAGTGGAGCAATACGATAGCAAACTTTATTAAGCTTTGCAACTTAAAATGTGGTAGAAAATGGAGGGTGATTTCTATGTTTGGAAAAATCATGAGTAACAATGCTTATCAGCAGCTGTGGGACGACAAAAACAATGCCGAGAAAAAGGTCGAGGAACTGACCGAACAGCTCCAGAATGCGATATATGCGCGCAATACTTATAGCAAAGAAGTCGACGAGCTGACGGCCAAGCTAAGAAGTTTGGAAGAAAACCATCAGTATGATCTCAAGATGAATCAGCAGCAGACGCAGAAAATGCGAGCAGAGTTGAACGAAGCGCAGGTCATAGTCGCTTCAGCTGAAGAACGCATAAAAACCGAGGTAGCGGCTGCCATCAAACAAACCGCAGAGCGCCATGCTATCGCCGAGCTTGATCGGAAGGGATTAGAGCTGATATGTGCTCAGGCTTACCCGATGATTTGCGGAGTAGAAGCAGAGGACGACTGTCACCGTTTGGAATATCGGCATTCAAATGATTACGGCGACCGGTTGTATATGAAGCTACCGCAGGGCATTCGCGTGCAGAGACTGTCGCAATTGGCGGAGTTGATGGTACCTCAGGAATTTCCGGAGCTGACGGAGTATCTGCGGCTGGACCGCGAGCTGAACCATCTGGAGCTCAGATATTTACCGCTGTCGGATATTTACTGGGAAGCTAATAACCGCACGGCTAGCGAGTCGTCGGCATCAGTAACGGTGACCCTTAATATTGGCGAAGGTGATTTAGGCGGATTCATGCTGGTGGTACCTCACGTCAAAGAATTATTTGACGAGGATCGATACAATCTCTTGATGCGTAACCTAGCTAACAAAGTCATTGAACGTGAAGATGAGGAGCAGGACCATAAACCGTTCTTATGCTTTGAGCATGACGACGAGGAAATTTATCTCATCAGAGGTAGATATGAGTGTGTCACGCATGGCCATGACTCAAAGACCGGCTGGCATTCATCTGTACAGCCCTTTTGGGAAAAACAGGATAATGGAATTAGCCGGGCTTGCCAAGCACGTTGGGGAGCTTATCTCCCGGGTGTAGTAGTGCCGAGACTAGTCCTGAACGAAATCTAAAAATCAGAGTAATTAATCTGACCCAGGTCTAATTTCAGCGGGGCTTTGCCCTAGGGATGTTGATTTGCCCATTGCCACACTATTAAGCACCTCGGCTGCGGCTGGGGTGTTTTTTTATGTGCTAAAAAGCCGAAAAAACTCTTGATATGCTTAAACTTATGCGTTATACTAAAGATAGTTCGAAAGAACATAAGGCTAACTGCGAGCCAACGTTTAAGTTGAGAGCTTATATGTTCAAAAAGCCACCAGTTGAGGGTGGTTTTTTGGTCGTCCGTAGCGGACGCATCGATCTTGGTAGTGGTGTTTTGAGACACCTTGGTGACCATGGTTTCGGTAGATCAGGTACTGCTGTTACTTATTCGTCACCGACCTCAGCTTATGCTTACAACTTTACATTCACTGGCTGGACTGTCTACTCATCAGATAACTACTATCGTTATCTTGGTTTCCCCGTCCGCTGTTTGGTATAATAGTTGGCAGAGTATTAACTTTCTAGAAAGCACCTGCTATAACGGAAACATATTCGGGAATACCCGTCCAACCCCAGCCGTAAAGGTCTGGGGGATATTTATTGCTCTAAACCAAGGCACAACTTACCAAAACCTGTTTTTACCAGCTCAAAATCCGAATTCGGTAGCATCCCCATGCGTTCATAGAGTCGCGCTACACTAATAACACGTGCCTGTGCAAAAGCCGCAGTCTGTCATATTTACTCCAATTATTACTCTGCATTATACCTCAAGCTCATTTTACTATTACTAGTATACCAAACAGCGGACGGGGAGACCATATTGACGACCACCATGCGTAGATGGTACTACTAGGTTTCTGTTCATGCCAAACCAGTAAGTGTTACTAGAAGTAGGCGAGGTATAATTGCCGGTCGTCTGTGCCCAATTATTTCCGTCAAAGCCGACATATCTCACACTGCTATTGCCGTCAACTACTCGCCCGCTACGGACGTTATCCCCTTTGGGACAGATCCTCCGACTGGAAGTCAGAGACAGCAAAAAGCCTGCCACAAAATCGTAGCAGGCCTCGTCTCGGAGCTATTTATGACTTCACTAATCCAGCAGAAACTCCTCAAAGCAGTCTTCAAACCGCGCATAGGACGACCATTCTAAGAATGCCTCCAGCTCCCTCATCAGCAAGAAGACATTTGATCTCATGGTATAGAGCACGCATTCCTGAGTATACATGGTCTCAGATTTGCTGTATTTGCAGAGTATTACCCAGCTAGCTCCTTCAGCTTTGAGGCAGATTTCTCCCTGTCGCAAGATCATATTCTCGGACATTTCCTCCAAGGGAACATTACGTTCCTGGCTTGCCTCGCAAGAATAATAACATTTGCCGTCGCTGAGCATATAAGCCAGCTCAACTGCACCGGAATGTCCGCAAGGATCCCAATCCGCCTGCATTTGATTCAGTAGGAAGGTGTCTAACCAAAATGCTACCCTCCTTCAGGTTCATATCAATGTAAACCTGCACCTCCCAGCCATTATAGGAGAACTTAGTGTCCTCCTGAGACTTGGTGATCAAATGGCTCAGATCCTCGTTTTCACCTAACATTGCGGAGGTGATTTGGCAGTTGTTGATACTGATTGATAATTTCATAAAAATAACCCCTTCTCTGTTAAACTTCTAATCAGCCGACCAGAGTCGACTTCATCACTATCTCTCTGTTATAGCACACTTTATTGAAAAAGTCAATGGTAATGCACTGATTTTGCAGAAAAAGGCCACCCTAGCTAGGGTGGCCGTAACAGACTGTTACGTGATCATTTGCAGACTTCTTTGATTTTCAGGTGCTTAATCCAGAACTGTGCGAAGATATTTTTGTCAAATCCGCGTAAATTCCACCAGATCTGGTCCATTGTCCAATTTCTTTTTAAAATCTTCTGGACTCTCTTAAAAATCCAGAATTCAAAGAAACTGTTCAGCTGCGTATCGGCAGCCCCGTCAAAAGCAATAGATACATGACCCTTTGTGTTTCGGACGATCTGTTGATGGTTACGGTGAAGACATAAATCCTCGCTTTCTGCAATTTCTGTGACCAAGATATCGTACGGCACTATCAAGCCATCACCATCGCTAGAAGCTCTGATTAAGGCATTATCGCCTCCGCCCTTGTTGCCCTGCAAATCAAGATGATAGTACAGGCTTTCCTCGTCGTCATTGCGTATCATCTCAATAATTACGCGCCAACCATCAGGCAGGAAAGAACGATATTCGCAAACTACCTCTTCAATTGCGTCTAAGATCTTAGCATTTACCTCTGGGCTACATTCTGAAACAAATGGACCTAAAACCTTCATAAAAAATTCCTCCTTGGAAAATCTCTACGAAGCCAGCTGTCTCCGTAGGATATCGACCCACTTTTGTAGCAAGACGATAACCTACGGCGACATTTTGTAACCACGACCATTAAAGTGCTCTCATACCTACATTATAGCACACATCGCCAAAAAAGTCAATAGAAAAAGTGGGTCTAGATTGATGAAATATAGATTGTATGGTAAGAAAGATACAGGCTGGTATATACCAGAGTAGTCTTAAAAAATGCGTTTGAGCTTGGCTCAGAAAGGAGGGGTAACTAATGATTTTAGTCGTTAGGCAAAAAGTATCATTTACTGAGGGGGAATTAATACATTGACTAATGTTGCATACGTAACTCTTATGGCCAGTTTCGTTTTCAATATTATCAGCATGATTATGGGCTCATACATCTTGTGGACTAGCAGCAATCCGTTCGGAATCATCATGTTTTTTGGTATTGTGGCTTTTTGCGCAAGTTGCTGGATATTGAGACCGTTTTGGAAGATGACAGTGCGACACTTTGGTGGTAAGCTTCAGCCTATTGACACAGCACGATTAAGTGTTTTACACTGGCTGACTAACTATTATCGCAAAATGTCCTATCGGTTCTTTGTGCTGGCGCAATTCCTTGTTGCTACCACCGCGATACGGTATATTCTAGCTATAGCTTCTGGCGAAGACAACCTGAATGCTACGCAAATTACCGCTATCATTCTTGTCAATGTTGGAATTATTATCATGGAAACACACTTGTTTTTATTTAGATTTTCCTGTATAATGATCTATTAAGAAGTAGTGAGTGATATTTTGGATGCTCTAGAGATGGCGACTTGAGGGCAAAGATATCACAGTTAATCTTCGGCGCTACAAACTTGAGGGACAAAGTGGGAATGAGCTCGCTTGATCTTCCACGGTGACCTAGGTTTGACTCGCTCAGCGAGAGAGATTATCAACACTAATAGAGAGGAAAAAGTGAGTAAAGCAACTACTAATGCTGGTCGCGTGTTCTTCACGGAGGGTGACCAAGCACTTCCTATTCCTGATCTGATTGCTCATCAGAAGGATAGCTGGGAAGATTTTGTCAAATCTGGTCTAAGAGAGGTGTTCAATGAGTTGAATCCGATTGACGACTATACTGGACAAAAATTGTCCATGCGGTTCAAGGACTATTATTTCAAGGAACCGTTGGAAGACGAAAAAACTGCGAAATATAACCTGTCTACTTATGCTGCGCCTCTGCATGTGCAGGTAGAGTTGACTAATAAAGTGACTGGCGAAGTCAAAGAACAGGATATTTACTTTGGTGATTATCCTTGGATGACCGACCGTGCCACCTTTATTATTAATGGTACGGAAAGGGTAGTGGTTTCACAGCTGATTCGTTCGGCTGGAGTTTTCTTTACTGCGGACGAAATAAATGGTAAGCGCTACTATGGTGCTAAGGTTATTCCGGGCCGTGGTGCTTGGCTAGAGTTTGAGACTACTCCGAGTGGTTGTATCAACGTGAAGATCGATCGTCGCCGCAAGATTCCAGTGACCACTTTCTTGAAGGCTCTAGGCATTGCTAAGGACGACGAGATCCGCGCTAAGTTTGCTGAAATCGACAACGGCCCAATCAGCTATATTAATGCCACTTTGGAGAAAGATACCGCTACTAGTCAATCTGCTGCTCTTCTTGAAGTCTATCGCCGCTTGCGTCCGGGCGATTTGGCTACGGTTGATAATGCTAGGTCAATGATTGAGCGAGCTTTCTTTGATTACCGCCGCTATGACTGTTCTAGAGTGGGTCGTTTCAAACTTAATCGCCGACTTGGCTACGATACTCCTAACGATGCCGAGCATCGCACTTTGCAGATGAAGGATCTCATCGCCATCATTAGTGAAATTATCCGGCTCAATAATTCTCAGGAACCAGCTGATGATATTGATAGCTTGTCTAATCGCCGGGTGAAGCTAGTTGGTGAGCTGGTACAGAGGCAGTTTAGATTAGGTATGCTTAGGTTACAGCGGAATATTCTTGACCGTATGTCCATGGTGAATCCAGAGGAGGTCACACCGTCACAATTACTCAACTCTCGTCCGGTAGTGGCAGCCGTGAAAGAATTCTTCTCCAGCTCTCAGCTGTCGCAGCTAATGGATGAAGTTAACGGTTATTCTGAGCTAGCTCATAAGCGCCGTCTGTCTAGTATGGGCCCTGGTGGTCTAACTCGTGAACGTGCTGGTTTCGATGTGCGTGATGCTCACCCTACTCATTATGGTCGAATTTGTACCGTGGAGACTCCAGAAGGTGGTAACGTGGGCTTGGTGCTTAACCTTGCGACCTATGCTCGGATTAATGAGTATGGTTTCATTGAAGCACCATATCGCGTGGTTAAGAACGGCAAAGTTACGGATGAAGTAGTTTACGTGGATGCGGCCAGTGAAGATGATATGATTATCGCCGATGCTTCAGTAAAGCTGAATGATAAGGGCGAATTCGTAGAAGACTGGGTGTCTGCTCGGGTGAAGGGCCGTCCTAGCCAGGTAGCCTCTAACTTGGTCACTCATATTGATGCTGCGCACAAGGAAATCTTGGGCACGAGTGCGAGCTTGATTCCGTTCGTCGAGAAGAACCGTGTCGACCGTTCCTTGATGGCTTGTGCTATGCAGAAGCAGGCGGTACCTTTGCTCAAGAACGATGCGCCAATTGTTGGTACGGGTATTGAGCATGAAGTGGCAATGAATACGTCGCAAGTCGTGGTGGCAGAATCCGATGGCGAAGTGAAGAAGGCTGACGGTGTCAGTGTGATCGTCAAATACAAAGATGGCGAAAAAGAATACAAGCTAGAACACTTCGAGAAGACGAACGACGATCGTTGTTATAATCAACGGGTCAAAGTAGCTCGTGGTCAAAAGGTCAAGAAAGGCGATATCCTGATTGAAGGTGCTTCTGTGATGAATGGGGAGCTAGCTCTGGGTAAAGATTTGCTGGTCGCCTTCATGCCTTGGCGCGGTTACAACATGGATGATGCGATTGTAATTTCCCGCCGTTTGGTAGAAGATGATAAGTTGACTTCTATCAATATTAAAGACTTTGATGTTGAAGTGCGTGAGACCAAGCTTGGTCCAGAACAAGTCACTCGCGATATTCCAAATGTGCCAGAGAAGAGCTTACGTCATCTCGGTGAAGATGGTATTGTCGTAGTGGGCTCAGAGGTGCAACCGGGCGATATCTTGGTTGGTAAAATTACACCAAAAGGTGAGCAAGAGCTAAGCTCTGAAGAGCGCTTGCTCAGAGCAATCTTTGGTGAAAAGGCTAAAGACGTCCGCGATACTTCTGTACGCATGAACGGCTCGAGTACAGGTAAAGTAGTTGGGGTACGAATTTATACTCATGAACAAGGCCACGAACTCAAAGCTGGTGTCTTGATGCAGATCAAGATCTATGTGGCGGAAATGCGTAAAATCAGTGTAGGTGATAAGATTGCTGGTCGTCACGGTAACAAGGGTGTAGTATCGAGGATTCTTCCGGTAGAAGATATGCCTTTCATGGAAGATGGTACCCCGATCGATGTCTTGCTCAGCCCAATGGGTGTGCCAAGCCGTATGAACCTAGGTCAGTTGTTTGAAGTGCACCTCGGCATGGCAGCACGAGCTCTTGGTTATGAGGTGGCGACACCGTCCTTTAACGGTGTCAGCGACGAGACGATTTCTGAACAGCTGGAAAAAGCTGGCTTTGCTCGTGACGGTCGGGTTCAGCTCTATGATGGCTTGACCGGCGAACCATTTAATGAACGTACGAGTGTGGGGGTTATGCACATGCTCAAGCTGCACCACATGGTGGAAGATAAGATTCATGCTCGTAGCACTGGTCCATACACCGCAGTGACTCAGCAGCCACTTGGTGGTAAAGCTCAGAACGGTGGTCAGCGCTTTGGAGAAATGGAGGTGTGGGCTCTCGAGGCTTACGGTGCCGCTACGGCTCTACAAGAAATGCTCACGATTAAGTCTGATGATGTCTATGGTCGTGCTAAAGCTTACGAGAGCATTATTAAACGTGAACCAATTGAAGGACCGAAGCTACCAGAAGGCTTTAACGTCTTGGTCAAGGAATTCCAAGGTTTGGGTCTCAAAGTTGACTTGTTGGATCACGGTGAATCAACTGACGCGAGTGAAGTGATTGAAAAGACTTCCCGCGAAATTGAGAAACAACATGATGATCGTTTGATTTATGCGCAGCATGGGCATAATGAAATCGTCGACACCGTAGTTGATCTCGACGATGAAGAAGCTAAAGAAATGCTTGATGATGAGGGGGTAGAAATAACGGAGGCAGAAGACTTGGATAGTACTGACCTCGGAGAGGAGTTGTAATATGGCCTGGATGGACAATTTTATCAGCGCCAGCGATTTCGATTCAATTCGTTTATCAGTAGCCAGTAAGGAAGATATTCTGAACTGGAGCTACGGTGAAGTCTTGAAGCCGGAAACTATTAATTATCGCACCCAAAAGCCAGAACGCGACGGTCTGTTCTGCGAAAGGATCTTTGGTCCAGTCAAAGATATTAACCCGCATGATTCTAAGCTCAAAGGCGTACGTTCGCGCGAAGCTGCCATCGACAAAGAGGGCAACTTGGTGACCAAGAGTATCGCCCGTCGTGAACGTATGGGTCATATCAGCTTGGCCGCACCGGTGGCGCATATCTGGTTTATGCGTGGTACACCGAGCGCCCTGAGTACTTTGCTGAATTTGACGGTGAAGAACATCGAGAAAGTGGTTTACTTTGCGGCTTACCTGATCGTGAATGCCAAGGATGAGGAGATTGCTCAGACTTTGGCCGATCTTGAAGCTAATACCACGGCGGCACGCGAAGCTATCCGTTTGCGTTATGAGCAAATGGCGGCTGAACCAAATGCTAATATTACTGCTCTGGCTGACGAACAGGTTAAAGAGACTGAAGCTCTAGAGTCGGATTATGCTATGCGTAAAAATGCCCTCGAGAAAATGGTCAAAGGCGCGGTGATTGGTGAACAAGAGTATCGTAATCTGCCTGAAGAATACGAAGAGCTGATTGAAGTAGAAATGGGGGCCACGGCTATTAAGCAACTGTTGGATGAGATTGACCTCAAGAGCATGATTGATGAGCTGCGTGAGGAAGCGGACAATTCTAAAGGTCAAAAGCAAAAACGTATCATGAAGCGCCTTAAGGTGCTCGAAGGTATGGAAGCGGCCGGGATTAAGCCAATTGACCTGATTCTGACCGTTGTACCAGTGATTCCGCCGGATCTACGTCCAATGATTGCTTTACCTGGTGGTAGGTTTGCGACCTCAGATTTGAACGATTTGTACCGTAGAGTAATTAACCGGAATAATCGTTTGCGCAAGCTACTAGAGCTGAATGCGCCAGCGGTGATTTGTCATAATGAGATGCGCATGTTGCAGGAAGCTGTGGATGCTTTGATCGATAACTCAGCCGTCCATGGTAGCCGCAGCGCCAGCGCCCAGAACGGTCGCCGGAAGCTCAAGAGTATTTCGGATCTGCTCAAAGGTAAACAGGGTCGCTTCCGTCAAAACTTGCTTGGTAAGCGCGTAGATTACTCTGGCCGTAGTGTGATCGTAGTAGGTCCAGAACTGAAGTTGAATGAATGTGGTTTGCCTAAACAGATGGCACTAGAACTCTTTAAGCCATTCGTGATTTCTTGGTTGATTGCCAATGAACACGCGGCTAATATTCGCTCCGCGACCCGGATGATTGAAGCTGGCGAAGCTGTGGTCTGGGATGGTCTAGATGAAAGCATTAAGGGTAAGTATGTGCTACTGAACAGGGCACCGAGTCTACATAGACTGTCCGTACAAGCTTTCCAGCCGAAGCTGATTGATGGTAAAGCAATCCAGCTCCACCCATTGGTGGCGAGCGGTTTTAACGCGGACTACGATGGTGACCAGATGGCGGTGCATTTGCCACTCTCTGATGCTGCGCAGGCTGAGGCACGCGAGCTGATGTCGGCCGGTAAGAACTTGCTTAAGCCAGCTGATGGTGCTCCAGTACTCGCGATTTATCAGGACGTCGTGCTAGGTATTTATTATCTGACTTATGACAAACCAGGCACTGAGACGGATAAGGTTAAGCCATACAGTTCGGTCTACGAAGCCGAGATGGCTTATGATCAGGGAATTATCGCTTTACAGACTCCGATTCGGGTGTTTGCTAAGGGCGAGATTCGCAATACCACTCTAGGACGAGTAATCTTTAATGAAGTCTTGCCGAAGGATTATCCTTATGATAACTCCGTACAGACTAGTAAACAGCTGAAGCACGTGATGGCAGAAATCTTTGACCGCTTTGGCGCAGATACCATGGTGCAGACCGCCGACGCAGTGAAGAACTTGGCCTTTGAGTATGAGACGGTTGCTTCGGTGTCTACCGCTAAGGATGATTATCCAACTTATCCGGAGATTGATGACTTTATCGCCGAAGGTGATGGTAAGACAGCTTTGATTCAGGAGCAATTTGACCAAGGTCTAGTGACTGAGGAAGAGCGCTACAACCTAACCGTAGCTAACTGGCGCGATATTGATAAAAAGATTTCGGATTTCTTGAAGAGTAAGCTAGCTGAGATGGACACCGATATTGCCGTGATGGTGAACTCTGGTGCTCGTGGTAGCATTTCTAACATTAAGCTCGCATCCGCTGAAATCGGTATCATGGTGGATATTAATAACAATGAGATTGAGCTGCCGGTCAAGAGTAGCTACAAGAAGGGCTTGAACACCCTGGAGAGCTTTATTGCCACCCGAGGTGCTCGCCAAGGTCAGGTGTCTACGGCTCTGCGTACAGCCGACTCTGGGTATCTCACTCGAAGGTTGGTAGATGTGGCCCAAGATGTCTTCACTACCGATGAAGAAGCCCCGGACCCAGGCTTTGAAGTCTTTAAGACCGAAAGTGAATATACTGGTATTGGCTTCGCTGCCCGAATCGCTGGTCGCTATACAGCTGCTCCAGTACCAGGCTACGTCGATGCTGATCAGCTGATTAGCCCAGAGATCGCCCAACAAATTGAAGACGATGAGAAGATTGAAAGTATCAAGATTCAATCAGTCTTGACCACTACCGCGATTAGTGGTGTGCCGCGTAAGGCTTATGGTGTGGACATGTCCACTCGTGCCCTCGTAGAGGCGCATCAGCCGGTCGGTGTGATTGCGGCTCAGTCATTAGGTGAGCCAGGTACACAGCTGACTCTTGATACTAAACACGGTTCTGGTGTGGCTGGTTCTGGTGCAATCGCCCGTGGTCTTCCACGTGTGGAAGAGTTGCTAGAGGCACGTTCGCCAAAGGGTCAAGCCTATATTACTCCGACAGCCGGTGTAATCGAGACTTGGGAAGATGCTAATAAATATATCGTACAGATTACCCCCGAGACTGGTGCTACCGAACGGTATGAGCTGGATGGCCGCACAGCCAAAGTCAAAGATGGTGCCAGTGTGAAAGCTGGTGATGTCTTAGCTGACAAGGGTAATGGTAAGGAGCCACTAGTCTCACCAGTCGACGGCAATGCTCAGCTGGTTAAGGATGCTATCATCGTGGTGGCGGAAGCTGGCGGAGCAGTTCGGGTAGAAATTCCAAATGATGCTGAGCTGCTAGTGAAGTCTGGCGATCATGTAGAAGCTGGTGATCGGCTAACTACTGGTTCTTTGAACTTGCAAGATTTGCTCAAGTACAAGGGAGCTGAAGAAACCGCTAGATACATTATGAACGATGTGATCTCAGTCTATGCTGCGCAAGGTCATGAGATTTCTGCTAAGCACCTTGAGATTATTGTCCGACAAATGTTTAGCCGGGTGATGATTGATGAGGCGGGTGATTCAAGCTTCGTCTCTGGCGATATCGTCTCGAAAGCGGCGATTATTGCCGAGAATCAACGCCTTGAGGCTGCTGGTAAAGAACTGGCCACTTATGAGAGTCTGTTGCTAGGTATTACCAAGGTGTCAATTTGGTCAGATTCGTTCTTGTCGGCGGCTAGCTTCCAAGATACCACCAGGGTCTTGATTAATGCGGCAATCAATGGCCGAGTTGATCACTTGAATGGTCTGAAGGAAAATGTCATCATTGGTCGCAAGATTCCGGTTGGTACCGGTGTAGTACCTCTGGCCGTGACCGACGAAGAGCAGGCTGAGGAAGCTGCTGAGACGGCTGATATGGCCAGCGGACCCAGCGCCGAAGATGTTGCTGAGCTGTAAAATAGACGACAGATGAGGGGAAAGTAGCTCGGTGGGGAGCTACTTTTTGGGTTGATGCTTAGGAACATCAACGTATCGCAAAACGATAAAAAGTTATTGACAAACGATAAACTAAGCTGTATATTGGAACTAGTCAAACTAAGAAGGAAAAATATATGGCAAAATCTAAAAATGTTTTCAACTCGCATAAACTAATCACCTTTACACGAGTTTTCTCTAAATGTGTGGAAGTATTACTCTGGGTCATGACGGGCGCCATGGTCGTGTTTTTCATCGTATCATTAGCAAATCCCGAGCTCGTACTAGATCTGCTAGCACACATCTATGGAGCTGGCGAAGAACTGAACTCCTTCGGCTTCTCGATGATCCCGGCCGCTGGCGAAAGTTTAAGTGGTGGCATGCTAGTAGCTTTTGGCATTACGGCTTCAATCTTATGCGGGCTAATGGCGATGACCTTTCGCAATGTTTATCTAATTCTGCAGACGGCGGACGGTAAAACTTGGTTTGCCAAGTCTCAGACACCTTTCCAGGCCGACATCGTGCGTATGCTGCGCGAAATTGGTATTTTCTTAATTTCTCATATGGCGGTAAGTACGATTGCGGTGATTGTAATTACTCTAATTTTCCCAAATGTCGAGCTGAGTGCCGGGACTATGTCTTTCACCTTGGGTCTGCTAATGCTCTGCCTAGCGCAGTTCTTTAATTATGGTACAGAGCTAGAACAGGATACCAAAGGCCTAATTTAGGAACATCACCGTATGGGTAAAATCATCTTCAAACTCGACGAAATGATGGCGAAACGCAAAATTTCGCTAGGTAGCCTGGCGGAAGAGGTCGGTATCACCAATGTAAATTTGTCTAAGATTAAAAATAATCATGTCACGGCCGTGCGTTTCTCCACCTTAGCAGCGCTCTGTGAAGCTTTGGATTGTCAGGTGGGGGATTTGATTGAATATATCGAATAGGGAATGTGCTACAGCTGTTAATCGCAGATCCGTGAATTGACGCATTTGTACAGATTAAGGCGACCAGGACTGGCTTACGTTTTTTAAAAAACGTAAGCCACATTTTGCCCTCTAACAGTGGTAGACTAGCTTACACTTTTTTAAAAACGTAAGTGACCGTGATATAATAAAAACATGAATCAAGAACAGTTGATTGTTGCAAACAGTATGGCCGAGGAACTCGGAGTTTCGACACGTACCCTTCGCCATTTCTGCGACAGTGGTTATATACCACATATCAAACGCAATCACAAATATCAGCGCATACTTACTCAGGAACAATTTAAGCTACTGACAATCCTGGTTAGAATGCGTCAAACGGGCTTCTCTAAGGCTGAAATTAAGCGCTATGCTAAGCTAGCTCGATTGGGCAAAGCTACTGAACCGGAACGTCTCGCCATCTTAACTACGAAAAAGCATCAGCTACAGCAGGAAATCAAGGACCGTCAAACCGCGATTGATTTTATTGAGCGGCAGGAAGAGATTTATCAAGATAATATTGACAATAATACAAATAAATGCTAAATTGCTAAGTGAAACCTAAAGAAAGGCCCAGGTTTTAATGACCGGGTCTTTCTTTAAAATTAGTTTAGCAATTTAGGAGGTAGAGAATTATGTGGGATTTTTTACGACAAAAAATGACCAGAAATGAGGTCGAAATGCTTTTGCAGGGAACTGGCAATTATCAGGCGTTAATCAGTGATAACGATAAATTGCAGTTGACTGACCTTGATAGCGGCTTCATCAGCGAGATGGCGCGTTCTTGGACTTTAGACGGTACAGGTCAGCCAGTTGATCCGCGGCATTTGTTACATTATGGCAAGGCTAGGAGCTTCGCTTGGCTAGGAGACTTTTCTGAGCTTAATGCTGTTCATTATGTAATTGGACTGGGGCGAGTGAGCCATCGTAACGTGTTCTGTTATACCGAGCCAAAGCAGGCTACTAGCGCGGTGCTGACCTGCTACTACCGTTATGCAGATGGTTACAGCGACGATGGGATAGATATTAATCGTCATCCAGATCTAGTGATTCGCCGACAGTTTCAATACAGCATCCCTATGGCAGATTGGGATAAGTACGGGGACGCCTATGACGAATGTCGTATTTACGTAATGACATTGCCCGATACACCTCAAGCAGCAGAATTCTGTCTTAAACGAGACCAAGAGTTGAGCAAGAAAGCTTTAGAAAACTATCAAGAGCTGGTCGCTTATCAGGCGCAAATTGAAGCTGAGTTCCCGAAATTTAGTATCTTGAAGAGGCTGGTCGAACTCAGCTCTGAGCCGGTAGGCTATGACATATACTTAGGTAAATATCGGGCCAAGTTGATTCCAAATCGCACGAATCTAAATTACGTTGGTGTTTATCAGTATACTCCAAATGGTCTGTCGCAGCTGCTGGGGGACTTGGTAGTACACGGCTTAATAAAAGATATCATCACCCTGGATCAGATACAATTACTGAGCTAAAGCCTCCAGGTCAAAATCTCCATCGTAGGGTGGAGATTTTTTCAAGACCTCAAAACTGTAGTATAATAAAAGACATGGAAATAAACCAAGAAACCATCGCGCATTTAGCTAAGCTATCTAATTTTGCGCTCAGCGAAGAACAATCTCAGAGTCTTGAGCAGGATTTGCAGTCAATTATTCAATATATTTCGCAACTTGATGAGCTGGATACTGAAGGAGTCGAGCCGACTTATCAAGTTTTCGAAATGGAGAATATCTGGCGCCCTGATGAGATTCTGGAGCAAGAAGCCGACCGCGAAGAGCTGTTAGGCTTGACCAGAGAAGTCAAAGATCACCAAATTAAAGTGCCAAAGGTGTTATAAAATGAAAATTGCAAGTAAAGATCAGAGTGCGGTAGAACTGGTGCGGGAGGCTCTAGACAAAGCACATCAGTACCAGAATGAATACCAGGTGTTTAACTGGATTAATGATGAAGCGATTAAACAAGCCGAAGAGATCGACCGCCGGATTGCGAACGGGGAAACAGTCGGGCGGCTGGCTGGTGTACCGTATGCTCTAAAGGACAATTTTTTGAGTAAAGCTGGGGAGACTACGGCTTCGGCTTTGATTCTAGAAGGATTTAAGAGTCCGGTGACAGCGACGGCAGTGAAAAAGCTCGAAGCTGAAGGAGCGATCATGATTGGGCGGACTAATCTGGATGCCTTTGCTCACGGCTCCAGCACCGAGAATAGCTATTATGGGCCAACTAAGAATTCCAAGGATACCGAACGCGTGGCTGGTGGATCTAGTGGTGGTAGTGCCGTGGCGGTAGCTCTTGGGATTGTGCCTTTTGCGACCGGTACCGATACTGGCGGTAGCATTCGTCAACCTGCGAGCTTCAACGGGGTTTATGGGCTAAAACCGACTTATGGTGCGATTAGCCGTTATGGTGTAGTGGCCATGGCTAGCAGTACAGATTGCGTAGGATTCTTTGCTCGAGAGGCAGAAGATCTAGATTTACTGATGGAGGTTTGTGCTGGGCAAGATGCGAATGATCTCACAAGCCTGCCAGATTATTATGCAGCGAGTGAGGCAGAGGAGGGTCCGAAGAAAATTGGTATCATCAAGGATTTTGATAATGAGGCGATTGATAGCGAGATTCGGAACACATTAAAGCAGAAGATTGCGGAGCTAGAGGCCAAGGGGCACGAGATCGTAGAGCTAGAAATGCCAGCTCTGAAGTATGCCCTAGCGGCTTATTACATTATTGTGCCGGCCGAAGTCTCGAGCAATTTGTCTCGACATGACGGTGTGCGCTATGCTTATCGTAGTGAGGAAGCGCAGACCCTTGATCAACTCTACGAGCATACTAGGGGTGAGGGCTTTATGCCAGAGAATAAGCGTCGGATTATGATCGGTAACTTTGTACTCTCTAGTGGCTTTTATGATGCCTACTATATTAAGGCTGCTAAGGCCCGTACGGTAATTATTAATGAGTATCAGAAGGCCTTTGAACAGTGTGATTTTATCTTGTCTCCAGTTAGCCCAAATCCAGCTTTTAAGCTGGGGGCCAAAGTCAATGATCCGGTAGCTATGTATCTTGAAGACGTGCTGTCAGTGCCTCTGAATTTGGCTGGTTTGCCTGGACTGAGTGTGCCAGTGGGGCAGACGGCGGAGGGGCTAGATTTGGGATTACAACTAGTCGGGCCAAGGCGCAGCGATAAAAGCTTGATAAAATTTGCACAGGAGTTAAAGGGGTAAAAGATGAATTCATCATTAATTTTTCTGATAATTGCTATTGTGGCAGTGGGGCTACTGGCCTTGATTGCTATGACACTGACTGGCAAGCATAGTTACACTTTTGATATTGAAGAGTATCAGACTAGGTGGCTGAAGATTGAGAATAGTCTAGTGCGTAATGATCCTCGGACTTATAGTATTGCCGTGATTAATGCTGATAAGTTGCTTGATCGCGCCTTGAATGAAATGGGGACTCCGGGTAAAACCATGGGAGAAAGGCTGAAGAAAGTCACTAGTAAGTTTGAAAAGCCTAATGCCGTCTGGTCGGCGCATAAGCTACGCAATCAGATTGCTCATGAGAGTGATTTTGAGATTGAATATGGCCAGGCTAGTCGCGCACTGGCGGCTTTTCGGCAGGCTTTAAAAGATTTAGGAGCAATTTAGTATGACGAAATATCTTCCTACGATTGGTATTGAATGCCATGTGCAGCTTTGCACTAAGACCAAACTCTTTTCTGAAGTTGATAATGATGCTAGGCTGAAGGAACCGAATAGCTGCGTTTCGCCAGTTGATTATGGTTTGCCTGGAATGCTACCTAGGCTGAATCACCAAGCCGTCAAGTTGGCCGTCCGGGCGGGACTGGCTTTGAATGCCGAAATTAACCTCGAAAGTCGGTTTGACCGTAAACATTATTATTATCCGGATTTGCCCAAAGGTTATCAGATTACCCAGATGTTTCATCCAATTATCGGAGCTGGATATGTGGAGTTACCTAGCGGTCAGCAGGTGCGAATTGAGCATGCGCATCTAGAGGAAGATGCCGGTAAGCAGACTCACGAAGCGGGCTATAGCTTGGTAGATCTGAACCGTGCTGGTACACCACTGGTCGAGATTGTCTCTATGCCGGATATGCACAGTGCCGCCGAAGCCAGGGATTATACTAAAGAATTGTGGCGAGCGATGACTTATGCTGGAGTGACTTATGGCGATTTGTATAATGGCAATATGCGGTTTGACGTTAATATTAGCATTGCACCAGAGGGCAGCGAGCAGCTTGGCACTAGGACCGAGGTCAAAAATCTTAATTCCTTCCGCAGTGTAGAACGTGCCGTAGACTATGAAGTGAAGAGGCAGGCTAAGCTATTAGATAAAGGTGAAAAAGTTGTCCAAGAGACCCGCGGCTGGAATGATGCTACTGGTGAGACTACGGCCCAACGCAGCAAGGAGGAGGCCCAAGATTATCGCTACATGCCCGAGCCGGATATTCCGCCGATTAGGTTATCAGAAACTGATGTGGCGGAGCAAAGGCAACTGATGGGAGTGCAGCCGGCTGCGGTGCGCCAGATGTTGCAGGAATTCGTGCCTACCGATATTGTAGAAGTTTTGCTAGATTATAAAGCTTTAGTCGAGAAGTTGCTAGAGCTAAAGCAGTGTCTGTGTGGGCGCGCGAAGGTTGAGGAACTGACGAGCGAACTGAAGGGACAGTTGAAGAAGGTCGCTAATCTGTTTGCCTCGGTTTTACTGGCGGAAGAGAATACCAGTCTCTTGAACGATGAAATGCCGAGTAGTGACCAGCTGGCGGATTTGGTCGAGATGAATGAACAGAAGTTGCTATCTAGTACTGGTACTAAAGAAGTGTTCTTGAAGTTTTATGATCCAGAAATGCATTATAAGACTACGGAGGCTATTGCCAAAGAGTTGGGTGTAGTACAAGAGAATGATTTGGGAGCACTAGAAGCAATTGTTGATGCTGTGCTGGCCAAGCCCGAAACCCAGAAAGCTCAGGCGGAGTACAAGGCTGGCCAAGAAAAAGTCTTGGGATTCTTAGTGGGGCAGGTAATGAAAGCATCCCAGGGCAAAGCCAACCCTAGCGCCGTGCAAGAAATCTTGCGCCAGAAGTTGCAGTAAGACTGTGGCTGAGCATGAAAAGGAGATTCAGCAGTGGTTCGCTGAGCATGTAACTTTAGACAGTGAGCCCTATACATTGGATTTAGACCAGGCCCGTGCCGCTAGCGATTTGCATCAGAATACTCTCGTGACCGCTCGAGCTGGCTCGGGCAAAACGCGGGTTATTGTGGCGAAAACAGCCTTTTTGGTTGCGTATCAAGGCATACCTTTGTCACAGATTGCGATTTTCATGTTCAACCGTGCCGCCGCTGCCGAAGTGAACCAGAGAATCAGTACAGTCAAAGTCGACGGCCACAGCCTTACAGAAATATCTCATCAAAACACCGTAGATGTGGTACAGATCGCCTCAACTTTTCATAAATTTGCACTTGACATAGTCAAACAAGCTCAGAATTCGCCGCAAATCATTTCCGAAAATGACCAAGCGGATCTCATCCAGCGAGCCCTCACGCAGGCTGTAGCAGGCCAAAAGATTAGCCCCCAGGCTTATCAAGAATTATTAAATATCGTCAAAGGTTTTATCGCTCGCGCTGGACAAAAGTTCCCCGGCAAAAGTAGTCTACCTCAGCTGAAGCAGGTCGTAACGGAGACTTGCAAGATTTTGCTTGAGAAGTCTCCCAGAGATGAAGCGACCAAGCAGCAAATCTTTTACCATCAAGTTGCCCTAAAAACCTATATATCATATCTTGATCAGCTACAACCCCCGTGTATAGATTTTAATCTGCTGATGGATCAAGCGACTAGGTTGCTAGAGCGGACCAGCAGTGATAAACGGTCAGAAGAGTCTTATCTGAACATCAGAGCCCTGCGTTATGTGATGATTGATGAATATCAGGATTTTTCTTACCTCTTTTATGCCCTGACTACCGCGATTCGTACTCTGGCTCCAGCTGCTCATCTGTTCGCGGTCGGTGATGACTGGCAGGCGATTAACCGTTTTGCGGGCTCGGATGTGGATTATTTTATCAACTTTCCTGAGTATTTTCCTGAAGATTGTGTTAATATCCCGCTCGCTACTAATTATCGTAGTGCTAAGGGAATTGTAGAGCATGCGAATCGATACATGCTCGGCCACTATGATGCCGAGGCTCTGCCTGCTCGGGCACATAGCAAGAAAAAGGGTAAGGTTAAGGTAGTGAATCCCGCACGTCAGAAATTCGACTGCCAGGATATAGAAGAAGATAGCCTAGGTGATGGGCGCTTTCTCCAGGCTCTAGCTACTGCGAGCAGCCAGCCGCTTGCCAAAATCTCCAGTGCCGCCGGTAAATTACTTAAGCAGCTTTACAAAATTTGCAAGAAACACCGCCATGAGCAAATTATGTTACTACACCGCCATAATTTTACCAGTTTTCGTAATCTAGACCTGGAGCAATTACAAAGTGCCCTCAGGGATCTTTTGCTCAGTGAAGAGATTATGAGCCCAGATGAATTCACCCAGCAGGTGCGCTCCATGACTATGCATAAATCCAAAGGACTAGAGTCCGACGTGGTAATCTTGCTGGAATTTAATCGCGAAATTGTGCAGTCACATCATCCCCATGCCACAATTTTTCCGATTTTTGGCGATACTCTAGAGGCGGAACTAGCTGACCAGCAAAGATTAATTTATGTCGCCCTCACTCGTGCTAAGCATCAACTGTATCTACTTAGCACGGACCAAGAAATTTGCCTGTAAAACCCCTACCAAGGATCCAGATTTTATGTTAAAATGTAGAAAAGTCTATTTTTTAATGTTTAAGGAAAATCATTTGTATGGCAAACGAGATTAAGGACCTAGCGAAATTCCGCAATATTGGTATCATTGCACATATTGACGCAGGTAAAACTACTACTTCAGAAGCGATCCTCTACCGCACCGGTATCAAGCACAAAATCGACTTGGTTAAGGGTGGCACTGGCGGCGCTACTACCGACTGGATGGAGCAAGAAAAGGAACGTGGTATTACCATTACTTCTGCTGCTGTCACAGTGTACTGGAAGAATCACAAGATTAACGTGATTGATACCCCAGGGCACATCGATTTTACAGCTGAGGTAGAGCGCAGCTTGCGTGTTCTGGATGGTGCCGTCGTAGTCTTTGATGGTAAGATGGGTGTAGAAGCTCAGTCTGAAACGGTTTGGCGACAGGCTACCAAGTACGGTGTACCAAGGATCTGTTTTGTGAATAAAATTAACCAAATTGGTGGTGATTTCTATAAATCTCTAGATAGTATTCATAAACGTTTGTCAAAGAATGCTGTCGCTATTCATTTGCCAATCGGTTTCGAAAAGGACATCTGCGGTGTGGTTGATCTGATCGACATGAAGGCTTATACCTACAAGGATTATGCCGATCATGAGTTGACCGTAGGTGAAATTCCGGCTGACATGCTCGAGAAGGCTAAGAATGCCCGTAGCATGTTAGTTGAAGAAGCTGTACAAGCTGATGAAGCTTTGATGGAGAAATTCTTTAACCAAGGTGAAGATGCTATCACTGAAGTTGAACTGAAGGCAGCTTTGCGTAAACGCGTGCTGGATGGTGACTTCTTCTTAGTGACCGGTGGTGATGGCCGTGGTGTGATTGTCGAGAAGGTGCTAGATCTGGTCACCGATTATCTACCAAGTCCACTAGATCGCGATCAAGGTCAAACAGTTGGTATTGATCCTAAGACTGGCAATGAAGTTGTCCGCAAAGCGAGCGATAGCGAACCGCTAACTGCCCTAGCTTTCAAGATTGCTACTGATCCATTTGTCGGTAAGCTAATCTTTATCCGGGTATATGCCGGTAAGCTCAAGTCTGGTGATACTGTGCTAAATGCGACTACTGGCGACAAAGAACGCATTGGCCGTATCGTACGGATGTTCGCTGATAAACGTGAGGAAATTTCCGAGATTTGCGCTGGCGATATTGCTGCAGTGGTCGGTATGAAAGAAGTTACCACCGGTACTACGATTTGTGATCCAGCTCATCCAATTCATCTTGAGGATATCACCTTCCCAGATCCACCAGTTTCGATTGCAATTGAGCCAAAGACTAAGTCTGACCAAGAGAAAATGGGTATGGGCTTGCAAAAGTTAGTTGAGGAAGACCCAACTTTGCGTGTACATACCGATGAAGAAACTGGCCAAACCATTATTTCTGGTATGGGCGAGTTACATCTTGAGATTGCCATTGACCGCTTACAGAAGGAACATGGTGTCGAAGCTAATACCGGCGCTCCACAAGTGGCCTACCGTGAGACTATTCGTGGCACTGCGGAAGCTCAAGGTAAGCATGTTAAACAGTCTGGTGGTAGTGGTCAGTACGGTGACGTTTGGGTGAAATTTGAGCCCAATGAGCCCGGCAAAGGCTTTGAGTTTATCGATCAGATTAAAGGTGGTGTGGTGCCTCAAGAGTTCCGCAAACCAGTACAAAAAGGTATTGAAGAGACTTTGCAAGGTGGTGTGATTGCTGGATATCCGGTGGTTGATGTGAAAGCCACACTTTATGATGGTAGTTACCACGATGTCGACTCTAATGAACTAGCCTTTAAACTAGCTGGTAGCTTGGCTACTCGAGAAGGTATTAAGAAAGCTAAACCAGTGTTGCTTGAGCCAGTGATGAAGCTTGAGATTACTACTCCAGAGGAGTTCATGGGTGATGTAATTGGTGATATTAATGCTCGCCGTGGTCGTATTGATAGCATGGAAGATCTCAGCGGTGGCGCTAAGCTGATTAAAGCATTTTGTCCACTTGGGAACCTGTTTGGCTATACTTCAGATCTGCGTAGCATGTCGCAAGGTCGAGCTGCTAGTAGCATGGAACTGTTTGCTTATGAGGAAGTACCACCAAATG
Source organism: uncultured Candidatus Saccharibacteria bacterium (assembly GCA_947570505.1). Lineage (GTDB taxonomy): Bacteria > Patescibacteriota > Saccharimonadia > Saccharimonadales > Saccharimonadaceae > Nanosyncoccus. The sequence continues at coordinate 21,597 of CANOTH010000005.1, forward strand.
TGGCCGCAGATATTATCGAGAAGCGGAACACAAAGTAAGCAGAAGCAAGTGAAACTGAGACTGTACCGGGCTGATGGGTCCGGTACAGTTTTTTGATTTGGACTAATCTTCTGTACTACTTCTATAATTGTTTTCATAAATAAATCTAGCAGACTGAGAAAGTAGTACAGAAGATTAACTATTATACCAAACAGCGGACGGGGAAACCGTGCCAACGATCGTACGGACCGGTGGACGGGCGAGACTCTGAGGCAGTAAACTCAAACCAGTAAGAGCTAGCCGAGGTCGCAGAGTAGTAAGCTACAGAGGTACGCGACCAGTCGTAGCCAATGAGGCCCGAGTCCCTCAGTGAGCCGTTGTTTAAGCTAATATTCCCGCTACGGACGAAGTAAGGGCTAATCATGGTGTGGTCTCTAGGTTTTGCTTTGAAGACCGTAGAATTTATTAAAAATGTGATCATGTTTCTGGCTTACGTTTTTTAAAAAACGTAAGCCACTATAAACCTATCATTTTGTGCTATTTTTAGCCTCTACTACCTCTGCCTTATAATCAACAAGTCTCAACTAGCTTCGTCCGTAGCGGAAGCATCAAGTTAAGTGAAGATCCAATACGAGAGTTCGGTAGAAATGGCTACATTCGTTCTAATGTAAGTGCAGTCTACCTCTCATCTATTACTGCTAGTGCTTACTGGCTAGAATTTAATGCTAGCGGTGTCTACCCATCAGCTTGGCCTGATTATCGTTACTACGGTTTTCCCGTCCGCTGTTTGGTATGCTAATTAATCATAAAGATAATGACAAAAACCTACATAAAGTTATATAATAGAAATATAAATATTTAATAGAAGGAGTGAAAAGTATGAAAAAACTTTTACCAATGCTGATGGCCGGCCTAATAGCCATATCAGGCATCACAGCACTTAATTATCGGTCAGCTAGTGCCGCGGGGCATAAAGCAGATGTGGATATGGTCGCAGCATGCAAACGTCAGTTTGAGGCAGCATATAGTCATGTAGTAAAAATTGTTGAATGGAATGTTATGGGATGGAAGTGCTATATAAATAACAAGGACTATGCGCATGATATTGATGTGAAGGGGTGGTGTAAAGCTAAATATGGCGGGACTGCTAAGTATGATGATTTTAATAATCCATACTCATGGTATTGTGAATACTAGGTAGGGATTAAAATGACGCACCCAAAATTGCTAAAAGCGACGAATCTCACCAAATCCTATGGCAAAACCACTATTTTGCATGGGGTGAGCTTGTCGGTGAGAGCAGGCGAGTTCCTCGCCATTGTCGGACCGAGCGGCAGCGGTAAAAGTACCTTACTGCATATTCTTGGGTGCGTCGAACAAGCGGATTCGGGAGAACTCGAAATCTGCGGGAAGAATGTTCAGAAACAAAGCTCAGCCCAGCTTGCCGAGCTACGTGGCCACGAGCTGGGCTTTGTCTTTCAGTTTTTCTACTTTCAGCCGCATCTTACGGTTGGTAAAAATCTGGAAGTACCCATGATGCCTTTACACACCAAAGTCAAAGAGCGACAGGCACGCATTGAGGCAGCCGCTGGTTTAGTTGGCATTGAGAATAAACTAAAGCAAAAGCCGAATAAGCTTTCTGGAGGGCAATTACAACGCGCAGCGATCGCCCGGGCGACCATTAATCGGCCAAAAATCATTCTAGCGGATGAACCAACTGGTAATCTGGACGGCGAAAACACTCGTCGCACTATGGAATTATTATTGGAAATTAAAAACAGCCAGAATACTGCCCTAATTATCGTCACGCACGATGATACTGTAGCGGAAATGGCTGATAGAGTTCTACGTATGGAGGATGGGAGATTGCAAGCATGTTAAAATTACGTGATGCGTTTACCCTAGCATGGACGAAGCTACTTAGCCGGAAATTCTGGACCAGCCTCTTTCTAGCTTTAGAAATTATTTTGCTGACAGGAGTGCTGATTTTTGCATCTTGTATTCAAGGTTTTGAGGGGAGCCTAGCGAAATTTAATAGTGAAGGCCTGAATGGTAGATATCTCGTGACGGCGGCCAATTCGCGCAATAACCCAGACTTAGAGAAAGATCCAAAGCTAATGGATTTAGCAGAAGAATTATATCAGAGAGGTATAGAAGAACATCGCGCAGTCGCCCAGAAATTAGGTCTGGAGTACTCGGCAGATTCAGAAATCGCCCCTACAGAATATTATGACGGTAGGCGGGAGTTAGTACCGTATTCACCGTATGCTAAGCAAGCTACTGATATTATGATGCGCGATTATCTCGTGGCTGATAAAGACGACTTGGAAAAGATTCTGGAGAATTATCCATATCAACGGATTTTCGTCGATGAAACCGTAATTGCAAATGGTCGTGTAGTGAATTTAGAGAATGGAGTAGAAAACCTCAAGCAGTATACTTCATCCATTGACAGTATGCGCACACAAGTTTTTAATGGTCTGCATGTGATAGACGAGGAGCTGTATCAAGATTATTTCTTCGAAGATGTCGAGCTAGACAACGAGGCGATTCCGGTCGTGGTTTCCGTGGAGCAAGCCGAAACCATCTTGGAGATCAGTAGTATTAGCAGTGCGGCTAGTAGTGAAGAAAAGATCCAGCACTTCGAAGAGCTAAAATCAAAGTCTAGTGGGATGATTATCGAAGCCTGCTATCGTAACGGCGCTTCGCAAGAAATGATTTTTAAGGCGCAGCAGATTCTCGATGAAATCGCCCGCAACAAGGACAAACCATACTACACTGAACCGAGTTTAATCTATAACCTGCCGGAGAGTACTTGCGGAGCAACCACGGTGAAGAAAGATACTCGCACGGCTGAGGAGAAGAAACAAGATCAGTTACGCGAAGAGTATCAGAAGGCGATCGGGAGTTACGAGGCACCAAAAGAGCAGCCGCTAAAATTCCAAATTGTCGGTTTGATTCCAGTTAGTAGCATATCTCGGCAAAGTAATGATATCATTAGTATGATTCAGTCGCTGGGCGGGGTTTCTATCGCCACACCGATTATTAGTCGAGGCTATTATGATGATCATACGACGGAGCTTTCGGAAGTTTATGACGAGCCGGATACTAGCCTAGATTATCTCGGAATCGATACAGATTATATTATTGAATTCAATGATGCAAAGACTGCTCGTGAGTTTATTGATGCGGAAAGCTGTGAATTTAAGGGCGCCATGAATTATGGCTGCGCTACTGAAGAACATCGTTTCTTGCTTACGAGCGACAGTAACAATAGCCTAGTGATTGAAGATATTTCTCGCACCTTTACGCAGATTTTGATTATTATCGTGCTGATTGTACTAGGTATAACGGTGATATTTGTAGCGCTCATGGTGGTGCGTTCAATTACGAATGATCGTAAAGAAATTGCTATTTTCCGTGCCATCGGTTTTCGCCGCACACATATTTTGCAGGTTTACCTAATGTATGCTTTGATACTAGCAGCAATTATTGTTGGCGGAAGTGTGATTTTGTCGCTGGTAGCAGGCTTCGTACTTAATCCGTGGCTGTCTGGAGTACTGACGGAGTTTCTCCGGGCGACTTTCTTTACTCTGGATTCCTCAATCGTGGCAAATCTCTTCGTTCCGCAGATCGTAGAATATCTTTGCCTTGGCGGGGCGATTATCGGAGTTTCGCTGCTCAGCGCCTTACTCCCCGCCCTCATTAAATCGCGACAGAATATTATTGATGGATTGAAGTTTGAATAAATCTAAGATAAAGACCTCCATTGCACCTATCCGCGGTCTATAATATAATAAGCATATGGATATTATTCTACTCGTTGCCGTCCTGATATGCATCGTTTTGCAACTACTTCAACTTTTTCGTCATCCCATCGCCCGCACCGATACTCGTCATCTAGAAGAACGTCTAATCAGGATGGAAGCAGAATTAGACAAACTTGTACCTCAAATTGAAGATAGCTTCCGCGAGAATCGCAAAGAATTAACCAGTAATCTCCAGGGCAGCCGTAAAGAAATTTCCGATAATTTGCAACACATCCAAGCCACCGTCGACCAGAGAGTTAAAAGCTTACAAGAAGATAATTCCAAACGTCTGCAAGAAATGCAAATGACTGTCGACGAAAAGTTGCAGCGCTCAGTTGAGCAAAGATTTAACGAAAGTTTCAAAACTATTTCTGGCCAGCTCACCCAAGTCTACCAAGGTCTAGGCGAAATGAAAAACCTCGCGCACGGAGTTGGCGACCTGAAGAAAGTGATGGAGGGTGTTAAAACTCGTGGTATTTACGGCGAGGTACAGCTAGGTAATATTATTACTGATTGTCTCACCAACGACCAGTATGCTGAGAATATTATTACAAAAGAGGGCAGCAACGATCGCGTAGAATTTGCCATCAAAATGCCTGGGCGCGACGAACATGCCGTCTATTTACCGATTGATTCTAAGTTTCCGATTGAGAACTACTCTCGTCTACTGACGGCCTACGACCATGGCGATAAAATTGAAATCGAAAGCTTACGTAAGGCACTAGCCGGAGATGTCAAAGAACAAGCCAAAAAGATCTCTACCAAATATCTTGATCCGCCTGCTACGACTGATTTTGGATTAATGTTTGTTCCGACCGAAAGCTTGTATGCTGAAATTTTGCGCATCCCCGGATTATCTGATGAAATTCGCCAAAGGAGAAACGTTGTGATTGTCTCGCCATCCACTTTGCCCACAGTCTTGTCTGGACTTACTATGGGCTTTCGCAGTGTCGCGATTGAGCAGCGCTCTGCCGAAGTTTGGCAAACTCTAGGAGCCGTTAAGACTCAGTTTAATAAATTTGGCGATCTGCTCGCTGCCACCCGCAAGAAGCTCCAAGAAACTGCTAACAAAATTGGTGATGCCGAGGTAGCTTCACGGCAAATTGAACGTAAGCTAAAAAATGTCGAGAGCCTACCTGAACAGGAGACCTCGCATTTGCTGGGCGAAATCAAAATTGACCCATAGGCTATATGCTATAATGTTAAATATGGAGCAAATCGCCACCTGGTTTCTGATTTTTATTTTTTATTCCTTTGCCGGATGGTTGATGGAGGTCTGCGTTGGAATATTGCGCAATCGCAAAGTAATTAATCGCGGTTTTTTAATTGGGCCAATCTGTCCAATTTACGGTACTGGAGCATTATTGCTCTCGTTTATTTTAAGGGAACCCGAAAACCCATTCGTCATCTTTTGCGTAGCTGTAGTAGGTAGTGCAGTCTTGGAATATGTCGTCAGCTATCTAATGGAAAAACTCTTTCGAGTGCGTTGGTGGGATTACACCAATCGCGTTTTTAATATTAATGGCCGTATTTGTGTAGAATCAGTAGTTTCGTTTGGAGTAATTGGTGTACTCATTCTTAATGTGATTAATCCGTGGCTACTATCAATTTTGGGCAGTTTACCATCAAACTTTTTAATAGCCTTCGCCGTAATTATCTTTTGCTGGCTAATTTGCGATATTGCTCTATCGCTCTGGCTGATTCTAGGGGTTCGCGTTACTGTAGGCACAATGCAGCCGGATGCTACGGAGGAAATCACTCAGAATATTCAAGAAGTATTAATGAATAAGGGCAAGCTAAATCGCCGCTTAGCGAAAGCTTTTCCTAATCAAACACCAAGCAAAAAGAAACCTCGTAAAAAGAAGAAATCCTAGACCAATACCCCTAAACAGAGTATAATAGACAATATGTATGACAATTTTAGAGACTTTTTGCAGGGCAAAAAACGTATCTGTATAATTCAAGCTGAGAACCCTGATGGTGATTCGGTTGGATCGGCCATTGCGCTCGATTATCTACTCAAAGATACTGAGAATACTCTGTATTGCCCAGTCGATGTGCCAAAATATCTACATTATTTCCCAGATTGGTCACGTATTAGCAATGAATTTGATTATCGTGCTGATGGCTACATTATTGTCGATACAGCCGCTAGTATTTTGTTATCTAAGCTCTTAGATGATGCCGCGATTAGAAATTGTCTATATCAAAAGCCTGTCTTCGTCTTTGATCATCATGAGAGTGAAGATGATCTAGACTTTCCGCACGAAGCCATTATTGAGCCTCTGCCCGCTTGTACGGAATTGATATTTCGAGCAGCTAAAACTCTAGGTTTTGAAGTTACAAAACCCGCTGCCGAGGCTATTTATTCCGGTATTTCGTCGGATACATTGGGGTTAGTAAGTGCTTCGGTAACATCTGATACTATGCGTACTATGGCTGAATTGATTGATCTAGGAGCAAATCCAGCCGAGCTTGACGAGGCCCGCCGTGAATTTATGAAAAAATCACCCCGCATTCTGGATTATAAAGCCGATCTCATTAAACGCATTGAATATTCGCTTGATAATCAATTAGCTACCATTCATATTCCATTTGAAGATATTCAGCAGTATTCTGATGAGTATAATCCGAATGTGCTGATTTTGGAAGAAATGCGTTTAGTAGAAGGTGTTATCGTGGCCGTAGCCATTAAAACTTACCCTGACGGCAAAGTCACGGGCAAGATTCGCACTAGTAAACCTATCGCGGAACAAATCGCCGGTTATTTTGGTGGGGGCGGACATCCATTTGCAGCTGGGTTCCGCACTTATGATGTAGACTATGCCGACGTAGTGGCGGATATCGTAAAGATTATGCCCGAGTTGCTAGAACAAGCGGCAATTGATACGGCCGAGGAGACTGCCTAGCAATGCCCAAAGCTTTCAGTGAGTTTTATAATCGCCGCAAAAAAATCAAGCACAAGGTCTTGCATCGCCCGATTTATATGCGCGCTGCTTATGAGCGCAAGGTTAAAAACCCAGTACTTACAGTAGTTTTTCTGCATGGAATTTCTGCTACATCTGAGACCTGGCGCGCCACCTTTAAGCAGTTGAGCAAAACTCCAGAGATGAAACAGGTGCAACTCATTGTCTTGGACTTGCTAGGCTATGGCAAATCTTTACAGACGAATTGGTTAGATTATGACTATACCGATTATAATCAAGCTCTTGAACAGACCCTTAGGAAAAAGCAGGTGACTGGCCCCATAGTGTTGGTTGGGCATTCCATGGGTTCGCTAATTGCGGCTGATTTTGCTACAAACTTTCAGCACGAGGCGCAAATCGTTGGGCTAATATTGGTTTCTCCGCCCGTCTTGATGCCAGAAGAATTAGCTAAATTGCCCGATCGAGTCTATACCAAATCTTATGGAGCTCTGCAACAACTAGCCAAAGATGAACCGGCTATGGAAGTGATAGCTAACTTCATCCAGAGATTTAGCAGTTTTAGTAGTAAGTATATTAAAACACCAGCTTTTGGTCGCGCCATGGATCAGATTATTCTTAATCATAATAATTACCACACTTTTACCCAGATTCGGATCCCCACTTTGATTATCCACGGGCACTTCGATCCTCTAGTGATGGCTTCAAATCTCAAACGAGCGGCAAAAGCTAATAGTTCGTATGTGCAGTTTGTGAGTGTACTCGGGCATCATGATGTATCATCAGCCAAACGTAGCAAGATTCTAATCGAATTAAAACGCATAATCCATGAGGAGATCTAGATGGAAAAGGGTGAGCTAAGATTATATAATACTTTGACCAGGAATGTTGAAACTTTTCGGCCGTTTAATCCGAAGAAGGTAAAAATTTATACTTGCGGGCCAACTGTTTATAGTATGCCGCATATTGGCAATTTTGCGGCTTATGTTTACTGGGACTTGCTGGTACGAATTCTCAAAATGAATGGGTATGTCCCGTATCGAGTCTTGAATTTGACTGATGTAGGCCATTTGACCTCCGATGGTGACGAGGGTGAAGATAAACTAGAAAAAGGCGCCAGGAAGACTGGTAAAAGCGTTTGGGAAGTAGCCGAATATTATATTGATCAGTTTCAGAAAGATTTCAAGAAGCTAAATTTAGTGCAGCCACAAGTTTGGGCTCGAGCGACGGATTATATTGAAGAAGATGAAAAACTGGTAGATGCACTTACAAGTCAAGGTTATACCTATGAAACAAAGGATGGAATATATTATGATACTAGCAGATTTGCGAAATATGCTGAGTTCGCACGACTAGATTTAGATGGAATTAAGGCTGGCGCCCGAGTGAAATTCTCTCAGGAGAAACACAATCCATCTGATTTTGCCGTTTGGAAGTTTATTCAGCCAGGTGAAAATCATACTATGCGTTGGGATTATTTGGGACGACCAGGATATCCCGGCTGGCATTTAGAATGTTCTAGCATTATTCATGCCGAGCTAGGCGAAACTATTGATATTCACACTGGCGGAATTGATCATATCTCAGTACACCATACTAATGAAATTGCTCAAAGTGAAGCTGCTTTCGAAAAAGAACTGGCCAAGTACTGGCTACATTGTCATCACTTGATGGTAAATGGTGAAAAAATCTCTAAGTCTCTAGGAAATGGCTATACTTTGAAGGATCTTGCCAAACAAGGTTATTCGGCTCTTGATTACAAAATGTGGGTTTTGCAAGGTCACTATCAATCCGAACGAGATTTCAATCTAGAAGGGCTAGAGGCAGCCAGAGTACGCAGATTAGGATGGAGAAACCGTGTGGCTCGATGTTATCAAGATCAGGAGGATGAAGTTCCTATAGAAGTAATGGAAGATTTACAAGCCGCTTTCAATGATAATCTGAATTCCCCTAAAGCTTTTGCTATTATTGATTCCTGTCATCAAGATAGCTTGGTGTTTTGGCGGTGGGTCGATGATGTACTCGGTTTAGGGCTGATCAGGGGTCGTAAGCTGCCCGAGAATGTGCAGCAGATTCTCCAGGATCGTCAAGTTGCCCGCGATCAAAAAGATTATGCCAAGTCCGATTATCTCCGAGACGAATTGATGAAATACAGTTATACTGTTTTAGACACAAAAGCAGGACAGGTCTGGCAGTATCTCCGTTAACGTGGTATACTCATAAGATGAAACCTGTTATAGAAGTGCAAAAACTAGTCAAAGTCTATGGTAAACGTTCCACGGCTTTTACAGCCTTAAAGAATATTGATCTTACTATTAATGAAGGAGAATCGGTCGCAATTGTCGGGAAATCTGGTTCTGGTAAGTCTACACTCATGCACCTGATTGCTCTACTAGATCGACCTACCGAAGGTACAATCAAAATCGACGGAGTAGACTCTACCAAGCTTAGCTCCCGCAAGCTAAATCATCTGCGCAATCATAGCTTTGGCTTTGTATTTCAACAATTCTTTATGAATCCGCAAGATACAGTACTAGAAAATGTCGTACTGCCACTCAAAATCGCCGGGGAAAATCGACGCACTAGGCGGCGCCTGGCCGAAAAGGCTCTCAGGACTGTCGGTTTGGAAGAGCGAATCAAATTCAAAGCCAACGATTTGTCTGGCGGACAAAAACAGCGAGTTTGTATTGCTCGAGCCATTGTTAACAACCCTAAGATTCTCTTTGCCGATGAGCCAACGGGTAACTTGGATTCCGCTACTGGTGACAAGGTGATCGAATTACTGTTTGGGCTGAATAAGAAACAGGGTGTTACTCTAATCATCGTTACTCACGATGAAGATCTAGCCAGACTTTGCGACCGTCAGATTCGCATTTCTGATGGTAAAATCGTTGAAGACACGGGGGCAAAGAAAACGGAAAAAACGAAGAAGAAGACGAAGGTAACAAAGAAAAAGGCTACTAAGTCTACCACTAAGAAAGGAGCCAAAGCCTAATGGGTATTCTAGAAACTATTCGTACCGCGAATCATAACCTTTTCCGCAACAAGGTTCGCACAATTTTGACGATTATTGCTATCTTTGTCGGAAGTTTTACGATAATTTTGAATGTTGCAATTAATTCCGGTGTTAACAAGTTCATCGACGAACAAACCCGCGCACTCGGTGGCGATAATTTCATCATGCTGTTTAGTAGCGGCGCCGAAGATATGGCTAGCGGTGCTGGTCTGGCTGGCGCCTCCGATGAACCGATGGAGTATGTCGAAGCAGGCTCGGCGCAAGACGTCGAGGCCTTGAAAGACGCAGATATTGAAAAACTAAAAAAGATTGAAGGCATTGATGCCGATTCGTTCTACATGCCTTCCATGCTCAACGGCGAAGGTTATCTAACTAGCGCGAAGACCGACAAAAAATACGTCGCCGAAAATTTCATGATCATGCCACCAGGAAACTTCAAGATTCCGCTTTCCGTCGGTAGCTTACCCGATGACAGCAAAAACACGAACCAAGTCACTCTTACACCAAATTACGTTAAAGCCCTCGGCTACGAACATGATGAGGATATCATTGGTCAGACGATTACCATTGCGATTAAGAATCAAGCCATGGATAAATGGTTTGAATATGAGACCGAAGTTGTCGGAGTGGAAGCCAACGGCATCGTCTCGCGCAGCATGGGTTCAATTATTTCTCGTGCGCTCTACGACAAAGCTTTTGATGCCGTCTATGCCCATTTGCCAGCCGAAGCAAAAGAGAACATGCCAACTTATTTCATCCTCGCGACTTTCGATAACGAGAAGTTCACCGAAGCTGAGATTAAACAAAAAATCTCTGATGCTGGCTACTCCTCGATGACTGTCGGCGACGTCATGGGCATGATTCGCACTTTCTTCGACGTCATCATGGTGGTCTTCAATGTCTTCGGAGGCATTGCCCTGCTCGCCGCAGCCATCGGTATCGTTAATACTTTGTTAATGTCAGTCGAGGAGCGTACTCGCGAAATCGGTCTCGACAAAGCCCTCGGCATGTCGAGCTGGAAAATCTTCTTCGACTTTGCCACCGAGGCGATTTTGATTGGCTTCTGGGGTTCGGTCGTGGGCATCGCCGTCGCCATCGGTATCGGCACAGCTGTTAATGGAATAGTACATGCTCCTGGCGGATTTTTGGAAGTATTTCCAACATTTGATTTATTCAGTTTCTCGCTGCAAACTATCATCCCAATTGTTCTGATTATTATGCTGATTGCGCTTATTGCTGGCACTGCGCCCGCGATCAAAGCCGCTCGTAAGAATCCGATTGAAGCCCTTAGGTACGAATAATATACCATAATATGAATAAATAGTGGGGTAAAAAAGCAGGAAAATCGTAAAAATGCCTAGAAAACGAGAAAAATATATCACAGAATGCATAAAAGTTCAGAAATTGATTCCCGGTGGTCAAGCTCTCGGCGAACTAGCATCAGGTAAAAAGGTTTTTCTCTGGGGTGTGCTGCCGGGTGAGATAGCGACGAAATGTCAGGTGACGAAAGAAAAAAATAGTTATGTGGAGGCTATAGCCTTAGAATATCGCCAGCCTTCATCAGCTAGAATGGCAGCAAAAGACAAATGTTATTTAGCCACTTCGCCCTGGCAAATCATGGATTACGATTATGAGTTGGCACAAAAAGCCGAAATCCTGCGCGAGGTCTTCCGTCAACACCAGATTGAGAACGGTCAAATAAATACTGTGAAGACGGACGGTCTAGATTTCTATTACCGTAATAAAATGGAATATGCCCTTTATTACGATCATGGTACTGCCAAGATCTATCCAGCTTTTCATCGCCGCGGATCACATCAAAAAGTTCCAATTTTGAGTTCTAGCATTGAACGTCCTGAGATTTGGGTTCAAGCTCAAACAGTCGTTCAGGAACTAAATGCCCAAGGTGCGGATGCTAGAAAGTATCAATCATTATTGCTCAGGTGCAGTCAAGATGGTGAGGTTAGCGGCGGACTTTTAGAAAACGGTTGCCCCCACCCGCGGTTTGACCTGCTCGAAGATGATATCTTAGGGTACCGATATTCGTATTCGCCAAATGGATTTTTCCAGATTAATTTGCCCGTTTACGAGCTAGCTTTACAGGATATCAAGCGCTGGACCAAAACTGATAAAGTGTTAGATCTCTATGCCGGGGTTGGTACAATTGGCCTGAGTGTGGCGCGCGATCGAGAATTAATATTGGTTGAGAGTAATCAGGCTGCCTATGCTGAGCTGGAACGAAACTGTCAGGGTACAGGTGCACGAGCTGTACTAGCCAAATCGGAAGATGCCCTGGAATATATCCAGCCAGACATTACAGTAATTGTTGATCCGCCCCGTGCCGGCTGTGAGGGGAAGTTGCTGGAAAAAATCTTAACTGCGGAGCCGCAGACGGTAATCTATCTATCATGCAATCCTGCTACTCAAGGCCGCGATGTGAAAATCTTGCTAGAAAAATACCAGATTCGCCAAGTGCAACCTTATAATTTCTTCCCCCGTACCCCACATCTAGAAAATTTAATTGTTTTGGAACATCGGCATGGGGCTCAACTCTAAGCAACAGGCAGCCGTCAGCTATCTGGAAGGACCACTATTGGTTCTAGCTGGGCCTGGCACCGGAAAGACGCAGCTGCTCTCGGCCAAGGTAGCTTATATCCTAGAAAACACTGATACTAATCCCGAGAACATCCTCTGTTTAACTTTTACCGAATCTGGCGCCAGCAATATGCGCGAACGTCTAGGTACCATGATTGGTAATGCCGCCCATCAAGTCAACATCTTTACTTATCATGCTTTTGGAGCTAATATCTTGGAGCGCTACAAGAGTTATGCGGAAAATTTTGATCGCAATCTCGATGCAGCAATTGATGAGGTAATGCAGTATAAACTAGTGCGCGAAATCCAGCATGAGCTGCCGAGCACAGATATTCTCAAACAAGCTAATGTTAGCGATTTGATTAGTACTATCAGTCAAGCCAAATCCGCACGGCTGTCCGCCGCGGATTTACGCAAAATTGCCGAAGTTAACTTAGTAGATAGTGAACAAATTAGTGAGTTGGCCTCACAATATTTTGCACAATTAGTGCCTCGCATGAAAGTTGATCTAGCTTTAGAGCAAGTTTATCAACCGTTAGCCCTTGAGCTAGCGGCGATGTCTGGCTCAGAACCCATTACACAGAATATTGAACGTACGGCCAATTTGCTTACTCGAGAATTAGGGAATATCATCCAAGAGACCAAGAACCAAGAAAAGCCTAAACTCAGTCCTCTCAGCAAGTGGAAGACAGATCGGTTTGAATGCGACGCAACGGGGAATTATCGCCTCAAAGATTACATTGCCAATAAGAAACTATTATCCCTCGCTAATATCATGCAGCAATATGATCAGAAACTGCATGCTGAAGGTTTATTCGATTTTGCCGATATGATTGAAGAGGCCATTCGTGCTCTGCGAGATGATGAAGGATTTCGTCTCAGCATGTCCGAGATCTTTCAATATATTCTGCTCGACGAGTTTCAAGATACTAACCCTTCACAATTCGAGATTATTAAACTTTTGACAGCCTACGAAAACCCGATAGTAATGGCTGTGGGTGACGACGATCAGGCTATTTTTGCTTTTCAGGGCGCTAATGCTTCCAATCTGCTTGATTTTCAGAATTATTACCAAGCCAAAGTTATTAACCTAGAAGACAATTATCGTAGCACCGGCGAAATCTTGGACTTTTCTTATCATATTGCTGAGCAAGTTGAGGATAGCTTTGCCAAGCACCATGGTATCGTAAAGAAATTACGGTCGATGATGGATCTAGCTACTGGTCGTACAGCTGGTAATCATACGAGTTCTCGAATTGAAAGGCACGAGTTTCTCTCGGCACATGATGAATATTATTGGATTGCTCAGAATATTAGCCAGTTACTCAGAGACGGAGTGTCGGCCGATGAGATTGCCGTTATTGCTCCTAAGCATAAATATATTGCCCCTTTACTGCCCTATTTGAAAGAACAAAACATTAATATCGCCTACGAGAAAAGATCTAATTTGCTAGAAGATGTCAAATTGAACGAGTTAAATGTCATTGCTCGATTTGTTTTTGAACTAGCTAAAGAACAGCAACCAACTCACAGGCTGCTAGAAATTTTAGCCTTTCCATTCCTCAATGTCTCACCACTAACCGCTTTGCGAGCCGTAAGCGAAGCTCGGGAAAGCAAAAAAGCTACTTTAGATTACCTCGCAGAGGCAGACGATAAGCATTTAGCTTGGATTGCTCAGTGGTTAGCAGAGCTAGCTATGGCAGCTTTTGAGGCTCCGCTCGAGCTTTGGCTAGATTATCTCACAGGTATAGTCGCTATGCCAACACGGGATGGCCAAGAACTTAAATCGCCTTACTTGGATTATTATACTGAACACTGCAGTGACTTAGAATTATTTGAGCTATACGAAAACATCAATACTCTGAAAAATACGGCTCTAAATCATACTAAAAGTACCAGACCCAAACTAGAAGATTATATTGCAATGCTTGATGATTATACGGCTGCGGAGGCTGCCATTATTGCTACCAGTCCCTATCGTGACAGTGCTAAGGCAGTCCAAATAATGTCTGCACACAAAAGTAAAGGTCTTGAATTCAAGTATGTTTTCTTAATCGCGGTCGATGATACAGCTTGGGGCAAGGCCAAAGGGAATAATAATCTGTTTAGCTTGCCACGCAATCTTCTGCAAATTCGACATACTGGTATTACTAACGATGAACAGGTCAGATTACTATTTGTTGCTGTCACTCGCGCCAAAAACTACCTCATTATGACTAATTCCGTGCAAGATTTTTTCGAGAAGCCCACCGCAAGATTGCAGTATCTAGCAGAGCAACGCGATGAAAAGGCTTCAGAACAGATTTCACCTTACTTAGAAGATGGCCGGCGAGGAATTATCGTCCACCAAGACGAGGCCGATCTGAACACTAAGATTTCTACCCTTTGTCAAAGCTGGACCAGTGCCTATCAAAAGTTAACTCCAGATCTGCGCTTAATGCTAGAATCTCGAGTTGAAAATTATCGTTTAACTGCCTCGGATTTGACTAGCTTTATTGATTTAATTTATGCTGGGCCAGAAGCAGTGTATCGCACCAGAATTTTGCGCGCCCCCGAAGAGCCTCTCACTACTCAGTTGGCCTATGGTATCTTGATTCATAGTGCACTAGAACAAGTAATCAATCAAAAACTCAGCCCTGAAGTCGCAATTGCTTATTTTCAAGAAAAAGCAGCGGAGCTGCCGTTGCTTAGCCATGATATTAAGGAGCTCCAAGAAAAGGGTCAGCACGGGCTAGAAATCGCTCTAAGGCAATTTGGAGATATTCTTAAGGAAGAACACACTAAGGCCGAAGTGAACTTATCTTCTGAACATCTAGCTTATGATGGTATTCCTCTGACCGGGAAGATCGATTTGATTAAGCTTGACCCAGAAGCCAGGGAGCTAGAAATCTATGATTACAAGACTGGCAAATTTCACAATAACAAATGGCAAAGCCACCCTACTCTTTATAAGTATGCTTTGCAGCTGGAATTTTACAAGTTGCTGCTTAACCTTTCACCGACTTACAGTAAATATAAGGTGACGAAAGGGCATATTCTCTTTGTCTCGCCGGACGAAGAAGGGAAGGTTTATGATAAAGTTTATGAATATGATAGTCTTAGCGGCGAAGAGTTAAAAAAACTGGCGAAGACAGTCTATGGACATATTAAAAACCTAGACTTCTTGGACGATCCAGAGCTGAATCTCAGTGCAGACAAGAGCCGCACTCTCAAAGATATCAAAAATTTTGTCGAGAAACTCATTAGCTAAATAGTTATGCTTGCGTTTTGTAGCGCTAAGTGATAAAATGCCAACAGTCAGATAGTTTTTGACGAATGAAGCACATTATTTTGTTCTCATGCGCACGAATGGAGGTGAATATGCATGAGTTTACTTGGTGGATTACTTGGATCAGGTGGTGTATATGACGACCAGAAAAAACCGGCTGCTTCGCAGTACATCCTCGACAGCAGATGCTGCAATAACGAGCAGGAAGTCAGAGATGCAATCAATGCCGGAAGCGGCTGG
This sequence comes from uncultured Candidatus Saccharibacteria bacterium, assembly GCA_947570505.1. Classification (GTDB taxonomy): domain Bacteria; phylum Patescibacteriota; class Saccharimonadia; order Saccharimonadales; family Saccharimonadaceae; genus Nanosyncoccus. The sequence continues at coordinate 37,428 of CANOTH010000005.1, forward strand.
GGTAGCTTAGGCGGTACATGTCCATACTGCGGACTGTACTGTTCTAGCAAAGACAAGCTCCTTGACCACGAATCAAAATGCACCTATCGGAAATAACCGATTATTTCCAGAACACAGGGCTGTATTAGTATATGCAGCCCTTTTTGCATATTAACCGTCATCAAAAAAGACCCCGATCACCAGGGCCTTTTTTCATATCCTAAACTATTTCTCGCTAGCTTCGGCCTTTTCTGCTTTCTTCACTGCTTCTTTCTCGGCCTTTTTCGCCTTGTTACTCAAGCTAGCGCGCAAAGCCTCTGCCTTTTTGGCGCGAGCCTTGAAGCGATCCACGCGGCCCTCAGTATCGATAATCTTCTCTTCACCGGTAAAGAATGGATGTGAAGCCGAGGAAATCTGCACCTTAATCAACGGATATTCATTACCATCTTCCCATTTGATGGTCTCTTCGCTCTGAGCAGTAGACTTGGTCAAAAACGAAAAATTCGCCGCCTCATCCATAAACACCACATAGCGATAATCTTTAGGTTGTGAAACTTTTGTACTCATAATTCCTTAAATTATAGCAAAGTTAACCCCAAAAGTAAAGAGGGAAAATCCGCCTCATATCCGCCTCAATCTCCCCATTCTACCTCCATTGACTTTTCGCAAAATCTGTGCTACAATGGTATTATATACTATTTTAACGAAACAGCTATGGGAGATTCCTGGTCATTCATGATCTATCCCCGTAGTCTAAGCGAAAGGAATACAAAATGACTGTAGAAGTCGATATCAAAGCTCTATTAGAATCTGGCGCCCACTTTGGACACAAGACTAGCCGCTGGCACCCAAAAATGGCTCCTTATATTCACAGCAAGCGTCAAGGTGGCCACATCATTAACCTAGAAAAGACCGTCGAGGCCCTTAACAAAGCTTTACCCGAACTGACTAAAATTGTCGCCAGCGGCAAAAAAGTACTTTTCGTCGGTACCAAGAAACAACTCAAAGAAATTACCAAATCCGCAGCCGAATCAGTCAATATGCCATATGTCACAGTACGTTGGGTAGGTGGTGCTCTCACCAATGTCGAGACCGTCAATCGCCAGGTTAAGAAGCTTCATGATTTAGAACGTCGCATGGCTTCTGGTGAGCTCGAGGCTCGTTATTCCAAGCTTGAAGTTCAGCGCTATCAAGAAGAAATCGACCTGCTTAATGAACGTTATGGTGGCATCAAGGATATGAACGAGCAGCCAGCTGCTTTGATCGTAGTAGATGCCTGCCAAGACAAAAATGCTATCAAAGAAGCTAACACTTTGAAGCTACCGGTATTTGCCATTACAGACACCAACGTTGATCCCACCAATATTGACTACGTTATCCCAGCTAATGACGATGCTATCAAATCTGTACAACTTATTTTGGATTACATGGTGGCCGCTATTAAAGAAGGTGAAGCCAAAAAAGCCTAATTTCACCCAAACCAGACATTATAATATATAATTAAGATAACTAAGGAGGAATATGAGCGAAGAATTAAAAGAGAAGGCTGGCGAAGTTAAAGCCATTTCGATTGAATTAATCAAGAAACTCAAAGAATTATCCGGTGTGGGTCTAACTGATGCCAAAAAAGCTCTCGTCGAAGCCAAAGGTGATTTTGACAAAGCTCTTGATGCCATGCGTAAAAAAGGCATGACTAAAGCCGAAAAACGCGGCGATCGCGAAACCCGTGAAGGTATTATTGACAGTTACATTCATGACGGTCGGCTTGGTGCCATTGTCGAAGTCAACTGTGAGACTAGTTTTGTAGCTAAAACTGATGAGTTCAAAGATCTAGCTCACAAAATCGCCATGCAGGTCGCTAGCATGAATCCAGCCTACGTTAGCCTTGAGGATATTCCAGCCGAGGTCATGGATGAGAAGAAAAAAGAGTTTGAGGCTAATTTCCATGGCCCAGAGAATATGAAAGACCAAATCATCGAAGGCCAAATCAAGAAAGCCTTCTCGGATAAGGTCTTAATGGAACAGCCTTATATCTTAGACGATACCAAGACTGTAGCTCAGTTCATCAAAGAAGCTATTGCTAAGACCGGCGAAAACATTACCATTCGTCAATTCAAGCGCCTAGAACTAGGTGTGACTGAGTAAGTAAAACCCAGAAAATATATTAGCTACTAAGCAAAAACATTGAGAGGTAAAGTATGTTTGATGATAGTGAATACCGTAAAAGTATGGAGGCGGTAGTCGCGCGGTTCCAAGAAGCGATGAAAAAAGTTCGCACTGGACGGGCCCATCCCGACATGCTAGCTAATATCAAAGTTGAGGCCTATGGTCAATTTATGCCTCTAAACCAAGTAGCTAATGTCACAGCTTCGGGCGGCACTATGATAGTGGTAACACCCTTTGATCCAAGTAATATTCAGAATATATCCAAAGCCATTCGCGATGATCAGACTCTAGGGCTAAACCCATCTGACGACGGACACGTAGTACGTGTCCCAGTACCGCCATTGACCGAAGAACGACGCAAGGAGATTGTCAAAACTACCTCTAGTAAAGTCGAGGATGCTAAGGTAGCGATTCGTAACGTCCGTGAAGATGCTCGCAAAGAGCTCAAAGCTGCTGAGCTACCCGAAGATGTGACTAAAAAAGCCGAAAAGAGTGTAGACGAACTTACTAAGAATTTTTCAGATCAAATTGATGCCGCCTTCAAAGCTAAAAGCGCGGAGATTATGGCTATCTAATGGCAACCGAGCTCACGCATGTAGGATATATCGCTGATGGCAATCGGCGCTGGGCCAAGGAACGCGGATTGCCAACTCTCGAAGGCCACCTACGAGGCTTCGAGAAAGTAGAAGTGATTATTGATGCCCTGAAAGGCACAGAAGTTAAGTTCGTCTCATTTTATTTGTTTAGCACGGAAAACTGGGATCGTTCTCCGGAAGAAGTGAGCTACCTCATGGATTTAGCTGGCAAAAAGATAGATAGCTTGACAAAGAAATTACAAAAAGAAAATTTACGTTGTGTCATTATGGGTCGACCAGAACCAGTAAACCCAAAATTATGGCAAAAGATGATGGACGCAGAGGTCAAAACTGCCGAGAACACCGGCTTAACAGTCTGCATTTGCTTCAACTACGGCGGCCAATGGGAAATTGCCGATGCTGCGAGCCGTGCAATAGCTGCCGGCGAGGCCGAATTATCTCCAGAAAGCTTTGCTAAATATCTTTATCATCCAGAAGTGCCACCTCTAGATATGTTAGTGCGTACTAGCGGCGAACAACGCATTTCTGGATTTCAGCTTTGGCGCGCGGCTTATGCCGAATTTTGGTTTATTGAGAAGCATTTTCCTGAAATTAAAGCTGAAGACGTGGCCGCAACTATCCAAGAGTTTCATCAACGTCAAAGAAGATTCGGAAAATAAAACATAAACTTTATTCTGTAGTATAATAAACCTATGAGTATTGTATTTGGGATTATTATTGGACTGATAATTTTAATGCTCCTAGTGGTAGCACACGAGTTTGGGCATTTTATCATGGCTCGCCGCAATGGTGTCAAAGTCAATGAATTTGGTATTGGTTTTCCACCCAGAGCCATCGCCTGGAAACGCAATCCAGACTGGAAAAAGGGCAAAAAGGACGTCAAGAAGTGGCTCCGCATACCCAAAGAAGAGTGGGATCAGCCTCAAAAGACCTTAATTTTTAGCATTAACTGGTTGCCAATCGGCGGTTTTTGTTCCATGGACGGAGAATCAGCCGCCGATACCCGCAAAGGCACCTTTGGGGCAGCTAGTTTCTGGGCCAAGACCAAAATTTTGTTCGGTGGGGTAGTCATGAACTGGTTGGTTGCTTTTGTGCTACTGACAATTCTGGCTTTTACCGGCATGCCACAATTCATTGCTAACCAATTTTATCTCGCTAACGATGCGAAGATTATTGGCGACGGAGTGACGATTATGGAGGTAATGCCGGATTCACCCGCTGCGAAGGCTGGTTTCGAAAAAGACGATGTCATTGTCGCCGTTGATGGACAATCAATTGTTTACCCAGCCGACGTCACAAGAATTGGGCAAGAAAATGCTGGACAAAAGATTAGTTATAGGGTACGTCGCGGAAATGAAGAAATAGAGCTAATGCCAGACTTGAATGACAAAGATGCCGAGTATATTTTGGGAGTATCCATGTCTTATGGGCAAACTTTCATTCGGTCAAGTTGGTCTGCACCACTTGTGGGTGCGGTGACTACGGTTCAGCTCACCGGTGAGACTTTTCGTGGTCTGGGTGATATGGTTTGGAATCTGATCTCGGGAGTGGCCCGACAGTTTAGCAGCAACGATACAGTGCGCAGCGAAGGTCAAGCTGCACTTTCCGCCGCTGGAGACTCTGTTTCCGGGCCAATCGGTATTATCGGAGTAATCTTTCCCGCTTTTGCCAGTAGCGGTATTGCTAATCTGGTCTTCTTAGCTGCTCTAATTTCTGTTTCACTTGCTTGTATGAATATATTGCCAATTCCAGCCCTAGACGGTGGCCGATGGCTACTAATTGCTATTTACAAAATTCGCGGCAAAACCTTGAGTAAAGAAACCGAGGAAAAGATCGTATCGCGCGCCTTTATGTTCTTACTTATGCTGATTTTCCTGATTTCAATTCTAGATGTCATGAGGCTGTTCTAATGGTAGGTAAATCTTCGGCAAGCCAAAAGGGCACATCAACCAAGTTTAAAATTGCCTATGCTATATTTGTAGTAGCTTGGGCAGCCATTGCAATGTTGACCGGACAATATGTTGTAGCCCTGTTTTTACAAATCCTAGTCGGCAAAGCAGTAAGCACTCCGATTTGGACTCTAATTTATTATATTTTAAGTTATAGTGCCACACTGGGGCTAATTATTTGGCTACCAGCGAGAGTTTGGCGAGTCTACCAGACACGTAAAAAATCTTCAGACAAAGTCAAAAATAAATTAGCTGCCGAGGCCGTAGATACTGATATTGAAGAATTAGGCATGCAGACTTGGCCTACTTTAGTTGACATCGGCTTAGTACCTGTAGCTTATGTTATTTATACTGTCGTTGGTAATATTGTACAAGAAATTATGAAGGGCTTTTCTTGGTTTAATGCCGATCAAGCCCAAAACGTTGGTTTTGGTTATTTTATTACTGGATGGGAGCAGTTTGCAGCCGTAATTGCAATTGTGTTCGTTGCTCCGATTGCTGAAGAAATTATCATGCGTGGTTGGGTCTATGGTAAACTGCGCCGTCGCCTGCACGTAGTTGTAGCAATGCTGCTGACATCAGTGTTATTTGGCGCCTTACACGGTCAGTGGAATGTAGCTGTCACGACTTTTGTGTTGAGCATGATCCTTTGTGGACTACGCGAAATCACTGGGACGATCTGGAGTGGGATTTTACTTCATATGCTCGTTAATAGTATCGCTTTCTATATATTGTACATAGCGGCATTATAACGTGTGTTATAATATAAAGTGTTATGCGTTATAGTAAATCATTTGTAAAAACTCTACGTTCTGCGCCCAAAGACGAGACTGCGCGCGGTGCCCAATATCTTGCTCGAGCTGGATACGTGCATAAGGAATTAGCTGGTGTCTACGATTATCTACCTTTAGGTCTGAAAGTTCTAGATAAAATTAAGACCATTATACGTGAAGAATTAGATGCCATCGGCTGTCAAGAAGTCTTGATGTCTACCTTACAGAATCCCGAACCATGGCAAAAAACTGATCGTTGGGACATTAAAAAGATGGACATTTGGTTCAAAACTCAGCTAGCAGCTGGTGGAGAACTGGGCCTCGCTCCGACCCATGAAGAACCGTTCACCAATATGATGAAGACTTATATCTCTAGTTACAAAGATTTACCAGTCTATACCTATCAAATCCAAACCAAATTTCGCAATGAGCTACGCGCCAAATCTGGCATTATGCGTACTCGAGAGTTTATTATGAAAGATTTGTATAGTTTTTCTGCAAACATGGAAGAACATGATCGCTTCTATCATAAAGCCGAAATTGCTTACCAGAAGATTTATGATCGCCTGGGCATTGGCAATGATACCTATCAGACTTTTGCCAGTGGTGGGGTTTTTGCCAAATATAGCCACGAATTTCAGACTCTCACCGATGTAGGCGAAGATACAATTTATTATAATCAAGATAAGTCTGTAGTGCTAAATGAAGAAGTCTTGAATGATGAAGTACTGGCCGAGCTAGGAGTTAAGCGATCCGAGCTGGAGTCCGCCAAAGCTGCCGAAGTAGGCAATATTTTCACTCTCAAAACCAAATATTCTGAGCCCCTAGGGTTAGAATTCACCAATCAAAATGGTGAACGTCAAACAGTAGTAATGGGCTGTTATGGTATTGGGGTCTCACGTGTCATGGGTGTAATTGCCGAGAAATATGCCGACGAACATGGTCTAGTCTGGCCTGAACAAATCGCTCCGTATCAGTATTATTTGATCGGTATTGGCAATGCAGGAACACAAAAGGCCGAAGAATTATATAATAAGCACCAAGATGTGATTTTGTACGACGATCGCGATCTTAGACCGGGCAATAAATTTGCTGATGCTGAATTACTTGGCATACCATATCGCATTGTCCTAAGTGATAAAACTTTGGCTGAGGGGAAAGCTGAGTTAACAAACCGAGCTACCGGCGAAAGTAAGCTCGTAACGATTGAAGAATTAGCATTTTAAGGGTTTACTTTTATAAATTACCGTGATAAACTATCAATGATTATGAAAAAGACAGTTAAGCTCACAGCGGCTGGTAAAGCCGACTTAGAACAAGAATTAGCCGAACTAATCGGTCAACGTCCTGCAATTGCCGAACGCATCGCCACGGCACGCGCTTTTGGTGACCTTTCCGAAAACCAAGAATACACTGATGCTCGTGCCGAACAAAAAAATGTTGAGAATCGCATTCTGGAGATTCAAGAAATTCTCAAGAATGTTACAATTATTGAAGCACCTAAGGAAACTGATCAAGTTACGATTGGCTCGACAGTAGTGATTGATATGAATGGTAAAGAATTTACCTATGTCTTAGTAGGACCAGTTGAAGCAAACCCGCTAGAAGGCAAGATTTCTCATGAGTCGCCGATTGGTAAAGAATTACTAGGTCGCAAAGCTGGAGCAGAATTTGACTTTAATGGCAAAAAAGTGCTAGTGAAATCAGTCGCATAATGTGCTATAATATATAATATTATGACATTAGACGATTATCGCAACGAGCGCTTACGCAAGCTAGAACAGATCAAAGAGCAAGGCATCGACCCGTATCCTGCTAAATCTCATAGAAATACTAAGATTTCGGCTATTCTGAACCATTTTGATGAAAAAGATGGTCAAAAAGTCTGTGTGGCAGGTCGTATTGCAGCAATTAGATCATTCGGAAAATTAGCTTTTGTTAAACTACGTGACTTTACTGGCGAAGTGCAAGTATTCATGCAAAGAGTAGACGATGTACCAGCCGGAGAATTTGGAGTCAAAGAGCTTAAGCTACTTGATACAGGAGACTTTGTAGAGGCAGAAGGTCAGGTCGGTAAGTCTAGCACTGGAGAAATTTCTGTCTTTGCAAATAGTGTGCGATTATTAACCAAGAGTCTGCGACCACTGCCAGGCTATGATGGTTTTACTAATAAAGAAGAACGTTATCGTCGTCGCTACGTCGATATGAACGTAAATTCTGAAGTTCGCGATCGATTGGTGCGCCGGTCAAAGTTTTGGCAAGCTACCCGTGATTTCATGAATAGCCACGGTTTTATCGAAATTAATACTCCTGTGCTCGAAAAAACGACCGGTGGCGCTGATGCTACCCCTTTTGTCACTCACATGAATGCCTTGGACGAGGATTATTATTTGAGAATTAGCCAAGAGCTACCGCTCAAACGGCTACTCGGCGGCGGATTTGAGAAAGTTTACGATATTGGCCCTAGATTCCGTAATGAGGGTGTTGACGATGAGCACTTACCCGAGCATATCGCATTTGAAAGTTATGCCGCCTACGAGAATTACGAAGATGGCATGAAACTTTACGAAGAAATGATTAAGTATGTTGCTTTGCAGACTTGGGGAACGTTAAAGTTCCAAGTAGGCGGTTTTGATATCGATCTGGATTGTGAATGGCCACGAATTAAATATGCTGATTTGCTCATGGAGAAATTTGGAATTGACGTTTTTCGGCCAGATCGCCAGAAAATTCAAGCCGTATTGGCACGAGAATATGATGCTGATAAGTTTAATCCGGACGATAAAGCTGAACGCGCAAAGATCAAACGCGAATTGTTGTCCGACGAAATTAGCACTCCAAGGTTAATTGACTGGGCTTGGAAAATGATTCGTAAAACTTCAGCTGGACCATATTGGTTAATTGAAGAACCTTTGAGCTTGAGCCCACTAGCCAAGGTTTCCGAAGAGAATCCCCTGGTGACCCAGAGATTCCATCCGATTATCGCTGGTACCGAAATGGGCAATGGCTATAGTGAGCTCAACGATCCACTTGATCAGCTTGCGCGTTTTCAGGAGCAACAAGCCATGCGCGATGCCGGTGATGACGAAGCTCAGATGCTGGATTTGGATTTTGTCGAAATGTTGGAATACGGCATGCCACCAGCCTGTGGCTGGGGCAATAGTGAGCGCAATTTCTGGTTGCTCGAAGGAGTAAGCGGACGCGAAGCTGTACCGTTCCCAATTATCAAGAATCGTGGCGATTAGTTTTCGCTAGGTACTCCAAATAACACTTATGACAAAGTGCGCGGTACTCGATTTTGGTCTTTCCATTATCAATTAGGATATCAGGGCCATCGGTTACTAACTGGTCATCCAGAAAACGTGTAGTGCGTGTAGCTTTTTTACCACAGCTACAAATTGTTTTTAGCTCTGTTAATTCTTGGGCGATTTGTAGCAGCCGAGTGGCACCTTCAAAACCACCATCAGTTTGCCGAAAATTTGTCCGTAGACCATAACAAATCACTGGTATATCAAGCTCCGTTGCCACCAGCGCTAATTGATCTACCTGTGCCAGATCAAGAAACTGTGCCTCGTCCACCAAGACACAAGCTACATTAGCATAATCATTTTCAATTATCTCATAAACATTATCATTTGAACTACAAACAAAGTCTGTGGGGCGCTCTAAGCCAATCCGCGAAAGCAGCTTGGTCTGGTTCTTAGTATCAATACCAGGCTTAAAAACGCAGACTTTTTGCCCACGTTCTTCATAATTAAAAGCCGTTTGAAGCAAATTCGCCGTCTTACCACAATTCATTGCTCCATATCGAAAATATAATTTAGCCATAAACCTCCTTTGCCTATCTAATTATACCAGATTTTTCCACTCTTCTCTTATTCCAACATTCCGCAGAGATTGTTGGAATACATAAGATATAGTGTAAAATATGCTAACAATTATCCGGATTTTACAAGGCTAATTACAAACAACACTGGCCACATCAGTGTTAATTTCACGGAACCGCATACGATATCTCTTTGCGGTGTTTCCTGTGATAATTATGACGGGAAAGTTAGTCTTGAAGATGTTGTCGAATTTCTTATTACGCAAGTTGCCGGTAGAGCATACGGACACCCTGCGCCTGAAACAATTGAATTCTTACAATATTGTGAATTAAAAGAAAAACCCGACTGTGAAGACCATTTGCGAATCAGACAACAGCAAACATCCCAAGCATAAAAAATGACCCCATTACAGGGGTCATTTTAGTATTGACTTTTTATAATATGTTTGCTATAATGGAACTATCACCAAGCTGGACTAGCCTAAGGTTTCGACCGAACGCAAATGCCGGCATTTTTAGTGGTCTAGTCTAACCATCGGCTCTATTTGTTTGAGCGGTAAAATATACTTACTAAAATTGGCTGAAATAGTGAAGAATAAAACTTTGTTGGAGTAATGATGCGCTCTAGTTTTTCTTTTTCTTTCAGATATTCAAAAAGACATCTAAAATCGCCATCCGAAGTGATTACGATCGCCTTATCGTAATTATCATACTCAATAGCAGCCGAGTGCAGCACCAATTCTGCATCCACATTACCTTTCATCGTCTTTTTCCGTTCTCATAGTATTTAATAGTTGGCTTCTGAACCAATAGAAATCCGGCATTTTGTAGCGCTACATACAATGATGTGCGGTCAGGATCATAACCAATGAAAATAAAAGCCTTCGCCACATTGAATTTATGTGTAAGATAAAGCCGCAGCTTGCGATAATCCACCTTGATACCTTGCGATTTTGCACCAAGATATAAGTTATTTCCATCGATAAAAGCATAGTTTTTTGTTTTATTCATATTAACTCCAATTTATTACTTCAATTATACCTTATAGTCCCTATTTCCTCCAGTGCGACCGCTTCTTTTTTATTTACTCTTTTCTTTCTTGAGGTTTGAGCAACGGAGAATC
>CANOTH010000006.1 GCA_947570505.1 uncultured Candidatus Saccharibacteria bacterium
CCCCCCCCCCCGCCCCCCCCCCCCCCCCCCCCCCGCCCCCCCCCCCCCCCCCCCCATTTTAAGGGGTAAAAACCGCCACATCATCCATTGACAAAATAAATAAAAGTTCAAAAACTACGTTGAAATCTACACCAAAAACCATAAAAACTATTGACAAAATCAGGAATCTGTGATACAATGAGAACATAAGACGAAACAATGTGTTTGCGCCACGAGTTTTTGATGGTGTCTAGACACAAAAAGCTGTCTTGGGCACATTACAAATTTGTGATGCTAGATTTTAGAAAACGGAGGGATTTCTATGATAAAGGAAAGAACCAGAAAAAAGTTTACCTATAATGAACAACAAAACATAAAAAATGCCGATCTTGTATTTACGGAGTTTAAGGTTCGTATGCACGGCGCTAATGCTAACTATAATAGTCGCTTTATGCAGACAGCAGCTAATTATTTATCCACATCATATGTCGATGAACGGAACTCAATTCTTATTGAGGCATTTTGTGAGATTCTTCTGAAAAAAGATCTTGATTCACCATGGGAGATAGACGCAATTCAGCCATTACCGGGTATGCTAAAAATTCAACTACGACATCAGTATGCTTTTCAATTTGACTGTGATGGTGAGGAATCGTGCAAGCAGGAAATGAACGCAAAACAGTTCACGGAGGCTAAGAAGATTTATGAGTTGTTCGAAGGGTATACTGCAGTAATTACGTATACAGCTGATGCGTCACATGAATCTTGGGGTGATTTCGTCCTCGATATTGATAATGGGAGTTTAGTGGTATTTGACGTGGAACAAGAACGAACCACTATAAAGATGCATGATGGTCGATTTCCTCGAACGGAGCGCAAATATGTTCTGACCTGGAAGAATCAGAAGCACAAAAAATTCTATGCTAATATTACTTCGACCTTTGTCTTAGAAAATATCACCTAGTACCACCGCTACCTAGGTAGCTAAAAGCCGACACGAACGTGTCGGCTTTTAAACGTTTTAGTTTTACAACTCTTCAATCTTCACTCGTACCTGCTCGGTCGTATCCCGATCCCTTACCGTGACCGTTCCATTTTCTAACCCCTCAAAATCCACCACCACGCACTTCGGTGTACCAATCTCATCTTGCTTCTTATACCTTTTACCGATATTACCAGAATCATCCCAAGTCACAAAGGTATACTTACTTTTTAGCAACTCATACACCTCGCGCGCCTTCTCTACTAGCTCCGGCTTATTCTTTAGCAGTGGACTGACACAATACCGATACGGCGCCAAATTCTCTGGCAGCCTCAAAACCACCCTACTCTCTTCCTCGCAATACGCACTACTCAGTACCGCGAGGAACAGCCTTTCTACCCCAATACTCGGCTCAATCACGTGCGGCACAAAACTCTCGCCAGTCATCTTATCGCGATATTCCATACTCTTACCCGACTCTCTCTGGATATTGCTAAGATCAAAATCCGTCCGATAAGCTAGGCCCATCAGCTCTTCCTCACCATTCGGATAATCAAACATAAAATCAATCGTGCGCTTAGAATAATGCGCTCGATCTTCTTCTGGCACCTCCAGCTCATGAATCATCTCGGCTGGCAAACCAATCACATTCTCCAAGAAATCATGTTGCCCAGCACGCAGCTGCTCAAACTGTTTTTCCCAATCCTCCGGCCGTACAAAATACTCAATCTCCATCTGGCTACACTCACGATCGCGCAAGATAAAATCGCGCGGCGAAATCTCATTCCGAAAAGCCTTACCTTGCTGCGCCAAGCCAAATGGCAAATCTGGGTAAATCGTATCCACGACATTCCGAAAATTCGTAAAAATCCCTTGCGCCGTTTCTGGGCGCAGATAAGCAACATGCTCATCATCCTCAATCGGCCCCACATGAGTCTGGAACATCATATTGAACTTCCGAATCTCACTCCAGTCTTGCTTGCCACAGGTGGGACATTTCACATCCGCCTGCAGAAACTCATCAGTAGTAATGCTCTCTGTCGCTCCTTCTACTAATTTATCCGCTCGAAAGCGTCCATGGCACTCTTTACACTCCACCAGCGGATCGGCAAAAGTTGCCACGTGCCCCGAAGCTTCCCAAGTGCGCGGATTCATAATAATGGCTGCATCCACTCCGTACATATCGTCGCGCTGATCCACCCAATAGCCCCACCAAGCATTCATAATATTGCGCTTCAAAGCCACACCTAGAGGACCAAAATCCCAAGTACCAGCCATCCCATCATAAACCGCCGACCCAGGGAAGATGAACCCCCGGCGCTTACACAAACTTACAATATCCTCTAATTTACTCATGCTACTATCTTATCATAGGTTGACATTTGTAGCAATTAAATGTAAAATATCATCCGGAAACCTTGCGAGCAGTGAGGTAGTTTTTTCTCAAAATTCTTGTCTAGAATGACCTAAATCTGCTCTATCTATTGACAAAAAGACAAATCTGTGATAAAATGGTAGTAAGGAGTCCTATTCTCCCCAGATTTTGAAGTTTTGGTCTTGAAAATAGTAAAGGAGGGGTGTATATGACCAAAATAAGCACATTAAATCCCAGTCGGGCCGCCACTAATTACTTGGTGGGGCTCTGTAGAGTGGCGCGTGATTTTCAAATCGACAAATACTGTCGGTTTGTAGATGATTATGCGCATACCGATGGTACCTGGATTGAACGTTTGCGCGAACAAGCACGTTTAACGGGCAGTCCGTGGTCCGAGTGGCATAAATTCCGGATTGCTGTGGCAATAAATTTTTTCCAGTCAGAAATGCCCTGGGTGACTAATGCAAAATTAGGCCTAGCCGATGATCTGGTGACGGTTCAGGGCTTAATTTATGCTTGTGACACCTTGGCTTCCAACAATTTCAGCCTAAAAAACGGCATCTCCAAGGAGCTAACTTGGTATGTCAGGCAGGGCAAACAGCGCGCTGACTATGAGCTCTGGCAAGAAGAAGTGCGTCGGGCTGGTGACATTTACGACAATTTATTGTCTGATATTATCACAGTCTATCGTGAGGCGGAGAAAGAATTGGAAAAACTGCGTCGCGAAATCATCTGCCAGGCCTACATGAGTCAGGCTTTACCGGCCTTAGATAAGTTGCGCAGTCAAACTAACGATGGCGCCTACCTATTAAGCTATGCGCGATTGCGCCAGATTGTACAGCCAGTGCGTCGTCTTGGAGCCGATTCATTTCAATATCGTATCGCGCAGCTGGAACAAAGTATTAGTCAGCACCTTGCAATCTTGAATAAAAATCTACATGAGGTGGATGGTACCTATTTGAAGACACTGCACCTCGTAGAAAGCGAGGCTCGCCGAGCCTAAATAAATACCCCTTTGTCGAGGGGTATTTTTCACCCCCCCTGTCTCCTAATAATACTCATAAGGTTCCTTTAGCACTTTTCTATAAAGAGACTTGCAACTCTAGGATAAGTGAGCAGTAGGGTGATACTGTTCACTTCTAGTTTCTTTTAGTCTCTTACAGAATAGGAACTAAAGAAGCACTAGTACTAGTATTACCAAACAGCGGACGGGGAAACCGTTGTAACGGCTAGTAATATTGGATGGGTTTATATTTGTTATACCTACTTCCAAATTACAACTATAGTAATCATTCATCGTATTAGACCAATTTCGTCCATTAGATCCAGAACTTTTTATAACCCCAATATCAAAACGAATTATCCCGCTACGGACGAAGCCTATCCGAATAGATAAACTAATGATAAAGGCTCAATTTCCTAGTTAGCGGATCGATCTCCTTCTTCTCTCCGAATGCCGCTACACAAAAGTATTTCATATCATCTTCAGATGTAAGCAAAGTCTTGTCTAATTGTTCTTTATAAGTTTCACCGGTCATAGTTTCAGTAAAATCAGTATATAGCACGTTATTCTCAGCCAAAGCTTTTCTTAGCTTCTTGAGCTCAGAGTTTTTGCCTTTTAGTACGATCAGAGAAAGCCCTGAGATGCTTCTGTGTTCAGAGCCGTCTTTATCTACAAAATCAACAAAGCTCATTTCACGTTTGGCTTCTTCTGGAGACATAGCAACGAGCCCAGCACAAGCATGTGCGACAGCGTTCAGCGCTTTACCTATTTCCAAATCCTTATTTACTACGGCAATAAACTTATGAGTTTCGTTATATACTTTTGGCAGGCTTCCTATCATATCATATTCCTAGTGGTGGAGTAGATCGGACTCGAACCGACCACCTCAGCAATGCGAATGCTGCGCTCTACCAGATGAGCTACTACCCCGTCGCATCTATTATACTATACATCGATCACTTTTTGGCAAATAATTGTCCAATTTGCAGAATCTATGCTATAATACAACCAGTGCCGCGATAGCTCAGTGGTAGAGCACTTCCATGGTAAGGAAGGGGTCTCGGGTTCAAATCCCGATCGCGGCTCCATAAGAAACTTGTTTACCGGACTAGAGTAGTCTTTTTTTGTTTCTATTAAAACTTAAATTCGGTTCAACTTTAACTTCAGTAGACCTAATGTATGGTTAAGAGTTAATTACTTGTATAACCATGCTCAAGTATGGAGGACGGAAATGTCACATTTGAGTTAGCGATCAACTGTGACCACTCTATCACTTGCTTGATACCACCTAAGTATTGGCGCATTAACGATCAACATGAGGTGCTTAATCTCGCGAGCTTTGGTTATCCGCACGACTACAAAACGCACAAAGCAGTTTTGCCTAGCTTGGTAGAACATCCGCGACTTATTGAGAAACTCAATGATGATTTCGTGGAGCTGCTTTTCGTAACAATAAGAGAAGAACAAAAGTTCGTCGTTGCTTCACCGAAAGATGCCACACATGTTTTAGTGAAATTAGAGTATATTTTCCATTCAACTTATCAAGATTGGCTAGGTGATGTTGCGCAGACATTCTATGGTAGTAAGTATGAGCAGCCGAGTACTCAAGATGTTATTAATTTCTTTTATGGCAAAGAAGGACAGACAAAATTCTTCCCGCACTCGTCGGATCCCTGCAACCGAGCATTTGAACTCCATTTACAATGCAGTAAATGGCACTGAAGTTGTGCGACAGGCCGACTAGTCAAAACATACAATATCTTCACATTATAGACCCTGACCAATCCAGTCATGGTCGTCCTATCTGCGCCTAATCTTTTCCGTAAACTGCAATTCCTACCAAAGTCACCGCATCAATCAACATAATAATTAACCCGGCTAACTCACTGCCCATCAACATCAAAGCCCCGCCTAGCACTCCTGCTGCCAAAGCCAGAATAAAGAAAGTCACCTGTTTCAGATTCGCTGTGCGCGCCTTAGTAATTACTGCCTTGACCTCTACTTCTTGCTGATGTCGTGCCTGCAATTCTGCCATTTCCAAAATTCGCTCTGCCCCGCCCGGAATAATCTTTTCATACTTCGCCAAATCCTCAGGGTCCGGTAAATCTACCAATAAGTTCTGCACTTTCTGCTCTGCACTCTCTACTAATTGATTCTTGTTTTTTGCCACCCTGCCACCCGACTGCCGTGTTGCCATTATATCTCCTTCTATCTCTTTATCTTAAATCCCCGGCACAGGGAAGTCAAGAGCCAGCCTTCGTACTTCCTCACGCAAGGCTTTTAGCTCGGCTTCATGCGAACCTAGACCATTCTCATTGCCGGCTTCAACGCAAATATCTAGCACTCGTTTCATCCACTCGGCTACCTTCATCATCTCCTCTGTCCCGAGACCGCGTGTCGTCATAGCTGGAGTTCCCAGTCTCACTCCAGACGGCCGGAAAGCTCCACCTTTATCTGTTGGTAAAGCATTAGCATTCAGAGTCAATCCTACTTTATCTAAGGCTACTTCATAAAACTTCCCGTCAATTCCAGCAGTACTCTTCACGTCAACTAGAATCAAGTGATTTTCGGTACCATTACCTTGTAGCTTAAAACCTAGCCGCTTCAATTCTTCGGCTAACACACGCGCATTCTCGACAATCTGATGAGCATAATCCTGAAACTCCGGCTGCAAATCTTCCTCAAAGGCCACAGCTTTGGCGGCAATCACGTGCTCCAACGGACCACCTTGCGTGCCAGGGAAGACCGCTCGATCAATCAAGGTCGGGACATTCTCTAAAGTATGCTCCGGGCGCTTCAGCGGGCTACTAACCTTGCCCATACTCATAATCAAGCCTCCACGTGGGCCGCGCAAAGTCTTATGAGTGGTAGAAGTAATCACCTGGAAACCGTGCTCCAGCGGGTTAGGGTGTACACCACCAGCAATCAAACCAGCCACGTGCGCCATGTCCGCCATCAACAGAATTTCGTAATTATGCTCAGCACTCACCTCCGCGGCAATTTTCGCCACTCGGTCAAAATCCGGAATCTTCATAAAGGCCGAATAACCCACCAAAATCAACTTCGGTCGATGTTCACGAGCCAATCGTTCTAGCTCATCATAGTCGATATCACCCTCGTCTGTCACTCCATAGCCGACAAAATTGTAAATCTTCGCACTCCGGGTCACCGGGGAACCATGGGTTAAGTGTCCACCTGCCGGCAAAGACATGGCTAGAATTGTATCTCCTGGCTGACACCAAGCGAAATAAACCGCCTCGTTAGCATTCGCCCCAGAATGTGGCTGCACATTCGCATGGTCAGCTTTGAATAGCTTTTTTGCCCGCTCAATCGCCAAGCTTTCAATCTGGTCGACATTCTCATTACCGCCATAATAGCGCTTGCCCGGATAGCCTTCACTATATTTATTGGTCAAAACTGACCCCATAGCTTTCAACACGTTGACTGAAACATAATTTTCACTTGGAATCAACTCTAACCCCTCACTTTGGCGCTGCTTCTCTAAATCAATTAGCCGAAAAACTTCATCTGTCATTTTTAATTACCTCTCTTCAGATTACTAATATTTACCTCGCCAAAGCTCTTAAATCATAATCACACTCCACTAAGTTGACCCCATTATAACAAACAAATTCTACGAAATAAACCCTTCTCAAAATAATCATACGTGTTATAATAAAAACAAATGGTTCTGTAGCTCAGTTGGTAGAGCAGAGGCCTGAAGAGCCTTGTGTCGACGGTTCAAGTCCGCCCGGAACCACCATACTAGAATGAGATCATGAAAAGCCCCAGCATATCGCCGAGGCTAATTTGAATTCACCGCTGACTGATAACTCGATTAATATTGACATTTTTGAGAAAGTGTGATACAATGAAAAGACAGGGTAGAAAAATTAGCTACTCTAGTTTTCTCCATATCAGAGGAGGTGATCAAATGGAGAAGAAAATTAGTGCAAAAACATTTTTTAACAGGATTGACCTGAACGAGACCATTAACTACATCGTGGATCAGGGCCGAATCGCAAAAGACAAAATACCAGTTTTTAGAGAGACTGGTAATGGCTGTATCCTAATCGTGGCACGTCCGCTCTGTAAAGAGGCGGATGTCTGGTTGGGTAATCTCAGCCACTATGATTCACACGGTCTGCCCATTGATGTAAATGAATATGTCTTTGCGCGAACTATTATGCCTGGCCATAGTCACACTATTCAGTGGGAAGACCCTAATGATGGGCATACAGAACCGGTGAACTGCTTTGCTTATGCGATGATGAAAGTGGCATACCTGTCGCGCTTGGCGAAGCTCAGAATTACCAGTGAGCAAGATACAGAAGCTAACAGCACGGGGTTCTTCTGCGAGGAGAATGGCTATTCGCGACACAAAGGTGCAGTCTGCACAACGGTTTATCTTGGTACTAAACCGTTAATGCGGCTCTATATCTGCTTCTCGGGAGCCACCGAAGACGAAGACCTTGAATGTGCTGAAGAGGTAACAATCAATGTCCGTCATTACTTACAGGCATATTGTGAAGAGCTGGAGTTCGAATCGCGCACGGTTAACGGCCTGCTGTCTTAGTACTTTGCAATTGAACGGCGAACCCTGGGGTCTGGCGACTCTGGGGTTTATTTTTCTTTGCGCTTAAAATATTCTTTACCTAGGCCACAAAGTGGACATTTATAATCCTCCGGCACCTCGTCGCCGTAATAGACATATCCGCAGACTGTACACACCCAAGCAGTTTTATTTGCTTCAGTGGCTACTTTTGCTAAATCGTTCTTATGCTCTTGATAATAAGCATAGGACATCGGCTGACCGTCATTTAACAAATCGCCCTCAATCATTTTGCCAATATATAAAGTATGTGTCCCGGTATCAATCGCGTCAACCTTTTCGAGTACCATATATCCCAAAGTATCTTCGAGAACTGGCACGTCTTCCACTTCTTTAGTCTTGACCTGGGAAATCTTGTCGCAATCTTTCGAGCAGTTAAAGCCAAATATCTGGATAATCTTTGGCGAAACTTTTTCTCCCAAAACCGACAAAGCAAACTTCTCGTTACCAGCTAAAAGCTTATGTGAATGGTTGGTTTTGGCTACCGAAACCGCGATTAAGGCTTGGTCTCCACTATTGCCCACGCGTGCTACAGCATCAACCACGCAGCCGCCACCCTTGGTGGTCAGCACGTACATGCCCTGAGTGATCTTATGGGTAATTTTAGAGTTTTTCATAATTCCTCCTATGAACAATCTTATTTTAGGCTAAAGAATAAGAAAAGTCCAGCGGTTTCCCCTATTTACCATCTCATACTATCAATTTTCAGAAAGCAGAAGGACTTATTTGTGGCACGCAGTCACATCAGCCCGCCGCCCTGGGTGCCGTGCTGCTTCCTCCGACCAGCCTACGGCTGGCTGCGTCCCAAGGGGCAGTTCGCTCGTAAGCTCCGAAAGATCCACAAATAGGTGTTTCTGCTTTCTGACAATTCATGCCACAAAATAGCAAAAGTTCTAGATTCCTGACGGGCTAATCTTTTGCATACTACTTTTGAAGTCGTGACGGCTCGAAGGGCTGGAGCTAAGGCGCATCTTTAGATAAGCCTTGCTCCACCCAGACTGAAAAAGTAGTATGCAAAAGATTAACTAGCTATACCAAACAGCGGACGGGTAAACCGTAATAACGATTGTCTGGGCCGCTAGTAGTATAAGTACTAAGGTGATCAAAATGCAAATCATAGGCATGCGCACGAGCAGGTAACGAATAATCCGCGGCTACACTTGACCAATCGTTGCTGTATGTTCCAGCATGTCTTAAAGCATCATGATCTAAGCGCAGCCACCCGCTACGGACCATATTCCTAGAAATTGAGTCACTAAGCAAAGACCAGAACCAACAAAATAACACCACAATTGGTGTTATCTGTCAATAGCTGGTGCCCGAAATGGGACTTGAACCCATATGGATTTCTCCATTCGATTTTAAGTCGAACGCGTATACCAATTCCGCCATTCGGGCAATCCACTATCAAAATCAATTATATCACAATAAGCGCGGAATTGGAGGAGAAAAATAGTTGGTGACTGTTAACAAGCTAAAGTTGAAAAATCGCTACAGATAAATTTATGGTGGATCGAAATCTTGACGATCTTAAAACGGCATGCTAATATATAGCCATAGCCCCCTGGTCTGGATTCGTTCCCGCCAGGGATTTTAAGTATTGGAGGTAAACATAAAGACTATAGCATACATTGATGGACAAAACTTTCTCTACAAAATTGCAGAAAGGGTGGTTGCCTCAGGTCTTACTACTAGCAAACAGGAAGTTAATGCAGTTGATATTCCATATTTGTTAAACCAAGTTTTTCCAGATGAACAACTGGAAATCCGTTATTATGGTGTTGCTAAGATTCGTCAGCAGCAAGACTATGGCGAAGAAATGAGAGAGAAGTCTATTCAATTTGCCGATAATTTACGTCGTATGCGAAACTGTCTGGTTAAGACCGGTGTAGAGTTCCGAGCGACTGGTGTTCTCAAAGTTCGCGACCGCGACGAGTGCAAACGTTGTGGTGTCACCGACTATAAATTTCAAGAAAAAGGCGTAGACGTTGGATTGGCTGTAGATATCGTTGCTGATTCATTAAGGAACCAAGTCGACCACATTATTCTAGTTAGTTCCGATACTGATTTGGCGCCAGCCATCAAGATTGCTAAAGAGACTGGTAAACACGTCACTTATGTTGGCTTCGATAATCAAATTACTAGACTTTTGTCGTCGCTAGCAGATTCCACTCAAATCATTCGTGGCAGTGAAGTTGTTGAGGCATATAGAAGGATGTACGACAAATGAGCTCAGAACGTGCTAGGCAGCTTTTCGGACAATGTAAAGACACATACAATAAGTGTATTGGCAGGTATGACGTTCAATATTGCTTCAAGGGTATTGAGATGATGGGCCCCAATGAATTTGATGACGAATTTAATGTCCCGGCAATATTATTGTTTGAAGAATTATGCAAACACCACAGAAAAATTAACGGCCATTATGATAGCTTCCGATATAATCTATTTGAATCTATTTATTTAAATAAAGATTTTAATGAACAGCAGCTCATGCACATATCTCTACCGGCAGCATCATATCAGAAATACAAAGTGCATTTCGAAATATTTTTTAGGAAAGCAACTACTTCTGCTAAGCTTCCGTTTAGATACGAAATTACCGCTAATAAGATAAAGTTTGCATGGTGTAGTCAACATACTGTTACGGCGGCATTCAATAGTTATCAGACATGTTGTAAAAAAAATTCTAGTATACCTCCATTTACTATAGATCAACAGAGATCTTTATATTTCCCAAAGCTCACGGAAGTGGACAAAAAGAATATTTATTCTATTACAACTACCGTTAATGCTACTGATGCCTTCGATGCTATGGAAATAGCGCTGTCAAGCTTTGAAATAGTAAGAAATGCCATTGATATTGCACAAGCCCTGGGCTCCCAAAGTATTCAATTCTTCGGTAAACGTCAAACAGGTCCCGCAGTGCTATATACTGGAATTTGCATTGCGACCAATATATCAAATCGTAACGATTCACTGTTGAGCAAGCCAGCTGAAAAAGTCTATGAGCTTCCTAAACAGAAGTTGGATTTTACCAATGCTTCTAGTCGTATGCAATTATTCCGAGATATTATAAAAGCCTTGAACGACAATGATGCCGTAATTAGTAAACGCATACGACCTGTGGCTAACGAACTATCTTTAGCATATTCCACGTATAATCCTGGACTGCGTCAGTTGAGTTACTGGCGGTGCCTAGAGATTGCTACCGTCAAGTCTGGCGAAAACAGAAAAGAAAAAGATATAATAAAAATTTTTCAGAATTATTATTCCAACCAATTTTGGAAGCAAATGGGAGAAGTGGTACTAAAATTGCGCAACACATATGTACACCAAGGCGAATTGATAGATTCTGGTGGTTTTTCTAGTGACTACTATCTAAATTGGTCTCAACAATATGCCGAGAAAGCACTTCTTATCCTGCTTTACTTGTATAAACATCGGGCGATTTGGGGCAACGAGCAACAAATTAATAATTTTTTTGATCACTATGCAGAGTCGAACGATTCACTTAAGGTTGCTCAGCAAATTCTGTCTGCCCGATTAAGACACAAACCATGAATTTGCCTCATTAAATCTCTCTCTATAGTAAGCAAGTTAGCGACTTCAACCCTAGCACCGCTCGCTAAGCTCGTTATTTGTGCTAAAGCCTTTTCAAGCTGATATTTCATAAGGGTAGCAAGAAGAGAGAAACGTAGGAGTAAAAACACGGAATTAATCTGAAGAAAAATGCCGACCAGATCAATTCAAAATAATCAACTGATTCATTACCAGTATACCAAACAGCGGACGGGGAGACCGAACCAACGATCCCATGGGCCGTGGGACGGGCGAGATACAGACGAATTAAACTCAAACCAGTAAGAGTTAGCCGAGGTCGCAGAGTAGTAAGCTACAGAGGTACGTGACCAATCGTTGCCATTGAGGCCCAAGTACCACAGTAAGCCGTGGTACAAGTTGACACCCCCGCTACGGACGAAGCCACTCCGTCATTTCATTGATCGTTTTCAGCAAAAAGTTTCGCCAAATCTCTTCAGCGAAACTTATCTCAAATAGCACATTTAACTTCACCCGGTGCTAAAATTATTAATTTCGAACTACCGGCATCTCTCAACGTCAGACTTGCCCGAGTTCTTAACTTTATTCTACCACGGTGATAAGCATAGTCAATATTGAAATTACGGATTTTTAATACTATAATAATAATCTCTCAAAGCCAAAATAACAGGGGTAAACTCCAAAAACCGAACAAACATCTATTGACTAATCTAGCAATCTATGATACAATAGAAATATAACCCTCAGCGAGGGCTGGTTCTTGACGGGGAAATACATAGTAAATACATGGTTTTTGTGCTATACTAGTTATATGACAAATGGAGGAAAAGATTGGGGACAGCGGCTTAGCCGTTGGCTGGATGAGTGGAAAATAGCCGCATCTGGCATTGTATTGGCAACCAGGAGTGCTAGGTTTCTGGCCGTTTTTGCTGTTACTTTTGTCTTGTTTGGCATTTTGATGAATTTACTTTCTGGTAGCTCAGCGGCTCTCAGCCTCTTCTGGACGACCGATTTGGGTGGCAAAATGCAGATTCTGAGCCAAGCCTTTTTGGCGATTTTTGGGGTGGGGCGAAATTTCTGGGATTGGGCTCTAACTTTTGTGATTGTTGTGCTACAAAGCTTACTCATCGGTTTGGTGGCTCTAGTTTGGCAGAAAAAGCGACATAACCGTAAAGAGCAGGTCGCAGCGACTGCTAGCAACTCTGATAACGTCCAGAGCGCTGGCCTCGCAGCTGGATTAGCTGTGCTCGGATCGGGCTGTCCGACTTGTGGCACTACTTTACTGGCACCGGTGATCGGCACTTTGTTTAGCACTAGTAGTTATGCTCTAGCTAGTGCGATTTCAGTGGTCTTGACTTTGGCCGCTATCATAGTCTCGTTATTAACTCTCAAGAAACTGGGGAACGATGCCTATGCTTTGATCGTGAGTGAGCGATTTTTGCGGCGGCGATCTCAGCATAAGCAAGAAAGTGAGGAGAAAAATGAATAAAACAGTTCGAACAATTGGCATTGTAGCTGTAGCGATAGCCTTGTTTGCCATTATTATTGCCAATTCATCCACTAAACAAGCTGCAGCTGACCAAGTTTGGAACATGGAGATGACCGTGGGCGATGCCGAAGCCTCTAATTATTATGTGATGTATACTGATCTTATGTGTCCGTACTGTGATTTCTTCTCTCGGGCCGTGATGGATAATTGGGACAAATTCACTGAATATCTCGACGAACACAAAATTCTCTTTGAGGTGCGTTTAACTGATTATTTGCATGTCGCTAGTGGTAGCCAATACTCGCGCGATGCCGCCGAAGCAGTTTATTGTGCTAAGCGCGAGGATAAATTCTGGGATTATTATCATGCTGCACTCAAGGCTCTTTGGGATGATTACCACTCCAAGGGAATTGGCGATAGTAAGACCTCGCCTGCCATTACGAACATGCCTAGCGATTATTGGACGAAAATTGGCCATAAAGTGGGTCTAGGAGAACAGTTTGACCGCTGTGTGGCGGAGCACGAAGCGGGTGATGAGCTAGACACTAATACCACGAAAGCTTTGCAAGTCGCCGAAGGCATGCCATATTTCAAGTTTAATGATTTTACCACGGCGGGATTCGATAGCTCTTGGGGCTGGGACTATGTCAAGATGTACCTTGATGCTGGACTAAAGAAGAAATCGTAGGCACTGTCTTCCGGGGCTAACTGTATCTGTGTGGGCTACACAACTACTGTTAGTAAGCCCCCAACTTCTTAGAACTTACAAGTCTCTATAGTACCGCTCTCAAGATCCTTGAGTTGGTAGCTGCCACTCTCTACTTCAGAACTACCGATGGCACTGGCATACTTCGCTACCTTGGCGGCATATTTCAGCTTATCGCCGATCTTCTTCTCGGTCAGCACCAAGTCTACGGACCTACCTTGCCTACGCAAATTCTCAGCCAGCCGAGCTGCGGCTGGGACCTCGTGGAGGCTCATCGGTATTAAGCAAATATCAACTGGCTTTAGCTCCTCTGGCTTGACCAGGCCATATTCATGTAGAATCCAAAACAACCTAGTGAGACCAATCGATCCTCCCACTCCGGGTAAAACCTGATCCGTATAATTACTGGCCAAATTCTCGTATCGCCCTCCCGAACAAATAGAACCAATCGCTCGATAATCTGGTACGATCGTCTCGAACACTGTACCGGTATAATAATCCAAACCGCGCACAATTAGCATATCCGCCACTACCTCGACCTCTGGAGCCAAATCCTTTAGCAAGGACAAAACTGTTTCTAATTCCTCAATTCCTTCCTGAAACACTGGATTTTGGAAACCAAATCCACGCAGCTCCGGCAAAACTTGCTCAGATGACCCCTGCAAATTCATAAATGTTGTAATTTTTACAACGTTTTCGCTACCAATCCCAAGGTCGCCCAAAGCTGCCGTAGTCTTCTCAGCTGGCATCTTTTCGGCATGATCAATGATATCAAAAATCTCACTGGCTTGGTGATCCAAATTCAGCTCGGCTAGCAGACCTGATAATAACTTACGGTTGCTCACCCGCACCACGAAACCTGGCAAAGGCAAAAGCTTCATCGCCTCGCACAAGGTAGCAATCACTTCGGCATCATAAGCCACTGGCAAATTATTCCAGCCAATTACATCCACATCGCATTGGTAGAACTCACGAAAACGGCCCTTCTGCGCTCGCTCCCCGCGGTAATTGCGATTAATCTGGGTGGCTTTAAAGGGAAAAGCTAAATCATTCAAATGCTCCACGGTATAACGCGCTAGCGGCACGGTATGGTCGAAACGCAGGGCCTGATCGGCATCGTCGGCCAGCTCGGCCGTTTTTACCACTTTGTAGATTTGTTTCTCGGTGTCACCGCCAGCCTTGGCTAACAGCACCTCAGTGCGTTCAATCAGCGGAGTCTCTATACTCAAGAATCCATGCCGAGCATAGACTTCCGCAATCCCATCCTTCAGACGGTCAAACTCAGCCTGCAAGGCCGGTAATAATTCTTGCGCACCACTAATCGGAGCAGTATTGAACTTTTTCATATTCTATATTATAGCAGACTAGCGCACGTAATGGTCAAAAATAAACTTCATTAGCCCCAAGAAAACAATTATTCCACCAACAATTAAGGCGAGATCGCTAAAGCTAACTGCTTTCTTGGCGGAGGCAGTAACTGTACTAGGACTTTCGAAGCTCGTACTGGGCAATTCTGGTGTAGGGGTAGTCGCATCAGCTGGACCAGCGACTGGCTGATTAGAACTAGTTGCGTCTTCAGGCTCTTTGGTTGCTGTGTCGGCGATGGTCTGCCCTGAGCTTACTCCTTGCTGCGGTCGGTCGAAAATCCCCACTACGGGCCGCTCCAAAGGTTTTTCCGGTTCAATCGCTGGCGGGCGCACCGGTAAAATCGGCTCTACCGTGATCGGCGGATCAGGCTCATTTGGCTCTGGTAATTCGGGAGTGGGATCGGTTGTTCTCAGATCGATAATTTGGATCTCTAATTCTTTTTGCGTCTCATTTTCGTCGCTGTCTCTAGCTACAATTTCCACAGTGTAGGTCCCGACCTTATAATTATCAATTTCTCCCCTAATCTGCACCCGACTAAGCACAATCTCGCCATCCTCACTATCAGTGACGGATAAATATCGTAATAAATCGATTTCGGCCCCTAGCTCATATTCTGTGGGCCCGATGTATTGAATCACCGGCGAGCCACCTCTACGCAAATGCTCCATAAATTCAGCATACGGAGCCTGATCAGCTACTTCCAGCAAATAATATGACAACATCACCCGACTTTTGTTAGCCAGATCTAAATTTTTATTGTTCAGAACTTCGTCCGTAACATTTGCTTTATAAGCTTCAATTATCTCCACGATGTAGTCGCGTAGCAGGCCATACATCTGTTTTTTGCCTTCAGCTTCGCTCCAGCTGGTCTTACGTAGTCCATTTTCCATAACTACATAGGTTTCACTCTGAGCTTTCGCAGGGCGAAAATTCACTGCTTCGCGCCAATCGAGGGTACTGTAAAAACACCCACTCGCCGTCCGCAATTCAATTAGATAGCCCGGTTTCAGGGGCAAAGTATAATGTTTATCCTCCTCCGTCAATAAATACGTAATCTGATTAATTTCAGTTTGTGCTTGGCTCAAAGCTTCTCCGGATTCATCTCTACTCAGCTGATCTATGGTTTCGTCCGGAGGCAGTGCAGGTTGCTCCTGGTCTTGCATGGTGGTATATTCACCCACCAGTAGTTGCCCCTGTTCATCAAAAATTCGCACGTAAGCTTCCGCCGCCAAGGGATTGTTCTTCACTATGACATTAGCCCTCTGGAATTCTGCCTCAAAGCTCAAGGAATAGCTAGGTTGCTGATTCTGCCCATAAATTACTAAATAGAGGCTATTATTGTAAGCTAATTCTGGATTAGTCTCCGTGAGACGAGCAGTTTTCGCTTGGGGCCAAGTCAGATTCAGGTGCGAGCAAGTCAATACGGCTGACGTGACCGCCACTATTAGTGCCACCAAAAGCGGTTTTCTCCTCATCAGGTAATCCCAAACTGCACTAATTTTCCTCATCGACGGCGCGCCCTCCATATCTCCTACTTTAATTATATCACAGATAGCATAAAAATACAAGTGTAATTAGAGATTTTTGCTCTAAAAACGAGAAAATTGTATAATTCTTATGCTAAAATCGCTACTTTTCAGCCCAAATTCATGCTATAATCATTAACATGGCAGGGAAAAAAGGTGGCAAAAAGGGGGATATTATTGATCAGATGGTGGCTTGGGGCTGTGAGCTCCTGCACCTTAGTAAATATGAGAAATTTTTCCAACAAATCGCTAAGTTTGCCATCGTAGGAGTGATTACGACGGCGATTAACTGGACGATTTACGCGATCGGACTAAAAATTTTGCCGACTAACGAAGAAATTGTCAAGGTAGCTCTTGCCAGTGCGATTGCTTTCATAATTTCTACCATTTTTAGCTTCTGGGCTAATACTAAATGGGTATTCGACACCACTACCAAGAAAACTCGTCGTCGCCTTTTTACAGAGTTTCTGATCTTTAATTGCATCTCTTTTCTAGTGTTCGATGAAGCCCTGCTGACGGCTCTGGTGTCGGTGGAATGGCACCCGATGATTAGCAAAGTCATCACGACGGCCTGTAGCATGATCTTTAATTTCATTACGCGTAAGATTTTTTTGGAAGATCATAGCGCCCAAAAGTCTCAGGGGAAGACTCGGAGGAAGCGCTAAATGGTCCTGGCCATTATGCTCGCGGTTCTCGCGAGCTTTTTGTGGTCTATTACTAACCATACTGATCGCTTCCTAGTGAATGGTGTTGATCGGGCCGCCAGCAGTATTAAGACCTTGATGGTCTTTTCGACTCTAATTGCCGGGATCATGGCGGCAACGATTTGGCTATGTTTTAATGGTTGGCAGATTCCGAGTATTAATTGGCCGGCTTTTACGTTGATTTTTGGCTCGGCCGGCTGCTACGTGGTGGCCTCTTATCTTTATTTTCGGGCTTTGGACGGTAATGAGACCTCGCGCATTGTGGTATTGTATCAACTGATTCCAATGTTTAGCTATGTGCTGGGTTTAATTTTTCTGCACGAAACCTTAAATTTACGTCAAATCGGAGGCTCGTTAATTATCCTGGTGGCGGCGGTGATTATCTCCATTAATTTTCGTCAAAAGGCCAAAACTAACCAGCGCCAGGCTTTGCTATTCATGCTGCTTTCGTGCTTGGCTTTTGCTCTCGATTATCTCTTATTTGACTTGGCTAGGGAGCAAAGCAGCTACGATAGTTGTGCATTTTGGTACCAGATCGGCATGGTGATCTTTGGCCTGGGTTTCATAATTGTGCCCAGCTTTCGGAATAATTTCACTCAGGCAATTCGCCGTAACGGTAAAATTTACGTGCCGCTCAACTTGATGAATGAGTTGCTAAACTCGGCTGCGGTCCTAATGTCTAACTATGCTGTGATTGCTCTACCTCTAGCTCTCGCCAATGTCATGAACGGTTTGCAGCCCGCTTTTACCTTCATTCTAGGTGTGATCGGCATGAAGCTGATGCCGAAATATTTCGAGGAAGATCTGAGTCGCCCTGCGGTGATTCAGAAGTTGGCCTGTATTGTGCTGATTGGGATTGGTATAGCCGTAATCTTTGTATAGTATAATAAGAAAAAGGAGCGCAAGGTGCAGGAAGTATTTGAGTTCTTGAAGAAACTCGAGGTTAATTACGTGGCTACAGTCACAGAGGAGGGATTGCCCAGCTGTCGACCGTTCGGCGATCCAGTGTGGTTTGACGGCAAAATTTATCTATTGACCAAGGCGCATAAAGCCGTGGCACGGCAATTAGCGGGGAACGACCATGTTTGTATTGTGGCTTATGATGGTCGGGAGTGGCTACGGATTCATTGTCGTGCGCTTGATGATAGTGAAAATATTGCGGCTAAAGAGGCGATTATTCAAGAGTTTGACTGGGCTGAAGAGGCGGGTTATACTCTCGATAATCCGGATTTTAAGTGTTACTATTTAGCGGAAGCTCATGCCGAAGTGCGTGATAGTGATGGTCAAGTGCTGGCGGAGTATGATTTTTAGCATAAGCTATTGACAAGATAGACAATGTATGCTACAATGAAAGTATAGGCACCTCCTGGAGGTGGAGATTTTGAGGAGTAAAATGAACAATGATAGTGCAGAATGGGGGGCAATTAGCAGGAAACGGGCGCACGGCGGCAGGGCCTGAACTTTTTGATGTTTTGGATGAAAACGGACATAAGACGGGCAAAACTAAAGAGCGCAGTCAAGTCCACCGGGATGGGGATTGGCACCGAGCAGTCAATATCTGGGTGATCAATGATCATGACGAGGTCTTGTTGCAGAAGCGCGCCGCTCACAAGGATAGCTGGCCGGGTTATTGGGATATTTCGGCTGGTGGACACATTGTGGCGGGCGAAGATTCGCTGACCGCGGCGCTGCAAGAATTATATGAAGAACTAGGACTGGTGGTGCGGCCAGGCGAGTTGGAATATCTTGGGAGTTGGAAAAGCTCAACTCGCCCGGCCCCCAATTTTATCAATAACTCCTTCAATGATCTATATTTGCTTAGAACTTCCAAAACTGTGAACGAGTTGGTTTTACAGGACGCAGAGGTCTCAGAAGCGAAGTTTATACCACTTGCTGAGCTCAAGAAATTGCTAGAAAACCCGCAGGGAGATGCTATGCGCTTAGTATCACATAGTTGGGCTTATCGGAGGCTGCTAGAGGTTGTCGGATAATCCTAACTAGTAATATGGGTTTTATGTATTTCTGCTACTACTTTCTCAGTCCGGGTGAGCCTCTCGCAAGCGAATCTATCATTCGTTTTTATTACTAACTATTGTAGGATGAGTGCTTCGCGCAGAGGGCTAGTTGCTAATTTTCCTGACGGACGCAAAAGTTCCCCGGACGTGACCGTGCTGACTTTTGCTAAAATTAGAAACTAGCCCTCTGGCTCAACACTTTTATATCCTACAATAGTTAGTAATAACAACGAAGGCTGATACAAAACTAGTATTACCAAACAGCGGACGGGGTAACCATTCCAACGTCCATAGGGCCCACCAGAAGGCATGGTGGTTGAGTTGTTAATGACTAAGTAATGTGCTTGGAAGTTATCTGTTGTGGTGTTCGACCAATTGCTAGCATGTCGACCGCCATATCTTAGGGAGTCATGAGGTAAATCAACACTCCCGCTACGGACGATATCCCCCTGGGACGGATCATTTTACCACGGGCCAGAGGCAGTAGAGATTCTACTTTCGTTTAATTTCTGACTTAATCCCCAGATTGATAGAAATTTGACACTTTGATTTTTTGAGAGTCTGAGTTTTAATTTGTCACAAATTTTGTTATATAGATTGAAAGGATTTGTAATTAATGAAAGCTAAGAGAACTCAAGTGAAAAAATAATGATATAGAGTTGTACTACGATAAATGTTTAGAATTTATGGAGCAAATTAAAAATCCAGTCTTAAAGGAATGTTGCCAAACCATTTTATAGGGACTTTAAGGAAAAACTAATTAATAAACCAGCAACTACTGGAAGTCATATGAATTAGTATGGTGAATGGGGTGCATTAGTAATGTCAAAGATGCTGTAGGTAATCATTATTAACTTTGCAGATGAACTGGATGCCTATATTGAACCTGCTCATCAAGCCATCAAACATACTAATAAGGGAGAATTATATAAAATTAATAATGCACCTAGAGAATATTATAAATCTTTAAATCCTTTTTATAGTCCTAGGAGTTAACCAGTTGTGTAGGACCACTGTAGATGTTGCTAAAATTGACAAAAAGTCCTTAGAATGATAGAATAAGGACATGTGTGGGGAGTACATTTAAAGAAAGGGTGAGAAGAAATGAAAAAATTTTTCTTAACATGTTTGATTATGAGCTTATTATTCGGTAGTATCGTGGCTCATGCAGAAGATCTGAGACCAGATTATTTAATTATGGTCAATCGAGCTGCTAATTGTATTACGGTTTATCAACAGGACGTGAACAGGGAATTTACTATTCCGGTCATTGCCTTTGTCTGCTCTACGGGTAAGAATAATAAAACTCTGACCGGTAGTTTCAAAACCGGTAGTCAATATAAGTGGCGCAAAATGGACGGCGGGGTCTATACTCAATATGCTACGAGGTTTGATGGCAGCCGATTATTTCATTCTGTGCCATACTATCATCAAAAACCTAATCAGCTGGAATGGGGTCATTACAATCGCTTAGGCGAACAAGCTTCGGCGGGTTGCGTCCGGTTATCTTGTATTGACGCGAAGTGGATTTATGATCATTGTAAGCCAGGCACTCAGGTCGTAGTTTATGATGATGCTGAGAATCCTGGACCATTAGGTAAACCGACTAGTATGCAGATTGCGTCTGATAATCCTCATCGCAGTTGGGATCCTACGGACCCCAACCCAGCTAATCCATGGATCACAGTTTTACCCCATTTACAGCTGACTACTAATACTTTAGGAGGCAACGTGCTGTATGTGCCTGCGGGGTCAAACTTAGAGACTTTGCAATCCGCTATCGGCTTATTTTCGGCTGACGGCACACCATATCTCCCAGGCACATATCAACTGGAAGTTTATGGATACTATGATTTAAATCAAGTGGGTAGCTATGAACTATATGTTCGGGGATTTGACCTCGCAGCTGGTTTGCGTGCCGACCAAAGCTTTACTCTAATAGTTAATCCAATCTCAGAGAATGCTGAGGTCATGCTATCTTCTATAGAGTCAATGGCTAATACCGTGGATGGCTGACAAAACATAGAAAATCACCCCATACAAAAAGACCACCAGCTCTACCGGTGGTCTTCTCATTTTCAAAATCATGTGTCTAGACGTCACTGATGATACAAGGATAATTACTTATATCCCTAATTTACACGTTTCTACACGGTTTCTTATGTAATGAATATAGGCGAAGTATTCCTAAAATAGTTAAGAGATTTCGTCCTAATGACGATATATCTATTAAGATTCATAAAGAATCTTGTTTTAGTAACTATCGTTTTATGTGTCGACGTATTAGAGAGGTTGGTGGTTATGTATGTCAAGAAGCCACGAATTAGACAGGCTGAAAGCTGAGCAAGATGCAGCATTTCAGCGCAAACAGGAAGCATATCAGAATTACAAATGTGCCAAAGAAAGCACAGACATTGCCCATGATGTTATGCAGAGAGCATGGGACGAACGTGTTCGTGCACGAGAGAAAATGAATGAGGCTTTTGAACAACGCAAGGAGTCCTTTGAACATCACGATTCCGTTTGGGGAGAGTATGCGCGTATTCGAGATTATAATAATTCGCAGATTGAATCGCTGAAGTATGATGCTGATTACGAGCATCGTGCCATGCAAGATTGTTTTGACCGAGCTAGTGATGCTTATACATATGGCAACAAATCGGAGGCTCCAATATTGTCTCAAGAAGGACATGAACATAAGGAACGTCGAGATGAACTTAATGCAGAAATTAGCAGGCTTGCCAATGAAGTAAAATCCGCCAAGGCATCTGCCGAGATGCGTGCACCAAAAGTAGATTCTTCTAGTTTTGAATCTGCCAAAGCAGAATTTGAGCGGTTAAAAGAAATTCATGAATCCGCTCAAACAGAATTTAAGAACCAGAAAGCGGAAAGAGATAGATTGAAGTGCATATTTGATGCGCTCCAAGAAGAACATATGCGATGCCAGAAAGCCTTCCAAAATAGACTCGCGCTGATTAAATCAGATAATCAACGTGAACGCGATACAATTCTAGATAAAGCGGGGATTGCTTATTACGAACGAGAAGATGCTAAGATTGTTCAAAAGAATGATGGTACTACCCAAATCTATCACGGTGGGGTTGGTGGAGGCGATGGTTTAGGACATGGTCACACAGCTATTGATAATAATGGAAATGTAACTTATGCTCGAGGAGCATTTGAGGAGCATGGTGGGGAGAATTATGTGGAGAGTCGTCTTGCTATTGGGACAGATTATTTCGATGGCAAACCAGCTAAGGTGCGTCAAAAACCCGGAAAACCTGAGGGGTGGCGGGATGTATTTTTTGTCAATTCAGGAAATATAGGCGACGACATCGGCCATGGGCACATCGTTCTTGACCCCGATAATAATGTACACTATTATCGAGATGTATGGCAAGAGCATCGCGATGAGAATGGACGGCGGGATGATTTTTTAATAGACGAAGATGCAGATATAAAAAAACAAGGTGATACTCATAGAATATAATATCTAAAGCCAGCAACAATTTGCTGGCTTTTATAGTATAATGTGCGTATGGAACGTTCAAAAGACCAATTGGAAAGAATTATGAAGGCATATGGTTGTAGTGATTTTGTCTTTGACGGCTCAATGAAAGTCGACCCAGATACATTTTTGTATTTTTACCATAAAGACGCAAAGCAATATGTGCTTTTGGAAACAGATTATTTAGGACGTGAATATATGACAGATTACCCATATATATTGGATTATGATTATTATGAAAACAAAACTATTAGCATAATGGTCAAAGGCGATATACCAATCAAAGATAAAACTTATGCTGGAAACACAATACTCTTCGAGAGATAATTTATAGGGTATGTACGGTATAATTATAAAATACAATGAATTGGAAGGAGAGAATAATTTTTAGTAAAATACCGCTGTCTCTACCATGCATAAAGCCCACAGATTTCTCTGTGGGCTAATATTAAGACAATTTTGTCTTCTAAGGTGCTTAGTTTTATTTTGTGGATTTTGGTGTTTCTGCGGATAAATCTATGGTTATAACTGCTCCGTCATAAAACCTGAAGCTCAATGTTTTATCCAACGATACCGTAACATTTTCTATCATGGCATTCCAAAGGTCAGCATCAAATTCAGCTATATAGTCAGTTTGTTCCACTAGGAAACTCATAGAACGTGCGACCTGTTCCTTCCGTGTCTGTTGGTCAAGGAGCTGCTTCCTGATACTGGCTATTTTTTCCTCCTGTTCCTGACAGGCCGCATCCATTTCGTTAAACTTACGGTTGTATTCAGTCTGGTCCTGTATCTGCCTTGTATTTTCCTCCATGTATTGACGAAGGTTTGCCAGAAGCCGGGCGTGTTCAGACGTCGCCGCATGAAGCTGTTCTTCCAGGAGACTGGTGTCACTTAGCTCTGTCTGTATTTCTTTTAGTCTGGCGATATGGCTGGCTTTGTCATCTAACAACTGGTTAAAGGCTGTTACAAAAGCATTTTTAATCTCATCTTCATTTAAGTTTGGAGTACTACAATGAGACTCATTATCATATTTACAGTTGCACTGCCAGATAGATTTACGGTATTTACTGTTACTGTGCCAGACTTTTCTGCCATAGAATCCGCCACATTCACCGCAGATAATCTTTGCATTGAGCGGGCTGCTGCGGTGCAGCTGATGGCGGTGTGGTCTTCGTCGTTCAATCTCTTTCTGCACCAAGTCAAAAGTTTCAGCATCAATAATGGCCGGGTGCGAGTTTTCAATATAATACTGCGGAACCTCGCCACAGTTCTTTTTAACCTTCTTGGTTAAAAAGTCTGCTGTATAAGTTTTCTGGAGTAGAGCATCACCTTTATATTTCTCATTTTGGAGAATGCTCATAATAGTAGAAACACTCCATTTTTTCTTCCCGGCTGGTGTAGGTATGCCCTTCGCAGTAAGATGATCGGCAATTGACCGTACTGTCGAACCGCCAAGAAAAAGCTGGTAGATTTCACGGATAATTTCAGCCTCATGCTCCACAATCCTAGGCAGTCCGTCCTCGCCTTTCTCATAGCCTAGAAAATGTTTATAGGCAAGCGAAAATTTGCCTTCCTCCATTGACCGCCGCTTGCCCCATGTCACGTTTTCGCTGATGGAACGGCTTTCTTCCTGTGCCAGACTCCCCATGATGGTCAGCATCACTTCGCCTTTGGTACCAAGGGTATAAATGTTTTCTTTCTCAAAATACACCTCTACTTTATGATCTTTCAGGGTACGGACGGTCGTGAGGGTATCGACCGTATTGCGAGCGAAGCGGCTGATGGATTTTGTTAAAATCAGGTCGATTTTGCCGCTTAATGCGTCATTAACCATCCGGTTAAACCCTTCCCGTTTTCTGATATTGGTACCGGAAATACCTTCATCGGTGTATACGTCAATAAACTCCCAGCTAGGATTGCCTTTGATGTAGCGGGTGTAAAATTCCACCTGTGCTTCGTAGCTCGAGAGCTGTTCCTCGGAATCAGTAGAAACACGCGCATAGGCGGCTACTCGTTTTCTGGGCTGTTCTATGTCTGGAGTACTTGATGTCAGGCTGGCCCGGCTTTCGATTTTCTGTACCGTTCTAATTGTTTCTGCCATTTTTCTTCATCCTTTCTCTAAATTGTAATTGGCGGTCGCGTGCTTCCTGTTTCATACTCTCAGTCCAGCTTTCTTTTCTGGAAGGGTGATGCCACGGTACCTCTATGATACGGCCGTCAGTCAATACGTAAATTAGCTGGTTGTGTGCTGGCACCTGTATTTCTTTAATATGCTGAAGCAGCATCTCACGGTCTAATTCTGTTACGTTCAAAACTGCTAAGGTTATGCTAATGAGAATATTTTCTGGAATTTGCTGTGAGGGGCATTTACTTTTTCCATGAGTGTTATAGGTTTCACAAATCCAGACCGGCTTGGCATATTTACTGTTGTTATTGGCTGTTTTTCTCCGGTATGTCCGTCCACAAATTCCGCAGTATAGCATTCCTGTAAACAAATGTGGATCGGATGACCCATGTTTCCAGTAATAGGTTTCTTCGCGATGTTTTAACTCCAGTTGAACCTGTCTGAACGTTTCCCGGTCAATGATCGCTTCGTGATTATCCTTAACCAGATACATTGGAAGTTCGCCGTGGTTTATGACTTTTTTCTTACTGATATGGTCTGACTGATAGGTTTTCTGTAACAATAAATCGCCGACATACCGCTCATTGCGCAAGATCCCGTATATGGTGCTTATGCTCCAGAATTTACTGGACTTAGCTGGTATCCCCATATTGGTGAGTTTTTTGGCGATGGCTCCCCTGCCCATTCCGGAGAGAAAATCCGTAAATATCATCTGAACAATCTGGGCTTCTTCCGGTACGACATAAATCAGGCCATCCTTTAAACGATATCCCAGCATATTCCCATTTACAGGATGTCCCTGCTCGAACATTTTACGGATGCGCCATTTACAGTTTTCTGAGGCTGACCGGCTCTCTTCCTGCGCAAAGGATGCCAAGAGCGTCAGCATCAGTTCGCCGTCCATGCTCATGGTGTGGATATTTTCTTTCTCGAAATAAATATCTATCCCCAAAGATTTCAGTTCACGTGCAGTTTCCAGTAGTGTCAGGGTATTGCGCGCCAGTCTGGTGACGGATTTTGTAATCACCATGTCAATTTTTCCATTTCTACAGTCTGTAAGCAGCCGTTGGAACTCTGGTCTGCCTTCTTTGGTGCCAGTCAGGGCTTCATCAGCATAGATTCCGGCAAGCTCCCAGTCCCCCCGATTACCAATATAATTATTGTAATAACTGATCTGAACAGACAGTGAATGGAGCTGGGCATCTTTTCCCGAAGATACACGGGCATAAGCTGCAACTTTCTTGCGCTTTACAGGTGCAGGTGCGGTCTGATTTAGTTTTGTAATTTTTCTCATAATACTGCCTCCATTTCGTTTTGGGTTTTCGCCACCCTAAAGTTGGAGGGGATTCTAAAGAATCCCCTCATAAATAAGGTTCTACAGTTTTCTTATACGGTCGATGCCATAAACAACACCGAGGTGGGAGCCGCAGTCCCAGTCTACAAATACAGTGCCGGTATCATCTACCAAATTGACTGTACCTTGTTCGCCGGGAGACAATCTGCTGTATGGGTCATCCATATTTATCAGCTCCACCCGACAGCCTTCAGGATACTGTTCCCGTATCCGTTCCACTGTTTTTTTGCTGGAAAAGCTGTTATTTCCCATAAGGATTATCCTTTTTGTTTTCTGATTTGGGTGTATCAATGACAGTAACTTCAAATGTAATCATTTCTGTGTTTGTCTCGGTCTGTTCTGGTCGGTGTCCTGATTTCCAGCTGCTGTTTCCGGTGAGGCTGCCAAGCAGTATCTTTCTGGCTGTTTTATATTCATCGCCGATAAACCCCAGACGGATTAAGAAAAGACGCAGGGTAAATTTATCATTCTGGGTATTTTTTTCTTTTGCTGTGACACGTTTCTGTGTCCGCGCCATTTGACAGAGGGCGGTAGCTAACTGACAGTAAGCTTTTACCTCTCCTTCCAGCCCATGCAGGGTAAACCAGGGGAATTTAAGGGAAGTGCCAGTGTCAATGATTTTAAGGGTGTCGGTCTGAAGCGCCTTCTTTAGTACAGTACTTTTGCTGGCAATAATCCTTTTGAGGTTCAAAATCTTCTCATCGGTCAGTCCATTCTTTGGTAGCTCAACCGTGAGGGTATTAGTATCTGTCTCATCACTTGCAGGCTCATAACCCTGTTCCTTGAGGCAGTTAAGCAGCTGCTCAATTTTCTCAGGTTCTGTATCTTCCCGGAAGGACAGGATACCATTTTTATCGACACTACAGTAGCCGATGTCATAGGTAAAAGTCGGGGCTTTCAGGTAAACAGGAGCCTCACCTAATATATTGCTGACTGCCTGCACCAGTGCCTTGCGTTCTGCGCCTGTCCGGTTATAGCTATATTGAATGCTCATAGCATTTACTCCTTTCTTTCTGGCTTACACTATCTATCACTCAGACCATGTAAAAAAGCAAGTCTGATGATCAGAATCATGTAAAAAATCTGTGGACTAACTGCGGCCGCCCCTAAGAATAAAATCTATGTATTCTTCACGGTTAGCCTGAATAAACACTACCAGTTCATAAAAGCCTTCACGGTTGGCAATATATTGGACAGCATAGGCATCAAACATATTGGTTTCGGCTGTTGCCCGGATGGCTAAAATCTGCTGTTTAACGATTTCGGTCATAGCAATCACACTCCCTTCATGGATTCATCTGCCGCCTGATGTAAAATGTTTTCATCAAATCCGGCACTTTTGTAGCCTGTCATAATCGTCTCAAGGTAGCCCGTGGATGGGACACCATAAGGATGATTTTCCTCATTCATGATGTAGGCCATTGCAGAAATCTGTCTGTCATTCAGGATGATTTTTAGAGTCTCTTTGCGGTAAAGATATGGCCAGCCCTAATAACGGTCAAGAGCCTGCTCATCCTGTGAACGGAGTTTCCAGACCAGGACTGGTACATGATATCCGGGGCTGCGTTCAATGGTAGTAACCGCAGAATTGTTAGCACCACGGAACATCAGCCGCCAGTTCTTCAGGATTGTCTGTCCGGCTACCTCTGCGGTGGGACAGCGGTGTGCCATCTGGGTGAGATTTAAGTTGGAACCATAGGCGATATAAAATCTTTCTGTATGATTATTCAGGTTACTGGTTTTAGCTGGATTATTCTTCATTGCTGTTTCCTCCACTTTCTACATGATGTGTGCTAATATGGCTTCTGACGTTCTCACGTGAGCCGTACCGCCAGGCAGCATTACCATCAAGGTGCTTGTACAGATGTTCCCGGCAACTCTTAAACTCATCGCCGATAAAACCGATGCGGTTTAAGTAGGTGCGCATGGCAAAACGTTCATTCTCTTCCTGGACTTTATGATATCTGGCACTTTTCTGTGTCAGTGCCTGATGATTAAGTGCCAGGGCAAGGACAACATATGCCCTGATTTTTCCGGCATGCAGTGTGCCGTTAAACCCCCTGAGTTCTACAGTGTGATTTCCATGGAAGAAACTGCGCAGGTTCAGAAAGTGATAACGGCTGTCATGATAATGCGTATTCCGGTTACGGGGATATCCCTCGTACCAGATATTCTCAACCTGCTTGAGGGATACGGGTTTTACCTTGTTAATCCTCTCTACCAGATAGGCATCCATCTTTTTGCAATACCTTATCCTTTCCGGCGCAATCTGCAAGGCCTTATAGAACAGGTCATTGCGGCTGGCAATGATATTGATGAAGTTGCGGATGCTTCTGGTCGTGTGTTCGTTTCCGTCCAGATGGATATGGATACCGCAGGAGTTATTGCAAAATCCTCCGGCCTTCCTCAGCCTCCTGGCCAGTCCCTGCAAGGTGTCAATGTCCTCGCGGTAAAGCAGGATGGGGCTGACTAACTCCACACTATATTTGTTGTTAGCGGCGATAATCTGTCCGTTCTCTTTGCGCTGGCATTTGAGACTTCCATCATACATGAACTTCCAGATTCTCCCGTCTTCAGCCCGGACTTCGTAGACTTCATAATATCCGCCCGTAAAGCTGGCGCTGCATCCGAGATAGCCTGCGGCGGTTTCTGCCGCTTTCTGACGGGTAATACCCGTAAATTCGATTTCGATCCCAAAACTCTTAGTAAACATTTGGCTCTGCCCTCCTTTTTTTGCAGCCTGATGTCAGTCGCTAAGAGGGCATCCTGCGATGCACCTCATGAACTGAGCGCACCGTAGCTGCCAAAACTGTTAATTGGTTACTTTTAGCTTATAATCCTGATACCTCCTCTCAAACTCATTTATTCTGCCAGTTTGTCCAGATAAGACAGCAGGCATTGTATTTTGCGGTATATAGCTATAAAAAATGAGTAATATTGCCGCGCATATACCGCTGTTATAAGAAGCCGGCTACAAGTTAGCGCCTTGTCATTATGGTAATCCCTCCCCGTAACGGCTGAGATTGTAGCAGTCCCGTCCGCAGTATCGGCGATTTTTATTTCCAAAACTGATAAACTTTTCTCCGCACTGGCGGCAGGTCAGGATATATGGCTGTTTATGCCGGCTGTGATTCCACCACGCATAGCGGCACTGGTCGCAACAGAAAATTCTTTTTCTGCCCCCGGAAATCTCGATAAGCGGTTTCCCGCAGTTTTTGCACGCAGCAACATCTGTATCCTTCATAGGAAGTGGTTTAAGGCCGCTGCGGCGGCAGATTGATTTAACTGTATTTTTGGACATGAGCAGCGATTCCGCAATTTCTGCATATGGCTGTCCCTGCTGGTACAGTGTCAGGACTGCCTGTTTCTTTATCTCCGGTGTCATATCGATTCTCCTTTCTCATTACCACTGCAAAATAATATAAATCATATAGATTTTCTCAATCCTGTCACCAAGTAGCATGTGCCCAAGCCCTGGGCGCAGCTAAACGGGTAAAGACCGGATTACCTGACAGAAGTTGTTTTGCTTTCCGCCTATTTTCTGTCCTTTATTTCTAGCTCCAGCCTGAGCAGATGCCTGCAAAGTTCGTCTGCCTCTTTGGCTGTTTTATAGTCCCCATTTTTTAATGCTTCATAGAAAGCTTCCCGTAGAAACGTGGTCAGACTGTTACAGTCAAGTGTGATATCTACATCAGCCTGCAGCAGTATTCCAGACACTTTTTCTATAATCAGCGCATCTATGTTTTTCATACGACAGTATTCTTCGCGGGGATAGCATTCATTTATAAAAGCAATGATTCTTTCGTTTAGCATGGCTATGCTGCCCAGCAATGAAATAGCCTGGTTAGTAGTTGTTCGCATAGTTGTCTTCTTTGGATTAGATTAATTACTAAAAATTGCATCAAGCAAAACGGTTCTCCTGTTCTGGGTTCTGTCTGCCCGTTTAGCTGCGCCAGAGGTTTGGATACAGCCAGGTGGTCTAGCACAGCATGTCTCCTTCGCCTCCCTGACAGATAAGTTCTTCCAGTTCATCAGCAGTGATTACCGCAAACAGTCGTGGCTGTTTATCAAAAGCTGCGCGGATATGTTCCAGCAGATGCTGCTTTCTTACGGTGTCCGGCACAATCCAGACAGTTAAGGGAAAGACACCTGATTCTTTCTGTTCCAGACCACTGCGGTAATACTGGTGGTATCTTCTGCATTTTTCTATCACTTTGGTGGGCGATTCCGTATCAAGGTCTATTTCCAGAAACCAACGGTCTTCATATTCACCGGATACCGTAATGGCATAAAGATCAGGTTTAAGGGAAAGACAGATCCCGCGGTCACTGTAAGACCGCCAGCATTCCGGCTCCGGCTGTAACTCAGCCAGCTCCATCTGATGTTTACGGCATAGTTCCATGAGCTGTATGGAAACTTCGGCAACTGCAAGGGTGTGTGCCAGAAAATAGGGGGAAGGCTCAAAGAAGCGTCTGTTTGCCGCCTCTTTCTGGTCATGTAGCCGCAGCAGTCGTTCTCCGGCATGGGAAAGATACCAGATAAGCGAACTCGACCCAGCCCTCACTCCGCCAATCCGCCGGGATAAAGTGTCAATCAGTCCTAATTCCTTTAGCTTTTTGAGGCAGCGGCTGGCAGCTCTCAGGGCGGCGGTAGAAGTAACAGCCTCCATGAACACCAGTCTCTGCACCTGCCCTGTCATCAGGTAGCGATGCCGCTGGATAGCAAGAAGCGCCTCCTTATCTTGGGCTTTCAGGCATGCGTCCAGTTCCTCAAGCTGCCGACGGGAAAGCCGGTGCCTCCCACCAGCGGGAGTATCAGTAGCAGAAGGGGGATTACAATATGAATCGCATACCTTATATCGGGAAAAGTCCGTAAGCTGGGGCTTTCTGGGTTCTGTTTTACTGTCCTGGCTGGTCATACGGTTAGTCATAAGCGCTTCCTCCTTCCAATAGCTGCGCCCTCCCATTCCTCTTCGGGAATACATCCATCGGCAAACATTTTGAGGTATTCTTCCTCAACCTGGCTGGCGGGTATGCCATAAGCTGACTGGCTCAGGGCTTTAAGCTCGGCCGCCTCCCTGATGGCAGGAATGGGCGGCAGAGTGCGTCCCCTCACCCAGCCGGTATTACGTCCGCCGGACTGGAATGAAGTATAAATCTCATAACGTGGTAAGCTCATAAAATCTTCTGGTGTCAGTTCTGGTGCCATCGCCGCAAAATCTTTTGCATCCTTAGCATTTAATCCGAACACAATTTTGTTCCTGGCATTCGCATCAATTCCTGCCCGTATTTCTGTAGGCAGCTGGTCGCGGTACTGATGAGCCAGTGTCAGTGCCATGCCGAGTCCTCTGGCCTGGGCTAATGCGTCCGACAAGTCTGTAGGAAGGCTGAGGTAATTCTGCAGCTCATCTATATATACTCCAACAATGTGCCTGCGCTCCGGCGGCACGTTTGCCCGCGAAAGTGCCAGTGTCCAGGTTAAGCCGACAATGAGGCTGCCGATGAGCCGGGCTGATTCACTCCCTATCAGACTTTTGTTCAAGGGTACGAGTACAATTCTGCGTTTATGGAACAGGTCTGTCAGATTGAACTTTGGTTTTGCCTGTCCGAGGACACTGCGCAGCCCTTTGCGGAATAAGAGCTGGCGCAGCTTGTTTAGGACAGGTTCGATCCACTGGTGGCGCTCAGTCTCCCTAAGGGCATCAAACTGCTCCCAGAATGGGCAAAGAGCAACTTTGTCTTTCACTTGGCCGGTGATTTTTTGGCGGAAACCATCATCTGTGAGCAAAGGCGGCAGCCAGAGAAGTGTAGCGCCGTCTATATCCGCCAGTGTTATCAAGGCAGCGCTGAGCACATCCTGGATCCTTACACCCCATGAGTCTGACCATATTTCTTTCAGGACACCCAAAACGGCATCGGCAATTAAAGCCGGATTTCCATAGTCCCTGAATGCCAGAGGGTTAAAGCCTGCCGGGCAAGGATCGGATGGGTCGAGTACTACCACCTCATCTGTCCGCTTTTCTGGAATTCTAGCCAAGATATCATTAACCATATCTGTTTTGGGATCAATGACGAGTACACTCCGTCCAGCCCTGATATCCGCTAAAATCAGATGCTGCATCGCTGTGGATTTACCGCTGCCCGTCGGTCCGATCAAATGTACGTGTTCCAGTCCATCACGTGGAGAGATACTGAGTTTTTTAGGTGCTGCGATATCCATGCTGATGGCGAAACTGCGGTCATTCTGTAAATTAGTTGGAGTCCTGTACCATTCAGGCGGCAATGTCAGTTTAGGGTGAAGTCCCGGAAGTCCGGGCAGTTCTTCCTCGCCTGTCGGAAGTAGCAGGAAGTTTGCCAGTTCTTTAATTGATAATCGTAAAGGGAAGTGCCAGGGGATATGGGCAGTGTTGAGATGAATGGGGTTTTCTACTTCTTCACTGATTCGTACCCCGGCGGATTCCAAGACTTTAAGGGCACTGATGATACTTCGACAGTGCGTAGCGGCTCCGCTTCCAGCAGATCCAATCCGTACTATAGTCTGGAAAGCCTGCTGTTCGGCTTTCTCTCTGATGGTTTTACGGCTCTCTGCTGAGGCTTTTTCTACATCTCCAAGTATGACACTGAGCCACGAGGCATGGGGGTCAGACAGGTTGTTCGAAACTGGGGAGGGGGCATAAGCCCGTCCCAGAATTACCTGTAATACCGTTTCTGTATCCCCCTTACTTTCTGTCAATGCTGCCAGTCCTGCCCGTACCACCGCTTTGGTCATGTCTGTCCGAAGCGATAGTGATGGATGACTGATTTTGAGCTGTCTTGCGGTATCAACTAAAGAACGGTCATTTACACGGATGTTGCTAAACTGGGCTTCCCCATGTGCCTTAAAGACTGCTTCAATACTGTGAATGTATTGCTGGTCAGCCCCCAAAAGATAGCTGACTGTTCCTTTTCTCCCTCTTACTT
The DNA here is from genome assembly GCA_947570505.1 of uncultured Candidatus Saccharibacteria bacterium. Taxonomy (GTDB): domain Bacteria; phylum Patescibacteriota; class Saccharimonadia; order Saccharimonadales; family Saccharimonadaceae; genus Nanosyncoccus. The sequence continues at coordinate 33,267 of CANOTH010000006.1, forward strand.
CCAAGATGACTACTCCACGGGGCGAGAGGGCGGCCAGATGGGAAAGAACTTCCCAGACAGTTTCCAGTTCATAAGGTCTGTGTAAGTAGACCTCCCTCCAGCAGATGTTTTCTATTTTGTGTTTTCTCATAACCCACTCCTTTCTGCTACCATTTTCCCATGCCACTGCGAATGAACTTCCAGATGCGCCAGCCGATAATGATAGCAAGCAATATGGCGGCAATAATCAGCAGTACCGGCCAGATTTCTATCAGAATGTTGATGCCTGCGCGGATTAAGAGAATACTGAGCAGGAAGATAAAAGCACATTCCAGCAGGCGGTTTAATAATCCTTTTGGCTCCAAACATCACACCTCCTTTTTTAGTGCTTTAGAACTGTAGTTTGGTACGGGGTAATCTCCACCAGGCATAATAATGTCCGAAGGTACTTCATTCCCCCAGCAGTCCCAACCTGGCTGTTTTCTCCGTGCGAAGAGCTCAAGATACGGACCATCCGACAAACGTTCGATAATAGCAAACTGCTCTTCTGGCTTATGGCTGTGCTCTTGTTGCGGCGCGAACAGCCAGTTGGGTTGGGCATGGAATTTGACAGGAGCTTTCCCACGGGTGGCAAAGAGAAGTGTTTCACTGGCATTCCGGACATAGTTTCCTAATGAAAGACGCGGTTTGATCCAATAAATCGGACTGCGGAAAGTAAATCCCCAAGCTTTAATAACATCCAGTCCTTCTTGCAACAGGCCATTTGGTACCCATAGATATAGGTGGGCATTTTCTTCACATAAACTAGCCACTGGCATAGCTTTGATGCGGTCAACTGGCATCAGTTCATAATGGCTTTCTGCACTGCGTCTGTTGTATTTTCCCCTTTGATTTATGTCCCAAGGCGGGTCAGCCATGACTGTCTTATATTTCTTGATAGAGTGGTTTTTGTCTTCTGCGCTGGTAATAATTTTTTCCATGTAATCTCCTTTCTGTTATGGCAAGGTTTTGACGGTATTTAAGCTCAAAACCTTGCCAAACAAAACCATAAAAACCTTATAATATCAAGGCGATGCGACAAACTTTGACAGAGGTCAAACTGCTAATAAGCCCACAAAGAAAACGACATTGTAAAAATGTCAATAATATGTTGACAAGGGCACAGTTGTTATCTTTTCTTGCTGTTATGTTCGTTCCAGAGATTGCCTTCACGGCAAGCTTCGTTGAGCATGGAAAGATAAGTATCAAAGCTCTCAGCCTGTAGGATAAACTGGTCTTCCAGCACTTTCTCTAGCTCCCGGTTTTCTTCCTGCATTTGTGCGTAGCCGTTATAGTAAGACAGTAGGATAGTGGCCAGCAGTAGGAAAATGCCTAGTGCCACCAGAATAATAGTCTCTGTCATAAGTTCACCTCCCCCCGATCATCTCTATGGCTTTCTGCGCATAGGCATCCAGCAAAGCCTGATAGTGGTCATTGCCCCTTGGTGAAACACTGCCTAGATGATCTGCCATAGCTGCCAGCATGCCACAGTTCTGCATTGCTGACTGTGTAGTCAGAGCAAGGCATTTGTCGCTCCCGATCTGCAGCATGGCATTCTTGACCATCATGCTCCCAGTGCGCGATGACATCATCGGCTCAATGGTGCGCCTTGGAAAAGTCTCAATGACCTCTCCTCTAAAGACCTGCTGGTTGGTTGATGTGTTGCTGTTTGCTTTACTCATAAGCAAAACCTCCTTTGATTAATTTTTATAGAAGAATCTGTTTCTGTGCCAAAAATATTTGGTGTAAATTTTCCTCTATACTTAACCAATGACCGTTTTGGGAATGGTGAGTAACAAAACTTAAAAATTCTATATCATTTTTATGAAATTTTTTTGACAGTAGTGTTTTATGGCAAACAAAAAAAGACACTTAATTAAAGTGCCTCTTTTTAGGAACAAATCATACTACGGGTTTATTTTCTTCTGTTGAACTTTATTATTTTGTAAATTAGTAGCATAAGACAGAATAGACAAATTAGGATTCCTGCGGACAACAAAATAATTTTAGTTATAAAGTCTTTGGGACGTTTTTGTACAATTACTTTAGCATCATCTTTTAAAAGCTTTTCACCATTAACCGAAGCACGGCCCCAGTTGATCAGTGTGTTCTGACCATTAGCTAAACTATCATCAACCACTTCAGCGGTGAAGATTACGTAGACATTTGCGTCTGGACCGTAATCACCAACTTGAATACCATCATCAATGATATGATCTTCATTTACAGTAGCACCGTTTGGGTGGCTGGAATTCTTGATTTTGGTAGAGCCAGAAATATAAGACAAATTTGGTGGTAGGATATTCCGAATGACTACATTGTTTTGCCACTCGTCACTGATATTTTGATATTCAATTTGGAATTCTACCTTGTCACCAACATTGGCAGTAATAGTATCCTGCCATTCCTTGTCGCCAGCATGTCGAACTTGCGTTTTTGCCATAAAATCATCAAAGACCGCTTTAACCTGAATGGTCACAAAGCTGTCATATTGATAGCAGCCTGGGATACGACCATCAAGCTTATCATAACCAATAAGCATACCACCGTTAGCGGCATTGGTAACTACCTCGTCACCAATGGATAGACCGCCTTTGCCAATACCATTATTGGTAAACAGGGCAGATCCGTAGACATACTCTAAATGAAAAAGCCGCTCACTCTTAAAAACTACATCGTCCCAATATTTACTTGGAGTAGCATTGCTAGAACTAATGATGCCGTTTACTTCAATTTCTTTTGCAGAATCTGTGGGGACAATAAATGATACCATGGTATTCTCCGCTACGGCATCTTCGCCATTGGGATTATTGTTGTGTATGTAGGCACGGATGATGTAAGTCTGACCATCTTTAACGGTAATCTCATTGGCATTCCAAATGGTTTCCTTAGTGGCTGCATTACAGCGACCATTAGCCTGGATGGTACACTCACGAGTGCCGACAAAGTTCTTCTCATTACCAATTGCACTATCGGAGATACTGTTGAATACAATTATGCCTGGATAGTTGTCACTTTCTTTGTAATTTTCTCCATCGGAAATCTCAGTAGCACCAATTGCACCCTTATTGATTTCTTCTTTGGTATAGCTTGGACGGCCACCGCCATTATCGCCCCAAGCCCACGCAGTTAATGAAAACCTTCCATAGCTTAGGATTGCTATAATAGCTATTGTAAATAAAATGTATTTGATTTTAATATACTTCTTCATTAATATAAGCCTCCTCAAAATATAAACAATTTTAAGAATAATGCCACTAAATTTAGCTGTTCACCATAGCTAAACTATTTCGAATGTCGTATGACTAGAAAACGGTTCAATAAGTTTATTATATTGATTGTGTTCTTTTATTTCATCGTTTAATAACACATCTATTTTACGGAACTTAGTATGGATGGATCAGCTTCAGTCCAAATGCTTCCATCATTTTCTAGATATTCGTTATATTTATGACCATTTTCGTATATGTGATTAAATTCGTTCCTTGTATTCATGCACCAAATTAGAAGTACAACTAAAAACACTTCTACTAATGTGACAATGGTAATTTTAATAACAGGTCGTTCAACATTCTTGGCTGTATTAGGGTTGATATTATTGCGTGTTATATTTTTAAATAAATGTATCCGATGTTTTGAGTTTTGATAAGTTTTTCTTACCACGTAACTTGGGGTAGGCAAGATAGCAATCTCATCTTTTTCTATTTTAGCTATATAGTCATTCGTTTCGGTAATATATTCTTCCATATTATTCTTATGACTTAGTATGGATTTAGCCAAAAGTAAAAATCTTGGATCTTCCTCGCTTTTTCTAAGCCGCTCTTGGTAGGTCGACTTAATGTTTTTATTAGCATCGTCATACGGAATACTCTCATTACTTAAATAATCAGTTTCTCTTAAATATTTTGCTCTACGATCTGCAATCTTCTTGGTAACATGACAATTATGATCATAGCCATCCATTAATCCCAAAGCCATAAGCATAATATCAGTCTCAATGTTCAATGTGCCAAATTTTTCATGAACAGCCTTGATTAAGAATGCATCTATCCGATTCGTAGTCCATTTTGATGTTTCAAATCCTAGCTGTTTTAGCATTTCTTTCCTTGCTTCTTCCCAAGAATCTCCATGTGTGCTTATAGGATCACGTAAATTTTTTAAAGCTGAGCAAAGATACTTTGCTTTAACGTCTTCATTCAATATCAGCATCCCCCTCACGTCATAATATTTAGAATTATAACATATTTTTTATGATTAAAAAATAGGCCACAGAACATCTGCAGCCTAATTTTTCAATTTGCATCCATACCTAACGATATTCTATTACGTAAGCATATCTGTAGTCACTATCTGAGCATTCCGTGTGGAATAAATTTCCATGTTCAAATATGATCTCACGTCTGCCTTTGGGTTCATATTCGGTCACTTTTAGGAAACGAATTTGCTCGCCAGTAGTGGATGCAACGTCCGTTGACATCTCTACAAGGTATGCGTCAATGCTTCCATCATAAGTCGGAGCCTCAATTCTAAGATGCAACCAAGGGGCTGAATTAATGTGAAGAAACTCGATTCTATAGGTAGATTCGCATGTAAAAAGTAATGTAATATCATCCATGTTAATGCGCACACCAATCAGTTTCCAACCATCCAGTTCACCATGTAATGCATCAATATAATGAATCTTAAAATCGAGATCATCGATTCCGCCAAGGCTTTCCTTACTAATACAATCATCGATATTTCCCACAATCTTACCATCAAGAGGCTCATTGCTCACTCGAATAGCAGGTGCTTCAAAGTTTGCCGGGGACGGCATTGCTTCCCAACCGACTTCTGCATTGGCAATGATATATCCGTCCGAACTGTCTAAAGTAATCCTGTGACTCATCATTCTCATTCTATTTCCCCCTTATTTTACTAAATTCATGATAATTGTGCTTTCGCCGGTTCTCCAGAAAGAGGACAAGCGAGTCACACAATCATCAAGAGGAAAATAGTGGACACGAAAATGCTAAAGAGCATAAACAAACTAGTTTATGTTAACCATTGTAGCACACATGTTTGATTTTGTCAATATGCATCACCTTTTACTTACTAAAGTCAATTGCAACTTCTTTGAAATATGTTTTACAAAGGTATAAAGAAAACTTTTTTCCATAGCTTTCCGCTAAATTCCGTAACTTTCCGTAGCTTTCCATACGGATTGAAAATACTTGAAAGGTGTTTTAATGTAATATCAAGCAAGGGCTCTGCTGTAGAAAATAATAGGGAGGTGACTTAGCAGACTGGTATTTAACCAATTTGAAGCGCGCTAATATATGTACTAATAAATCTGACAAGCTTGGTCAAAAGAACACATAAATCTAAAGTTTAAATGATCCGCAGGATAAGTGCATAGTAGAGGGAATGCCGATTTTGGCATTCCCCTGCTGGATTTAATCTCTACGGATCGCCATATAAGACAAACTGACTCCTGCGGATCGCATGGAGGGAGTCATTTTATGTACTTATATAAAGAAAATAACCAATACTTTGTTCAGAATAGCAAAGATGATCGAGATGGGAGACAGATTATATCAGAAGCAGTATATTATGAGTATATGCGTCCTGAGTGGAAAGAAGCTAAGCGCCAGAGCAGAGAGAAAATCTGTCGGGATGGTAAAGGCAACCGTTGTAAAGGTGATTGTAGCACATGCCCTCACAAACCAAGCGGTAAACCGCTTTCGGTGGAATCGCTTCAAGAAGTCGGTTTATTGCCAGCCAGTTCTTTTTCTATCGAAGAATATGTGATACATAAAGAATTACACCAGGCCTTAAATACTGCTGTCAATTCGTTAGATGAAGAGGAAAAGGACATCATTTGGCTGTATTTTTACGAAGGCAATACAGAAGCGGTAATTAGTAAAATACTTGGTTGTAGCCAAAAAACCGTCAATAACAAAAAGCGGAGTATCATAGAAAAGTTGAAAGAACTTCTAAAAGATTATAGATAAAAAAATACTCAACTGGCACAGAAGTGTCCTATGTATATTAGGAGCTAAGTTTATGGGGTGGCACATCAACATTCCATCTGCCACCTCGTAAACAGGGCAGCTTCAAATTAGAATATATGGAGGTATCGAACATGGAACCAAAAAGAAACAACAGAAACAGAGCAACTAGCAGTAAAACAAGCAATAGGCACAAAAAAGCTGGAAAGATAGTTTATTTTCCAGGGCTGCATGATCAACCTGCCATTGAGGTAGCAGAACAGAACATTCCGCTCACTCTCAAGCTATGTCCTGATGCTGCTGACAAAACTCCTACGTTTGTCGACCAAGAGTACTATAAAAAGGTCTATACCGTAGATAATGGTCAAACCTACACCCTGAGACTAGGAATACATAGCAGTGGGCTAGGAGTGCCAGCAATGGACGTAGACACTATTGTAGCCTGTTATATTCCAACCGTGTCAGATAAGTTGCAGCACATTGTGAGTCTATTTTTGATCGATGAGCTGTACCCGGCAAAATACATGGATTCGGTTTGGTTCAAAGCGAGAGAAAACCAATCTTTTAGAATAGAATATGTATTTGGATCTGCCGTACTGGAAACTAGTCATGATTCATGTTCGCTTCCGCTGAGCAATGATTCGGTAAAAGTTAAAGATGATACGGTCATTATTTATCAAGATGGAGTTAGGGACAAAATTCCAAACTGTTGTACTTTTTTCTTTGATTTCTTAAGAATACAGATTAAAGTGATTTATGAATAACGCAACTCAGTATCTAATTGCCACCGCGTTGCGGTGGCAATTCTGCCTGATAAAAAGATCGGCACCGAACCGCGACATAACGGGCGGACGGGGAAACCGTAGTAACGATAGTTCGGGCCGTTTGACGGGTAGACACCGGAGACATTTGCGTAGAGGCCGTAAGCTGTAGCTGAGGTAGCTGAGGCATAGCCTACACCAGTACGAGACCAACCGCGAGCAACAATACCGAAGCTACGTACAGAACCGTTGTTCAAGTTGACGTTCCCGCTACGGACGAAGTCGTCAAAGGCAACCTGGAAATAGCAATTATATTTCGGACTGGTCGTTGGGTAAAGAAGTTAATTTTCATCAATCAAAACCTTGATATCGATTAATATCCATCTAGCCCTCAGTGACTCTCTTCTAAATGATCTTAGAGGGTAACTTCACGATCTTTATTAACAAGAGAGCCTCGGGGTGCTGGAGCCTTAACCTCAAAATAGCCCCTCTGGATCCCATAAGCGGTTGTGCTTACTGTTCAATTTTATCACACATAATTAGTATACCAAACAGCGGACGGGGAAACCACGGTAATAATAGTAATAATCATTCGGTCGTGTTTCTTTGACATTGATATATAAATAGCCTGCTCTAGCATTGGTTGGTGAGGTGTAGCTAAATGCTGTATTAGACCAACCGAAGCCAGCAAGACCAAGAGCACTCAAGGCGCTAGTATCAAGAGGAACGTTACCGCTACGGACGAAGGTAGGTACTTGACAATGAAATCTTGCTAATTTTAGTTCCGGTTTATCTGGGTTAGGGCAATTGTAGAAAACAGCATGTTAAAATGGCAAGTAGGCATCTGGGGATTTAGGCATCTAAGCTATTATGCTAAGTAGTCGATTTTCTCGGCCACTCAGCATAAATAACGAGTTTTTTGTAATTATGGATGTGACTAAGGGTTGATTTTGTTTGAAATTAGGAGTAAAGTATTTGGGTTTGGTGATAGAGGTTATGGCTTTCTTTTTTGTTATTTTTAGTATTTTCTATTATTTTTTTGCTATTTTTAGTTATTGGATTTCTTCTTTTTGAGTTTTATTATGGTTATTGTTTTTAGTTGATTTATCTAATTGTATTGTTTCGATTTTCTTTGTTATTTTTTTGCTTTTCTTATCTGTTGGATGCCGTTGCGCCTTTTGTTCATTGTGCTTGTGGTTATAGCTAACGTGCACTAAGCATCGTTGCTATGTATACTCCGTTCGGTATAATTTTCCCTTTCTTCATTTTGCAGTTGTAGCACAAAAAGGACACTCAGTTAAGAGTGTCCAGTCTGATGAGGATACGTTTAG
>CANOTH010000007.1 GCA_947570505.1 uncultured Candidatus Saccharibacteria bacterium
CAATTTTGCAATTTTGACAACATAAAATATGCTAATATTCTACTTACTTCGTCCGCTGTTTGGTATAGCTAGTTATATTACTGCCATTGTGGTGTAAGACAATGTATTTTCTACAACATTTTCTCTAGATGACCGGCTCGGTCTATGATATACTTAAGAAAAGCACGAGTGGGAACAAAAAGGGAAAAATAGCGCTCTTGGGCAAAGCGGTAAAATAACGGAGAGTGGAGGCCCCGATGAGCAAAAGTGAAGATACTAAGGCTGACTCAGCTGCTAAAGATACTGATATTGCAGAGATGAGTAAAGCCTTGATAAAAAAAGATAATAAAATTACCGATCTCGAGCAACGACTGAGCCGAATCGAAAAACGCACTAAGAACAATGAGCGCTTTGCACGTACCTTTGCCAATTCTTTGTCAACTCAGGTATTGGCGGTTGATGCGGTGACTGATACTATGGTGCGGGCATTGCGTGAAAATGCTGCAGTCCATGACGAGCTTAGCATGGCCATCAAAGAATACGACAAGCACAAAATTCGTCGCTGGTTTTCTGGCTTCTTTGGAGTGCTATTATGGATTGCGTCAGTTACAGTAGCGGCAGTCGTAGGTGCATTTATTTATTGGATGTTTTCTGGTAAGTAATTTTTGCTATAATATAGAAAAGTGGAGGTTAAGATGGCGGATTATATCGAGACAAAAGAGCAACGTCTATTTGGCTTAGTGCCAATTTGGAAAACCACAAAAAGCAAAACTACTATCCATGTAGATTCTGAGCAAAAAGCCACCAATGAAAATGAGTCTGAATTAAACATTATTACCGGTACTAAAGGAGATCGTTATACTAAGACGATCGTTCAACGTATCTTAGACGAAGGTTGCCTAGATCAGTGGCCGAGCTCCAAATATGGTGATGGTGTGCCAGCGCATACCTACAGTATCAACCATGTCATGACTACATATGATCTTACCAAAGGTGAGATACCCTTGATTACTTTGCGGCCGATTGCTGTCAAGTTTGCTATCGGAGAACTATTATGGATCTACCAAGACCAGTCTAATAACCTAGACTTATTAAAAGAAAAATACGGTATTACATGGTGGGATGAATGGGACATTGGTGACCGTACAATTGGGGCCGTCTATGGTGAAACGGTCAAGCGCCATAACTTAGTCAACGAACTGTTAGATGATATTAAAAATAACCCAGACGGACGTCGGCATATTATTAATATGTGGCAAGTCGACGATTATAAGGATAAGCATGGTCTGAAGCCTTGTGCCTATCAGACTGCTTGGAATGTGCGTCACGGTAAGGATGGTGTCGATTATTTAGATATGTGTTTATATCAACGCTCTAGCGATTTTATGGCGGCGGGCTGTATTAACCAGGTGCAATATTTAGTGTTCTTGCACTTAGTGGCGCGACATTGTGGCTATGTGCCTGGGCGCTTCTCTTGGTTTGTGCAGAATATACAGATTTATGACCGTCACGTCGATCTCGCCAAAGAGCTAATTGCTCGTGAGCCAGTAGACTGTCAGCCTGAGATCTGGATTAATCCCGAGAAGAAGGATTTCTATAGCTTCACGGTTGACGACATCAAGATTAAGGGGTATCCGCGTAAGCAAATTGCTGAGAAGAATCCTCAGATGCGTTTTGACATTGGGCACGAAAATATTGATACCGAAGGTTTTGATTTGAAGGAATTTTTGTCGGAGTAAGTCTAAATGCCACCCATGGTGTCACCTGAACAGTTACGTACCAGATTATTTGAACTGGAAGATGTGGGTTATCGTGAATTTCATTTGAAGACCTGTCCGCAGGCCGAGCACGTAATCGGAGTGCGTATGCCAGATCAGCGCAAGCTCGCCAAGGAGATTATTAAAGGAGATTTTTGGCAGTATCTGGATGAGATCAAGCCGTATTATTACGAAGAAATTTTAATTACTGGGATCGTGATTGCTTCTGCTCCGATGTCTTTGGACGAGCGCCTAGGCTATGTGGGCTGGTTTCTTCCGCTAGTTAATAATTGGGCAGTTTGTGATTGTTTTTGTGCTAGCTTTAAGCTGAATAGGAAGGATTTAGCGGGCATGTGGGAGTTTTTGCAAAGCTTAGCCAGCGATCAACATGAATATATCCAGCGCTTTCGCCTTGTGATGATGCTAGACCACTTCTTGTTGCCAGAGTATCTAGAGCAGATCTTTCAGATTCTAGACCAGCTCAAGACCGATTACTATTATGTTAATATGGCAATGGCTTGGCTGATTGCGGAAGCTTTTGCTAAGTTTCGTGACCAAACTTTAGCATACCTGCGCCACGACCAACTCACGGATTTTGTACATAATAAAGCAATTCAGAAAGCCCGCGAGTCTCGTCGGGTTAGCGCGGAGGACAAAGCGACTCTAGCATCCCTAAGGCTGTAAGTTTGTCTGGAAGACTCGATGTAATCTGGAGCCGGCAGAAGGATGACTGAGAGCCAAGCTCGCCATCTTCAAGTAAAACCTCTTCAGAAATTGCTGTAGCATTCTCTTCTACGGCATGTCCGCCAAATGCCATTAAGATTCCCGGCAACAGTAAGCACTCCAGGATATGAAACAAAATATGCAAACTCATAAGTACGGTACCCAAAAGACCAAATTTTTTGGCTAAAAAGTGTTGGCGGTGTTTTTCTAGTCCGCAGTGACAATTATGCTTCATTCTGTCTGTATTATAACATGCCGATTATGCCCATGCTTGAGTTTATGTGTTAGAATTGCTAGACTTAGAATAAGAAGGAGGTACATGAAGCTATATTTTCGCTGTTTAGTGATGTTAATACAGAAGTATCTTTTGCAGCGCAGTAGTGGACGTGTAATCTGCGATTTTGCAGAGAAGATGGGGGTTGTTTATATCAAAATGGCGCAAATTCTTGCTATGCAAAATGTAGGTGAGATTTTTACCGAAAATGACAGAGTACGTCTGGCGCAGATTTGTGATCATTGTAAACCTATTTCATATGACAAAATCGCTCAGACCTTGCAGCGAGAATTATCCGAAACTCAGCTAGCACAAATTAAGACTATCGATCATGACCCACTAGGATCAGCTTCGATTTCTCAAGTCCACCGCGCAATTTTGTTGGACGGCCAACAAATTGTCCTCAAGATCAAGCGCCATGATATCACCAGTGGTGTAGAGCATGATATTAAACAGCTCAAGCGCTTAATCCGCCGCTTTGGTCGTTTTACCCCTTTGCGCAACTTAATTGGTAGCGATAAGGCCCTAAGCCTTTGGGCGGATTGGATTTATCAAGAAACCGATTTTACTAAGGAGCGGCAAAATCTTGAAGACTATCGCCAGTTCTGTACTAGTGTTAATGGTCGTATACACGGTACTAAGCAGCTTCGAGTTCCTCAAATTTACTCTGACTTTTGTACCGAAAATATTATTGCTATGGAGTACATTGCTGCTCCGACAATTAACAAGATGGAACTTAATGATCAGAACAAAATTTTAATTAGTCGTGGCCTCAATGATTATATTAGTCTGTCGTTTTGGGCTTTATTGCATGGCCAAAAAGTAGTTTTTCATGGTGATCCGCATAGTGGTAACATTTATATTGACACGCAGGGAAATATTGGTTTTCTAGATATGGGCTTGGTCTTTGCTTTTGACGGAGAGGAAACAGAATATATCCGCACCTTGTTTCTCAATGCTTATATGGGCAAAGCGGAGGAGATTGTAGATATGCTGATCGTGCGTAGTCAGTATATTAAGTTTGATCGTCAGCAATTAATTGCTGACGTACGAGCCGAAATCACCAAATTTCGTCAAATTAGTGTGACTCAATTTTTTATCAACATGATTAATACTTTTACGCGCTATGATATTGCGCCACCAGAAATCTTATTCAAAATGGCCAAAGCCTTTCTAGCGATTTTTGGTATTAATAATTTTGTTGGTAACCGGACTGACGTTGAGGCCTTGCTCTCTCGGCAGGTCATTGAGTTCTATTTATATCGCACTCGTAATGATTTGCGCAGCCTTACCGGTCAAGGTTTTAAATCCATGGTCGAAATCATTCAGAGTAGCACCCGAGAAGGGATTATTACCGGTTGTAGTACCGTGCTTATCTCGTTAGACGAATTTTCTCAAAAATGCCAGACTACCCTAGAAAACGGCCGTGAACTTCTAGGCTTAATTCGGGGAGGTCTAGCATGACTAGGAAACATTGTTATGAGTTGCTTTGCGGTAGCGGTGCGATTAGCTCGTCAGACTGGCAAGGAATTATCCTTAAGCTGGCGCACTTTCTGCCTATGGGGCAAAAGTGGCACATTATTGCCAAGCTCGATCACAATATTTTAAGGTACTATATTCAGAGTAAATCTCCTCTGCCAGTTAGCTTTGGCTCCAAAGTAGCGCTCTTGAAGAAATGTAAAAACCAGGATTTTAGCGAATCGGCTATCTCGGGTTTGTGCGTTAATCGCTGGTCCGACAACATTGCCATTCTGATTAACAAAATTTCCTGCAAAGGTTTGAGGCCACTATTCTTTGTCGTTGATCTACAAATTTTCGGTAGTAAGATTCACAGCCACACTAAAGTTATCTGTCGAGACGGTGATGACAGACGCACTAAATGCTTACTATTGTCGCAACCTACACAGTTATTGGCCGTCGATTTTAAACAGTACCAGAATTTAACTTATAAAAAAATCCCCAAATACACCAAAGTAGAAAAACTTTTGCCATTTTTGCAAGATCAGGTGACACAGGCAATTTTGGAGATTCAGACTTATCCCTATATGGACCAGGCACAATATTTAAGTTTGCCAGATTATGATTTTCATAAGCATTCTTTCATCATTGGCGGTAGTGGAATGGGAAAATCAAAATTTATCGCCAATTTTATCCATCAAGTCTATCAGGTCGCACCGCAAGCCTATCAATTTGTCATTATTGATCCGCATGCGGCTTTGAAGGATGATTTGACTGACCTAGAACGCACTGTAGTAAATTTTATGGATTTAGCGCATAGTATTAATTTATTTGCTTCTGTTATCAGCAATATCGGAGTTGGTGTGGAACTCTTGCTAAGTTTATTAAAGACCTTGATTGCGGACAATTATAATAGTCGCCTCGAGCGCGTCCTGCGCTATAGTATTTATGTGCTGCTCGCCAATCAGAGTTTTTCGTTCCTTAATTTGCGCCAGCTGATTTTGGATTTAGAGTATCGCAATCAGCTTCTGTCAAAAAAAGATATTAAATTGCCTGTTAATGTACAACAATTTTTCCTTACAGATTTTCAAGAGCTCAAAAGTCAAGCTTATAATATTGCTTTTGCTCCTATTATCTCTTTTGTAGATGAAATGCTCATGGTGCCTGTTTTTAATGTTTGTCCACCGTCTCAGACTCTGCAGCAGCTCTTAGAGGATAATTTCTTGACTATTTTTTCTTTAGATCGGCTCGAATTAGGTGATAAGGTAGTGCGTACTATAGCTGGACTAATCATGCAACAACTTTTCAGTTTGGCTGAACAACGTATTTTGCGGCAACAATTAATCATTATTATTGATGAGGTCTCCGTAGTAGAGAACCCAATTCTAACACGATTCCTCTCTGAGTTGCGAAAGTTTAATGTCTCTGTAATCTTGGCGGGACAATATTTCGCGCAAATTACTCCCGAGTTGCGTTCGGCTATTCTCGCTAACACTAGTAATTATTACATTTTTCGTACTTCCAAATCCGATGCCATGATGCTCGCGCAGAATCTTGATATTAAGCCAGCTAATGGTGATGATCCAGGTGACCAGCCCAAACTAATTACCGGTCTTAAGCATCGTGAATGTATTGTGCAGATCGACCATCGTGGAGAGATCCTGCCGGCATTCAAGGCTAAGAGCCTAGATTTGGTGCTAGGTGAGACCATCACCGAAAAAGTTTATCATGTGATTGAGGAACCTCTAGCTATGCAGACCAAAGCCGTAGCTTTTGATTTTGTACTTGATGATATTGACGTGCATGACATTATGAAACAAAATAGTACTAGTCGAAAAAAGATCTAAGGAGCAACATGAAGCCAAGCGATTTTAAAACCATCTGTAATCAAATTTTCCAAGGCATTTTTGGACGTGATTGTCCTTATGATTTGCCGGAGCTAAAAGAGAAGTTTGCTTTTGATCTAAAGTTACCTGAGCTCGTAAAAGACTCCACCACGGGCGAAGATACTTATTCTGCAGTCGCTAATGGTAAGACCTATATCACTGATCGTAATTCGCAAAAACGTGGCAACGAACAAGGCTGGATGCTGCCCAGGCAAGAAGTTCATAGCCTAAAAGATTTATTAAAGATTTGGGAATCTATTAATTATATTACTACTGAACGCGCTTATGATAGTGAAAATGTTTTGGCCAGTGATCCAATTTATAATTCAGTTAATGTTTATAATTCTACTAATTGTGGGGAATGTAAAAATATCTTGTATTGCGATGGTACTTATGATAGCAATTTTTCGATTGCTTGTCAACGTAGCAGCAAGGTTAATTATTGTTTGCGGGTAGATGATTCTAATACTTGCTCTAATTCCTACAATGTGATTTGTTCGGGGAATATTAGTAATTCATTCTTTATCCAAGATTCTGGGCATTTGCATGAATGTATGTTTTGCAGTCATATTTCTAATCATGAATATTGCATCGCAAATATGCAATTTGATGAGGAGGAGTATTTTGCTTATAAGGCAAAAATTATTGATTGGATTCTATCATGACTTATACGGTCTTAGTGAAACCAGGTTCGAAAAAGGGTCCCTTAGTGGTAGAAAATGGACACGCATTAACTGTTTTCCTAAGGGAGAAACCAATTGATGGTGCTGCCAATCAAGCTTTAGTCAAAGTTCTTGCTAAGCATTTTAGTGTTTCCAAAAGCCAAGTTACCATCAAAGCTGGTACCAAGAGTCGACACAAACTAGTCGATATAGTATAATGAGGTTAATTACGACTATAAAAGGGAGAGACTATGGAGGTAAATTTTCGGCCTGCCACCCGCGCAGACCTTGAAGATATTATCACTTTAACCAATCTGTGCTTTGATGAGCAGACATCATTAGCCTATGCCGAGAAGATCTGGGACGAGAATGCGAACGATTCTAATCAGATTTATCTCAACGGTTATTTGAATGGAGAATTAGTAGCGCATACGAAGATTACGATTATTCCGACTATTTATGAGGAAATGAATACTTTCGCAATTTTGAACCACGTTTGCGTTAAACCAGATCTGCGTCGCCATCATCTCGGTACTAAATTGCTGGATGAAGTTTTTAGAATTTGCCAGGAACATCAAGTCAAGAACGTTGAGCTCTGGTCAAAGAATTTCCGTACGGCCGCGCACGGACTTTATCATCATTATGGCTTCAAGGTAGTCGACGCGAAGTTCTTTAGCAAAGACGTCTAGAATGAAGTAGAAAGGGAAGGCAAAACATGAAGATTGATAGCTTATACATCGGTGGCTGGTTCCAGAGGACCATGTTGCAACTGTCTGAGATTTATGATTTTCTGCGCACTGGAGAGTCTCAGCTTAAGCTGAATAAGAAAAAGCTTTTGGAGTTACGTAAGTCTTTAGATATCGGCAGTGTGGAATATGGGGTCGCGGGTGAAGAATTTATTTCTTTTACTACTAGTGAGCTACTGCGTATCAAAGTTTTTGAAGATGGTTTGATTGTAGTGGGTAGCGATAATGTGAGCGAAGCAACCCTGTTTTCGGATGTGGAGCATCTTAAAGACTATTACGAACAAAAGTTATCTCCCGCAATCAACTATATCTTCAGCTTAGGAGCGCCAGTTCCGAAAGAATTAGCTCATATTGAGAATATTTTTCCATACTTTGTAGTCTGTGATAATGCTACTCGCGAGGATATCGCGGAGCTCTTGTCTAAGACTGAGCGTCAAAAGTATTTTGAATTTGACAATAAGAACTATAGTGTACTGCGGGGTGATAAATACTATTTCATTAATAATAAGAAAACTTCCAAAGCTAAGATCGAACGTTATATTGAAGAGCAAATTTTCATCCGGGAGTTCAAAGGTCAGCTGCACCGATATTTAAACCTGCACCGGATTATCTGGGAAAAAATTGATGCCGTCAAAGACCGCGCGAAGGTGAGGGGAAGCGACGTGGTTAAGTTTTCGACAAAGCTAGAGGGTTATGCGAAGACGGTAACTTTAATTGACGGTCGAATTCGCCAAATGTCTACTTATATTGCCACTCGGGAGCGAATTGCTAAGCAAGATAAAGAACTAGAAGACTTTTTAGCAATTTCGGGTTTCAGGTATGAAACTCTGCGCAACACCCTAGAATATATCAAAGATCTGTGGGATATGACTCGTAATTATGTCAACTCAGCCCAAAAATTGTTTGACGGGATCAAACAAGATGTTACGTCAAGCTCCATCAACAGCTTGACGATTGTGACTTCCATGTCCGCTGGTGCTGCCATTCTTGACTTGTTTACGGAATCGGAACCTAGCTTTACGTCTTTCGGATTTGTGTATTTCTTCGTGCTCGCTCTCGTTGGCTGGGTAGCTACTAAGCTACTCAGCTGGATAGCTCAGAAACGTAAGTATGAGATTTCAGACATTGATTATGATAAGAACATTAAATAAGGAGTCAAAATGAAAAAACTTTTAGGAATCATGATGGCGGTCTTGGCTGGATTAGCAGTCAGCTTGCCAGTCGGAGCAGTAGATATTGAGAGGCCTGATGCCACAGAACACGTGCCAGTAGTGACTAGCGCCGGTGAAGATGGTGATAAAGGTACTGAGGGTGAGACTAACTCTAGCGATACCAATATAGAAATTGCTCCGACTTTTAAAGCGGAGAGTTTGGAAAACGAAGATTTAGCTCGGCTTTGGGCTGGTCGTAATTTGTTGGTAGCGGGTAACAACATCAACACCGACATCAAAGCGCCAGCCGGTCTGATGCTGGTAGCAGGGAATAATTTGGAACTCCAAAGTGAATCGGAATATGGCTTCATCCTCGGAAACAACATTAATTTTGCTGGTAACACAGAGCGCGATCTTTTCATGGCGGGCAATAATATTGTTCTGCAAAGAACTGCCAAGATTGGTCGCGACATTTATAGCAGCAGTGCGAGTTTAACAATTTCGGCGGATATACCTGGTAGTGTGAGCGGGGTGGCAGCGGTAGTTGAACTCAAAGATGTAAATATTGGGGGAAATCTGAATTTGACGGCTGATCGTATCAAAATTACTGGTAAGGTGGAGGTTGCTGGTACTTTTACATATAATGATAATGCAGAGATTCAAGGACTAGAACATCTTACGACCGATCGTACAGAGACATTTCATGTCGAAGAAGCTAACCAGGCAGTTGTAGTTTTAGCTCGAGTCTATGGTAAAATTATGAGCATCACCGCCCTTTTCCTAGCCATGGCTATTATCTTCTACTTTTGCCCACGTTTGCATCGCCATGTTGAAGGTACGACTTCGACTGATCGTTTCGGTAGTGTCCTCGTAAAAGGTCTAGGTGTTTTCTTGGCGGTACCGGTAGCTGCTATTTTAGTTTTTCTAACCTATGTAGCCGCTCCACTAGGAATTGTGGCGATTCTATTATATCTTGTACTAATTTACCTCTCTCAAGGCTTTGCTGGTCTATGGCTAGGACACGTGATTGTGGAAAAAATCTTCAAATCCAAGACTCACGTGCTAGTAGAAGCTTTAGTTGGGATTGTGACCTTGGGTGCTCTGGCACTGATCCCGTATGTCGGTGCGTTGACTGGTTTTGTTGGCATGATCCTGGGTCTGGGACTTATCTTTGAATGTGTGAGGCCATGCAAAGATCAAGTTGCCACAGAAACCGTTGAAGCTAAAGCAGAAAAATCCTCCAAGAAAGAAGACTAAACTATGCATGAAAGCTGGAAAGAGTTTTTAGAGTCTGAGTTCAGTAAACCATACTTTCAGGAGCTGAGCCAATTTCTCCATGCGGCCTATGAGTCGACAACGGTCTTTCCAGCTAAAACTCAAGTATTTCGAGCCTTTACGACTGACTTAGCACAAGTAAAGGTGGTAATATTGGGGCAAGATCCATATCATACACCCGGCGCAGCTCATGGTCTAGCATTCTCGGTTCCCAGCTCCCAGCCAGTTCCGCCCTCGCTAGTAAATATTTATAAAGAAATTGACAATGAGTATGGTCATCATGCGAATAAGAGTGGCAATCTCAAACCGTGGCAAGACCAAGGAGTACTATTGCTGAATAATGTCTTGACTGTAGAAGCGCATAAAGCTGGTTCACATCGTGGCAAAGGTTGGGAGCAATTTACCGAAGCCACAGTAAGATATCTTAATGAGCGGGCAGAGCATCTGGTATTCATGCTCTGGGGGCGCGATGCTCGCAGCAAGAAAACACTTGTGGATACTCAGCGGCATCTTGTACTGGAGTCTCCGCACCCTTCGCCTTTGTCGGCCCATAGCGGTTTCTTTGGTAATGGTCATTTTGAGCAAGCTAATGATTTTTTGGAAGCACAGGGGTTGACAAAAATCGAATGGTAACTAAATAAAAATAGGCTATGGGTTGACAAAAAATCCAGACCTATTTTTGTGTTGTATGATTTTCATAAAAGATCATAGTTATGCTTGTTAATTTTGGAAAAATTTTGTTATACTCACGAGAATTATCAAAATTAATCCAAAATCAAAGGAGAAAATGATTAAAATCTGGAGAATAATCTTATCCGGCACATTAATACTAGCTAGTGTGGCTAGAATGCAGCCCGTGCAGGCTGGAGGAACAGACTGTGACGATGTTAAATTTGTGTTCGCGCGCGGATCTGGTGAACCTTTAGGCGCTAGTAATGCGCAAAAATGGCAAAAAGAAATCACAGCAACCATAGCAGGATCGGATCTAGACTACGATTTTTACGAGCTGGGCACTCGAGATTATGGTGGTCACCAATATGAGGCGGTCGCCGTCAGCGGTTCTTTGTCAAGCCTCCTCACCTTGGTAGGAGCGAAAATTAGTGCTGGAGAATCGTATAAGTTTGGACAAAGTGTTAAATCAGGTGAACAAGAATTATTGGCCTACATTCAAGCTGTTAATAGCAGCTGCCCGCAAACCAAATTCGTTCTAGGTGGCTATTCACAAGGCGCCATGCTCGTGTCACACTCACTAAACTATATTGATCCAGACAAAATTATCTATGTAACTAATTTTGGTGACCCAAAAACTTATTTGCCAGAAGGAAAAGGCAACTTTCCCGATGCTTGTCTCGGCAAAAACCTCTCTAATTATCGCGCGCATGTTGCGGATTGCCATGCTTATGAAGGTATTTTGGGAAGTTATCGCCCCTATCAGTCAGAGGGGTATTATGATAAAATTGGGCTTTGGTGTAATGGTCAAGATGCCATGTGTAGTAGCGGGCTCAGCATTGATGCGCACGTCAGCTACGTCGATAATGGTATGTACGAAAGAGCAGCGGCCAAAATTGCTCAACGTCTACGTGAAGCTTTTCCCGAGCAAGCCGATTTTGAGATTGATGACTCGCTAGTTACTACGCAGGATGTCGCGATTATTCTTGATACTAGTCCCAGTATGATGCAGGGGCCATATAATCTCTACCTTATGCGGATTCGGCAATTAGTCAATGAAGTTCGGAGTTTGGGTGGGCGAGTCGCTTTGTTTTATTACGGAGATTTCCGTTATTTCCGCCCCGGCTGTATTTGTGATTTTGAAACCTGTACACCAGAAAAAATTGATGAATTTTATAATAAATATGCTGAAATTGGCATCATTGCACACTGGTGGTATAATTCTGGTATCTCGGCCGCCTACAAAGCGGTTACAGAGCTCAACTGGCGGGATGATGCAGATAAGTTGATTGTAATCTTCACCAATCAAAGCCTCTCTCCCGCTGACATGGATCGAGATTATCTCTTAGAAGCTAATCAGGTGGTGGGTGCAAAAATTTCGATGTACGTTCAGCACGGATTATATTTTGACGAAGCTATCGTCGAGGCAACGGGTGGTAAAGTGTATAGTGAGTCTAATAATATCGAAACTTTGACTATGGATCTAACCGGTAGGCTTCCAGCTGAGCTGCCTACATCTCAATATATCGGTAGTATCCATCAAGAAATTTACTTCAATGCTTCAGAAGTGGCTCGAGAACTGCAGCAGCAAAAATCGTCCGCCAAATCGCGTCGCCGCAGTCCTAACTCAGAAACACTTCACTATGATTGGGATCTGGACGGTGATGGGATTTTCGAAATCATTGACGGCCCCGCACAGGTGGCGAAGCAGTATGATCAACCTTCAAATGGCTTTGTGCAAGTCAAAGTACGCAATGACAATGGCGACTATCGCATCGCTCTTTCGTGTTTGCGGATTACTGACGAAGATTCTAATTCAGCCGAAACACCAGCACTGCGGGCTACGGTAGAACAAATTGACCCAACCAGTTATCGTGTGAACTTCGATACAGAGGCGCGGTATTTACTGGTGAGCCTTGATAATGTCATAGTTGGAAGAATTGACCCCAATAACCCCAAATTTATCGTGATAGAGGATATTCAACATCCGACCACTCTCCGGCTGGTCACCTATTCAGAAGAACAAGGTCGTGGTCAAGCTGTCGAACTTTTGCTAGGTGCAGACCTGCCAAGTGATGAAGATTCGACAGATGACAATGTATCTGGCGACCAAGATGGAACCCCAGGACAGAATGGTAATTCTACCCCAGATCACAATGATCAAAACGACAGTGTCTCTGGACAACCTAATGACTCTCGGCCAGGCTTATCGCAACTCCCTACCATCAACCAGATTGCAGAGACCCTGCAGCCGTTTCAACCTTCTAACCTGCCCAAAGCACCCAATGCTGGAGTTGCAGGTTACACACGAGAGCTAAGATGCCAGTGATTGCCGTATTCGCATTTATAAACCGCTAATTTCGGAGCACCATAATCATGTTCAGCTACCAGCGCTGCAGCCTCGGCCTCCTCGCGCGAAGCATAACAAATCTTTTGGTGCTCACCTACCCAGCATTTCTTCGGTGATGTGAAACGCGAATACCTCATCCTTCCATTATATCACACATTAATAAAAAAGTCAAGACTATTTTAGCCTTTCTGCTCATGCTATAATAAACCCAGGTGATAAACAGGTGGGAATGTGAGCAAACTTGCTAATTATTTAAATCGTTATATTATTGGCAGTGTTTTTGATCGTCCATCAGTTTGTGAAGCTTATCGATCGGATCGTTCGATTTTGGAAATGACACCCCGGATAATTGCTATGCCAGAGAATGCTGATGATGTGCGCCATCTAGTGACTTTTGCGGATCAGCTCGCCTTGCGTGGCTATCGTTTACCGGTGACGGTTCGAGGTACTGGGCTAGATAAGACCGGTGCTGCCATTGGCGAAGGCATGATTTTGTCTATGGAACACATGGATCGGATTGAGGAGATTGATTTACGTGGTCGCCTAATTCGGGTGCAGCCCGGTATTACCTTGGGCGCGCTCAATGCGGCTCTAGGCCTACACGGTCATTGTCTACCTATAGACTATGATCCAAAAGCTACCCTAGGGGGTTTGATTGCCAACTGTCCTACTGATGATATGATGGCACATACTGGAGGAATCTATCACTTCGTCGAGCGAGCAGAGGTAGTGCTGTCTAGCGGTGAAATAGTACAGTTTGGCCCCTACAGCCCTCGTCATATCGCGACCAAAATTGCTACCTCGTCTTTTGAGGCTAATCTTTATCGCCGCATTGATCAAATTCTAGACGAACATGGAGATACAATTGTCGATCGCGGCATGCATCCGTTTGATGCTGCTGGCTATGCTAATATTACCAAGATCAAGCAAAATCGCTCAGTTAATCTCCTGCCTTTGCTGTTCGCATCGCAAGGTACTCTTGGCATCGTGACGGATATTATTATGCGTATAGAGGTTCTGCCACCACCAATGACCCGACTAGCTGTGGTCTTGCGTGATCTGCGTGCCCTCTTGAGATTTGCTAATTTTGTGGTAGATTTAGATCCTAGTATTCTCAAACTTTGTGATTTAAGACTTATGCAAACTGCCGCCGAGCAGGGCAAAGAAATTGAATTGCTCAACCATCTACCAGAGACGGGTTGGCTAATAGTAGTAGGATTCAACGAGCCGCACCGCCGGGCTAGTCGCAAGCTAAAGCACTGTATAGACTTGTTGCCAGTCGGTACTTACGTGGTAGAAGAAACCGATGATAACTCTGAGCGATTCGACGAACTCAATTCGGCTTTGACTTGCTATCTAAATAATGATGGTGACGGCGAAAGACTACCGATTGCTGATGACGTTTATATTCCGAACTATAAATTTGAGGATTATGTCAATAAACTCAAAATGCTAGAAAAAACTCTAGAGTTGTCCTTACCACTTTATGGTTCATTTGCCACTTCCAATTACACTGTGCGTCCAGAGATTGATTATACGGCGGTCGACGACCGTCGCAAGGCGATGATGTTTTTGCAGCAGTATGGGCAACTAGTGCGTGATTGCAATGGCTCGCTCACCGGCGGTAGCCCAGAAGGTCGTACTAAGGCTTTGCCCCTCAACGACATTTATACTGATGCGGAACGCGCTTTGTATACCGAGATTAAAGATGCTTTTGACCCGAATCACATTTTAAATCCAGGTGTTAAATTAGGCGCTGAGCTCAAAAATACTCTTCGCCATATGCGTACTACTACCCAAAAAGGTATTATTACATCATAAACTCCTCTAGCTGTGCTATAATATAAGATATGAAGACTACTACAAAGAAAATATCTGAGACTAAGGTGGAATTAAAAGTCGTGCTTGATGCCGACGATTTGCATAAAGCTCGCACACAAGCCGTAGCTCGATTAGCGGCAAATGTTAAAGTGCAGGGATTTCGTAAGGGTAAGGCTCCAGCCTCGCTGGTAGAAAAACAAATCTCGCCCAATGATATTGCTAGCGAGACTATCGATCTAGCCGTGCGTACTACGATGGGTGTAGCTTTTGACCAGCAAAAGATTGCTCCGATTGCGATTGAAAAGGTTGACGTGACCAAATATGTCCCTGACGAGACGGCGGAGTACCAGGCTATAGCCGAAGTTTTGCCAGAAGTGAAGCTGGGCGATTTCAAGAAATTGAAAGCCAAGATGGATAAGACGGAGCCAACGGCTGCCGAGGTCCAGGAAATCGTTGACAATATTATTAGGGCTTATGCCGAGAAAAATGTTGTCAAACGCGCTGCTCAGAATGGTGACGAAGTAATTATTGATTTCGTGGGCAAGAAGGATGGTGAAGCTTTTGCTGGCGGTACTGCCAAAGATCATCATTTGACTCTGGGATCGGGCGAGTTCATTCCAGGTTTTGAAGAGGGGATCGTCGGTCATGCTGCTGGTGATAAATTTGATCTAGAGGTAACTTTCCCGCAAGATTATCCGGAGAAGAGTCTAGCTGGCCAAAAAGCTATCTTTGAGACTTTAGTTAAGCAGGTTAATGAAGTTGTCGTACCTAAAGCGGATGACGAGCTCGCGAAAAAATGCGGCAATTTTGAGACTATGGCCGATCTTAAAGCTGATATTAAGAAAAACTTAGAGACCCAAAACCGTCACAGAGCTAACGAGAAATATCGCGATGATCTAGTAAAGGAATTAGTCAAGGGCTCCAAGGTGGCTGCACCAGAGATTTTGATTCAAGATCAGCTCAGGTTCATTAACGATGATGTGAGTCGTAATGCCGCATCTCACGGTATGACTTTGGAGCAATATCTTGAACGAACTGGTCAGACTATGGAAGAATGGCAAAAGGCCGCTCACGAGCTAGCCGAAGAGCGGGTTAAGGCCTCTCTAGTTTTGCAGATTTTGGCGCGCGAACAGAATATTACGGCTAGCCCAGAAGAAGTTGATGCCAAAATTGCTGAGCTGCGCGACTTATACAAGAAGTCTAAAGAAGCGATGGCCAATCTTAAAAAGCCTGAAGTTCGCCAGGATATCCGTAATCGACTGATTATTGATAAGACTTTAGATTTCTTGGTTAGCGCTAATGAGAGTAATACAAAACCCGATAAGAGTAGCACTAAGACTACAAAGACGAAGAAGACTACGGCTAAGGCGACTAAGAATTCGAAAGAAAAGACTGAGAAGAAATAAGAGTTAACTCAAAGCAAAAAATGCCTCGAAGAGATTTGGGGCATTTTTGTTTGTCCACTGTTCCCAATACTACTCATAAGCTTCTTTAGTTCCTATTCTGTTCGAGACTCGTTATGGAAGGTAAGTGGAGCAGTAGAGTAATAATGATCCACTGCTAGTTTCTTTTAGTCTCTCACAGAATAGGAACTAAAGAAGCACTATACTAGTATTACCAAACAGCGGACGGGGAAACCGTTCCAACGATTGTTTGGGCCGTGTGATGGATAGCTTGCCCAAGTATCGAAGATGAAATAATATGCAGCATCCCAGCTAGAGGGACCATAACCCGCTGCCGTATTGGACCAAGCGCGACCATAGTGACCAGCCAAAGTTAACTCGCCCGCACTCAAAACAATATTCCCGCTACGGACAAGCACTCCATTAACATAGCGCCCCCGAAGGAGCGCAGTATTAGGCGAAACTTAGACTAATCTCGCGTGGATCCAGCACGATGTATTCTGCTACATAGCTACATGATGACCCGAAATTATATCTCCCTACCTTATCGAATCTTTTGCGTTGAGCATCCAAGAGATTCCTTGGCAATCGACGATCATCCTGACGTTTTTCATAAAACAATTGATAAACATTGTCCGCGAGCATCATTTTGATCAAGACGATAGGTCGATGGTGCGACATCACATGCAACATAGCCAGATTGTACAATACAATATCCGGGTCTAGCCGAATTTCATCCATTACTAATAAATCACACTGTTGCAATTTCGCTTCAACCATCTCCGTTATCAAAAGACTAATCTCTTTTTGCAGTCGCCGCAAAACAGCAGGCGGTTGGGCAGATGTAGCAATTAAGCCCATGGAAATTAGAGAATACGGTGCTAGCTCGGGATGTGCGGCATAAATCTCATTAAGAGCCTGATCTCCCGAATGTATACCCTTAGATGTATGTGGAGTTTCCGTTATAATTTTCTCCGCCAGGGTGCTCTTGCCGCTACATGATGGTCCATAAATCAGCACTACAGCTCGATTTGGAATAGAAATTGTCATATTTTACCCCCTTAACTTAAAGATCATAGTAAACGACTACATCCTTCCATTATAGCACACATTACCAAAAAAGTCAATACTTTTAGCCATATGCCACTTATGTTACAATAAATATAAGTATTTTTAGGAGGCAAAATGATAAGATTAGCTATCAACGGGTTTGGTAGGATTGGGCGTTGCGCATTCAAGATTGCCTTTGAACGTCGCGACGCAGAGGTAGTCGCGATTAACAGTCTAGGAGATCCAGGGACTTTTGCCCATCTTCTGAAATATGATTCGGCCTACGGAGTTTATGATCATGAAGTGGGTTTTGATGATAAACATATTATTGTTGACGGGGTGAAGATCCTTTTCCTCAATGAGCCAGATCCTAATCGTTTGCCGTGGGAACAGCTGAAGATTGATGCCGTCATGGAATGCACCGGTAGGTTCTGCAATCCAGCTGATGCCAGGGCGCATATTAAAGCTGGTGCGCGCAAAGTCGTGATCTCCGCTCCAGCTAAGGGTCCAGGGGCGAAGACAGTCGTACTGGGTGTTAATGAAGAGGTAGTGACTGCAGATGATGATATTTTGTCTTGTGCTAGTTGTACCACGAACTGTATCGCACCAGTAATGAAAGTAATCGAAGACAACTTTGGGATCGAAAAAGCCATGATGACCACAGTGCATTCTTATACTGCTTCGCAAAAGTTAGTGGACGATGCTGCTAAGGATATTCGTGAGGCTCGGGCGGCTGCCGTCAATATTGTCCCGACTACCACTGGCGCTTCTAAGGCGGCGGCTTTGACGATCCCTAGCCTAGAAGGAAAGTTTAATGGCCTAAGTGTGCGTGTGCCAAGCTTAGTGGTTTCACTGGCGGATATTACCGCCGTGCTGAAGCGCGATGTCACGAAGGATGAGCTCAATAATGTCCTAGAAAAATCTGCTCGTGAGCCATATTATGAAGGTATTTTAGATGTGACTCATGACGAGCTAGTAAGTTCGGATTTCCGTGGCAATTCGCATTCCGCTGTGGTCGATTTAGCCTTGACGGATGTGGTTGGAGGCAATTTGATTAAGCTAGTTGCTTGGTATGATAATGAATGGGGTTACTCAAATCGTTTGGTGGAGCTGTCAGTTGATTTTGGGCGAGAAGTATAATAGACTTAAGAGTAAAGAAGGAGGAAAATGCCAGAATATCACATTTATCTAGGAGCAGATCATCGCGGTTTTAAGAAAAAAGAAGAACTTTTTCCCATGCTGAGGGATTGTCATGAGAATGTCATAGTCGAAGATTTAGGAGCAGAGGCATACGATGAGAATGATGATTTCAACGATGCCGCAATTGCTGTCGCTCAAGCTGTAGCAAATGGTGAGCATAATATTGGTGTATTACTTTGCGGATCGGCGCACGGTGTTTGTATGCAGGCTAATCGTATCCGCGGTGCTAGAGCTATCAATGCCAAAGATGCTGAGAGTGCCAAAGCTGGTCGCGAGCATGATCATGCTAATATCCTGTGTTTGGCTGCAGATGAATTGGATGTTGACCAGATGGAGCAGATCATCAAAGCTTTTTGTCATACTCGCCCATCTCAGGAAGAGCGCTATCTGCGTCGAGTTAAACGTTTAGACGAGGGTGTGACTAGCGAGCCAGAAGGCTTAGAAGTTGGCTTCAGTATGAAGTTGGCTGGTGATGGTAATGAGGAAAATGAAGACGAGGAGGAGTAAGACACATGGCGATCATTGTGCCGACGATTACGACGGATAATAAAGCAGTCTATGATGAGAATTTGGCTAAATTTAGTCAGTTTTCCAAGCGCATTCAAGTCGATATTTCTGATGGCACTTTTGCTCCTACTGCTACAGTGCAGTTGCAAGACGTCAGCTTTCCGGAAGGTGTAGAAATCGATTTGCACCTCATGAGCGCCCGCCCTAGTGAGCATTTAGCTAGCATTATCGCTTTGAAGCCTAGTTTGTGCATTTTGCATGCCGAAGTCGATGATAACCTGGTTGAGGTCTTTAATCAGCTACGCGGGGCTGGAATTAAAGTCGGAGTTGCTCTGATCAAGACTACTTTTCCAGGTAAAGTGGTGGATTTGATCACGGCGGCAGATCATGTGATGATTTTTGATGGTGAGCTAGGCCGGCAAGGCGGGACGGTTGATATGATGCAGATTGAAAAGGTTCCCCTGATTCGCAATGTGAAGGCGAATCTAGAAGTAGGATGGGATGGTGGGGCTAATCTCAGCAACGTGCGGGCGATTGCTCATGCCGGGGTCGACGTGATTAATGTTGGCAGTGCCATCACTCAGGCTGCTGACCCAGGCGCAATGTATCAGTCACTAGTCACAGAGTCAGACAAGAAAGGTGTGCTGATCTAGATGGCGCGCATCGTTTCGTTGGGATCGGCTTTACAGGATATTTACCTCATTGATCGAGATGATTTTGTAGGGGCGGAAATCGCTGGGCAATCGGTTTTTGGTAAGCTAGTCATTGGGGATAAGGTTGATATCGATCGAGTAGCTTACGAAGTGGGCGGCGGTGGCACCAATGCTGCCGTTAGCTTCGCTAGGCATGGACATGAAACTATTTTTATTGGTAATGTCGCACGCGATGCTGCTGGTGAGGCCGTGTTGGCTTGCCTTGATGAAGAATATATTGATAGCAGCTACGTCGAGACTGTGCGAGGTGGTACTGGATGTTCAATTGTTTTGCTCGACGCGAAGAGCGGGGAACGGACGATTTTGACTCACCGTGGCGCCAGCGGCAAATTTGACAATTTGGAGGCAGACGATCTGGAGTTGATTTCACCTGATTGGCTGTATGCTACGAGTTTGCGCGGCGATATGGAGACTCTGTTGCGCTTTTTCGAGAAGGCTCACGAGCTTGATGCTAAGGTTATGTTTAACCCTGGGGAGATGGAGATTGCTCAGCTGCCAAAGCTAATGGGCTTGTTGCAGGATGTCGATGTGCTACTGGTGAATCGTCGCGAGGCTGCCAAGATTGTGCCTGGGACTTTGCTGACCGAACTACTGGGCAGGTTGGCTAATTATTGCCAAACTGTGATTATTACAGATGGCGAAATGGGCTCGATTGCTACTGATCACCATGATGTGTATCGCCTAGGTAGCTACGAACAGGTAAAAAAACGCGATGCCACTGGTGCTGGAGATGCTTTCGGCTCAGGTTTCTTGGCTAAATGGGCTACTGGAGCGAAATTTATTGATGCTTTGCAATTTGGAGCGGCTAATGCTGCCAGTGTAGTACAAAAATACGGCGCCAAGGCTGGGATTCTCACAGGCAGGGAGGATCTGCATCCTATGCCAGTACAAAAAATTGAAGTTTTAAGATTATAAAGGAGAAGTATGTTAGACGAAGAAATGTTAAAACAGTTAGAGGAAGCTGATATTGTGCGCGCTAAGGCCTACGCGAATGATTTGGAGCGCGGTCTTAAGATTGTTCGTACTTTTCCTCAAGGTGTGACGGTGTTTGGCTCTGCCCGGTTGCCACAAGACAATAAATATTGCAAGAAGGCACGCGAGCTTGGTCAGCTGCTGGCTCAGAATGGTCATGCTGTGATTACAGGCGGTGGTCCAGGTATTATGGAAGCAGCTAATCACGGAGCTTTCGAGTACGGCGGTCGTAGTATTGGTCTTAATATTACCCTGAGGCATGAACAGTTTCCAAATCCGTATTTGACCGACACTCTAGATTTCCAGTATTTCTTCGCTCGCAAGGTAATGCTGGCGATGTCGGCCAAAGTTTACGTGATGTTTCCAGGTGGGCTTGGGACGATGGACGAGCTGTCTGAGATTATTATTCTAATGCAAGAAGGAAAAATGCCCAAAATGCCAGTGTTTCTATATGGCAAAAGCTTCTGGAAGCCGCTTGATAAGTTCTATCAGGCCAAGATGATCCCGCTTGGGTTGATTTCTAAGAGCGATCTCAAAATCTATAAGATGACTGACGATGTGAACGAAATTGTTAAAGCCGCCAATAAGATTGGTCATCCCGATATCAAGACTAATTATTATGATGGTTTTTCTAGTGCTTCTGGTGTTCGCAAGCTCAAGCCTGAAGACCAACTGATCAAATAAAACAAAAAGGGGCGACTATTTATATAGTCGCCCATTACGAATGTGTTATGGAGGCTAGACCTTGATCAGATTATCCGTCAAGGGAACATAATCAGTAATATTAATCTCTTTTAAGATCTCGTTCTCCCGGAACACTCTCAAGCGCATAGTGCTCGACGTGTTATTTTGACTATGTGAATTAGCATACTCCAGGCGGTATTTAGGCATCACCTCATCGCGCAACTGGACATGTAGATCAAACATCAAAGACCCACCGGTCACAAAAACTTTGCCCAGATGCGTAACATCATGAGCACTGTGATACTGCAGTAAAACCCCGAGCGAGCTAAGCGCCAGCGACCAAATTTTCCAATCTTGGCTTCGACCGAATAGTTGCTCTGCGCAAATTTTCTGCAATTGTGGTCGATAGTTCCTCCACCAGTCCTCCTGATTTTGTTGTAAGTCGTAAAATCTACACACACCTTGACCTAACATCGCCACAGATAAACTATCGGGGTCGTCAACTTCCCGCACCGCCATGTAATCGTCGGTAGTGAAACAGAACCCTTCCATAAAACACCTCCGATTCAGCTTGTTGGGAAAGCTAATTTCATAGTCACAATCAGACAATCCAGACTTTAGCCTATTGGCATCAAACTTCTGCTGGGCTAAACTGTCCAAGACAATTGTTGTGCCATCCTGTAGTAACAAATCGACAAATTGAATCATGCTCTAGTCCTCCCTATATATTAATGTACACTGGATTACTTTAAATAATCCACAGCCACCCGTCCATTTTAACATAATCAAAACCGTATCACAACATGTAATTATTATTGACAATAACTAAAAAACATATATAATATAACACATCGGACGTTTTCCGTGCACCTTTATAGTCTACAGATTATCTTATAGGCGATACCAGCTTCGTAGCTTCGGCTACTAACCTAGTTTTGCCTATAAGGCAAGAATATTATAAAAAGGATGTGATAACATGATAGTGAATTGGTCTGGACTTTACCACCACCTGCCACTTAGAATGACTACACAGTATAGCGATGAATATGAGCCTGGAGACGGTGACGTCACTGACAGATGGCATTCACCTATGAGTCGGCATTATGCCGAAGCTTACTATCAGTGCGATGTTCGTCAGACTGCTAAAACATTTATACTGAAAGGTCATCGGCTTTTCCCTAAGTTCCAGCTTGTTGTCCCGCAGAACACCCCTAGCACACGTGACGGGAGTTATTGCGACATTATTTGGCCATGGCATTATCCAAAGCTCTACGGTACACTTGGGTTCCATCTGGAGTCAATGCCAACTATGCTTTTTGTCACTATGAAGGATGATTACGCGATTTTGGAATCGCCAGAAACTGCCCAACATATCATTTTGTCGGGCACTTGCGATTTACCGGGTGAGATTCAACGTCGTCATAATGAATATGGAGACACACCCGGTAGTGAGGTTATATGTTTGGTTGAAAATACCGGCCCTGCTGCCGGGAGATTTCAAGTTGTTATTCCAGTTGAGTTTACGTCAATTATTTATGACGAGGTACTCGATAGTGCTGCAGATATCAAATACACTCGTAAAAAACAACAAGCTATTTGGACTGCCGCTCGCGAACAGGCCTATCGCATCTGGGTGCACCATTGTGGTTGCCCAGTTACCAGGGAATGGCAAGCTCATCTTCGACTTCTGCATCAGAGTGGAGATCTTCCGTTTGTTGAACATCAGCTTATGACGGAAAAGCAGCTTGTCCGTTTTGGACTCAAATCTGGTCCTACTGACATTGACAAAATTCGCCAATTTCATATTGATAAAGCCCGTGAATATTATCCGGGTAATTCCACAGAAGAATTTATCGAAGAAATGGGTTGGAAAGATAACTACTTCGAGCGCCAGAGACAAGCCTCAGCAAACTAAAGCAAAAGTCACTCGTCTGTAGCATTATTTAGATACGGTCACTTTATTAGGTGACCGTTTTTTCTTATATTTAAGCTCGCAGGCTCAATTCCCACAAAGCAATAGCCGCCGCAATCGACACATTAAACGATTCCTTTTGCCCTCGCATGGGAATTTCCAAGAAACAATCGCACAATTTCCGGATTTCTGTCGGGATGCCTTTCACCTCTTCCCCCAATACTAAAATCACCTCTTCCTCATTAATGTCCGGTTCCGCTCCTAATATGATTTTTCGAGGCTCTTCATCGGCTTTCAAATTATTCTCCAACCCTATAATCATTGCACCTTGGGTTTTCCTCCGCTCTAGCCATTTCGCCAAATCTGCCACCAGCTCTTGTTTTACAGTCTTTTCCGCTCCCAGAGCCGATTTTTCGATTTGCCGGTTCAGCTTGGCTCGCACATGCGGTAGAGCTGCCGGATTATTATATTTGGGAGTGTAGCCCGAAAGCGCTACCTCTGTGATGCCTAGTCCGTCACAAGTGCGCAAAATCGCCCCCACATTATATACTGAACGGATATTATGCAAAACTGGTGTGACTATCATGCTCAGATTATAAGATGAAAACTACCATAAATCAACTAGACGGAGCAAAAAATCATGCCAAAGCTATTGACAAATATAAAATAGTGTGCTACAATGAAAATATGGGCTAGTTCTGCTCAAGCAATTTTAGTAGATTCAAGAGTTTTTACTTCTGATTTTGCATTTTATGATGCTATTCTCTTAGAATTTGACAATGCTGAGAGATTGCATCATAAACAAACACAAAGAAGGAGGTAAATGTTTATGGGAAACATGAAAGAGCGCGAAGTAACTGTTGATGGTCTTGAGTATCAGGAGCACAGCGAGAATGTGGTGCCAATGCTTCAGGCTGAGATTAAGCCGGCGACATCAGAGGATGATGCCTCTCCGTGCTGTAGTGGATGTATGCGCAGAGGAGCTGTCTTTGGGGGTTGCAGAGGCGCATGCGGCAGAACCTGCCAGGCCGATTAGGACCTTCGGGAGTTCGTCACTGGCTGGCGCTACATAATCTTTAACAGTACTAAAATTAAAACGTATTTTCATGCAATATAAAACTCTTGATCTCAAGAAGCCTCGCTATTCCTAGCGAGGCTTTTATTTTCATTGCTGCAAAGATTTCGCAAGGAGATCTTACCATTATCTACAATTAAATCTATGATTAGTTAGTACAAAAAATGCCGGTACTCGCGTTCGGTTGAAACCTTAGGCTACTACCCAGCTTAGTGACATTCTCATTATAGCATACTTTGTCAAAAAAGTCAATATAAAGTATAATTATTCCTATGGATAGATATAACCCACTGCAAATCGAACAAAAATGGCAAAAAATCTGGGACGAAACCAAAGCTTTCAAGGCGGGCCCGATTGATGAAGGGCGGCCGAAAATGTACTGCGCCGAGATGTTCCCGTACCCTTCGGGGGCAGGTCTTCATGTGGGGCATGTCCGCAATTTTACTATTGTCGACGTTTTGGCTCGATTTTATACTCAGCAAGAGATGAACGTCTTACGGCCTTTTGGCTATGATACCTTTGGTTTGCCGGCCGAGAATTATGCTATTAAGACGGGGATTTCTCCGCAAAAAGCTACCGAGACCAATATTAACAATTTCCGCAAACAGGCGAAGAAGCTCGGTTATGCTATCGATTGGGATCGTGAGATTAACACCAGTGATCCAGAATATTATAAATGGACCCAGTGGTGCTTCTTGCAGCTTTATAAAAAGGGTCTGGCCTATCAGAAAGAGAGCTATCAGTGGTGGTGTCCGGTTGATAAAACAGTGCTAGCTAACGAACAGGTAGAAAACGGTCATTGTTGGCGCTGTGGTCACGAAGTCGAAAAGAAAAAGATGAAACAGTGGTTCTTCAAGATTACGGCTTATGCCGATGAGCTGCTGGACGGTATTGATGCCCTGGAGTGGCCGGATAAAATTAAGACCATGCAGAAGAATTGGATCGGCCGCTCCAAGGGTGCCGAGGTGAAATTCCATATTGACGGCGGGCCACATTTCATCGGTGAACCTCCTCGCGCAGACAAAAAGAATACCAAGCGCCGCACGATTCAAGCTTTCGTCTATAATCCTGAGACTGACAAATATTTAGCCATCAGCTATAAGAAAATGGACTGCGTTGCGCCAGTGATTGGCGGTCTGGAGGGCGATGAAAGCCCAGAAGCGGCTGCTCGGCGTGAAGTCTTAGAGGAAACTGGTTATAAAAATCTCAAATTTCAGGGGATTTTGGGTGATTATCGTGCTGGATTTTATGCAGAGCATAAAGATGTTAATCGTGAAATTGAGGCCACACAAGTTTACTTTGTTCTAGAGAATGATGAACGTGATGAAGTTTCAGCCGAGGAGCAGGCCACGCAAGATATGCTTTGGCTGACGCGCGAGCAACTCCTGAACGCCGACCCTAAGATGAAAGGCGAGATAGAACTCGGCTTCACCCGCATTGATAGGCTGAATGCTGGTGGAGGGTGTGATGGTTCTGGTGCGCAAGCTACATGTCTTTTTCAGGAATCTTCGGAGCCTACGGGCGAGAACGAAGATGCGCGACACCCGCAACGGCGGGCTGGCGCGACATCGTGTCCTGAAAAAGAACATGATGCTTGCGATTTGGATGCTATCACCGTCTTCACCACCCGCTGGGATACGATTTTCGGCGTCACTTTCCTTGTTCTTGCACCAGAGCATCCGCTCATTCCATACCTGGTCAATACTGAC
Organism: uncultured Candidatus Saccharibacteria bacterium; assembly: GCA_947570505.1. Taxonomy (GTDB): domain Bacteria; phylum Patescibacteriota; class Saccharimonadia; order Saccharimonadales; family Saccharimonadaceae; genus Nanosyncoccus. The sequence continues at coordinate 25,977 of CANOTH010000007.1, forward strand.
ACTCGCGAAGCCGTCAATGCTTATTGCAAAGATGCTCTGAGGAAGTCCGAAATTGAACGTCAAGAAAACAAAGACAAGACCGGAGTTTTCACTGGCAGTTATGCGATTAATCCCGCCACTGGTGAGAAAATACCTATCTGGGTGGCCGATTACGTCTTAAGTGGTTATGGTACCGGTGCTATTATGGCGGTGCCAGCTCATGATGAGCGGGATTTTGAGTTTGCCGAGAAGTTTGAGCTACCGATTATCGAAGTAGTAGAAAAGCCCGAAAACAGTACAGATGACGAACGATGCTATCATGGTGAGGGTGAGCTGGTTAATTCTGCGCAATTTAATGGCACTCGTAGCGAAGATGCTCGCGAACAAGTCGTAGCTTGGTTAGAGCAAATAGGTGTGGGCAAACAAAAAGTCACTTATCGCATGCGTGACTGGTTGATTTCGCGTCAACGTTATTGGGGTTGCCCGATTCCGATTGCCTATGATAAAGATGGTAATGCCCATCCGATTCCAGAGGACCAGTTACCAGTTATGCACCCTGAGGTGAAAGATTATCAGCCCGATGATAGTGGGCGCTCTCCTCTAGCCAAGGCAGAAGATTGGTTGAAGGTTACCCTGAAAGATGAGAATGGCAACGATATTGAATGTACCAGGGAGACTGATACTCTAGACGGCTATGCTTGCTCCAGTTGGTATTTGTGGCGCTATACTAGCCCGCACGATCAGCAGGCGGCTTGGGATCCAGAGGCAATTAAATATTGGGCACCAACTGATATTTATGTTGGTGGCGACCATGCCGTAGCACACTTGCTCTATATTAGGTTTTGGTGCAAGTTCTTTGCTGATGAGGGCTACCTGCCGTTCCGCGAGCCGATCAAGAAGCTGCTTTATAATGGCTATATTAACGCGCCAGACGGCAAGAAAATGTCTAAGAGCAAGGGGAATGTGATTGATCCGCTAGAGGTGATTGAGAGTGGCTATGGTGCAGATACACTGAGGACCTACGAGATGTTTATCGGTCCATATGATCAAGATGCAGCTTGGAACACCGAAGCTATTGGTGGGGTGTATCGCTTCCTAAATCGCTGTTGGACATTGTGCTTCGATCGCGCGAATTCGTGTCCCGAAAAGAAGGCTGCGACCTCGCCTACGGTTGTCCTAAGGCATAAAACGATTAAGAAAGCTACCGAAGATCTGTATCGTCATAGCTTCAATACCGTGGTAGCCAGCCTGATGGAATACGTCAATGAACTCTACAAAGTTGGTGCTGAGCACGAAGATATCGTAGTGCTGGCCAAGCTGTTGAAGCCGTTTGCCCCACATCTGGCAAGTGAGATGCTAGAGAAATTAGGGTCGGATGATATCTGGCCAGTATGGGATGAGCAATATCTGGTGGCCGACGAAGTGGAGCTAGTGGTACAGGTTAATGGCAAGCTGCGTGGTCGGGTCATGGTAGCGGTTGATGATCTGCGGGATGAAGCTAAGCTGCAAGAGCTAGCCCTGGCTGACGAGAACGTGCGGCGCTTTACCAAAGGCAAAGAAATTCGCAAGGTGATTGTGCCTAAGGGTGCTAAGCTGGTGAATATCGTTGTAGCTTGAGTAGCTAAGCAGTGAAAAATAATACCTCTGTACGGGGGTATTATTTTGTTAGTATTGACAAAATTACAAATCTGTGATACAATGGAAGTATGGGCAAGAGATTTTTAGCCCGAATACAGTATCTAGAACATTTAAAAGGGGGAACATTATGAGAATAGAAGAAGCAGCTGCTCAGAACGAGCGGCAAGACAGAGTAGTAGAAGAGATTATCAGAGGTTTGGGCTTAGCTCACGACCTGAAAGTTGGACTGGTGACTCGCGGAGACTGCTGCGAAGTGGAAATCCGGGTTCTGGACGGCGAAGCTGTCAAGTTTGTCAAGTTTGAAGTCGATGACATCAACGACTCCTGGGACTGGACAGGCCAAATTGCTGCTGCTTTAACCGGTTTAGCTCAAGAGATAGGCACTTTATCTGCATCTGAAGAGTTTTGTTTTGATAGAGCGGACTTATCATCTGATGCCATCTGGAACTTTGCCAAAGTCGCAGCACTGGATCTTTCTGAGTTTGACGATAATACTGTATTAGCGACCAATGACGAGTTACCAGCGGGAAAGGTCATTACGACCATCAAAATACCAGAATCGGTCGTCGATTGGAAAGTCCTGATTGAGCGCTTGACTAAAAGAGCGCTTTGGTGCTAAAAACTTCATAATGCTTGTTTCGGACCCGGTCACACGGGTCCATTTTTGCTTTTTTGGATCTTTATGCTAAAATCAGTTACGAAAACAGCTGAATGTTTTGGTAACCTAGAAGATTGATGTTTAATTTTCTCTATTCTCAAAACACGGCAGAAAAACGGAGGAAAGAAATAATGAAACAAAAAAGACTGGTAATGTTAATCCTATGCTTCGCGATGCTGCTTGCGTTGCCCTTGACCGTCAAGGCAGATTCGTCAAAAACTCATGCCGGAGGAGTCATGCCTCCTTTTGACGAAGAACTTCTAGACTTAGAGGAGATGCGTGCGGGCATAGCTGAACTTGGCTTCAAAGACGGAATTTTCTGGGCGACCTTGATTCATGATGGTCTGGACACCGAAGAAATTAGCCCTGATGTCCAGATCGAGCAGGCCTATCTAGAACCCGGGAAGTTCTATACTTTTGAATTTGCTCTAGTAGCAATTTGGGATGAGGCGGAAAGAACTCGTAATGCCGAGACTTTTCTTCAAGCCAGATTTCCGCAGGTGGTTGTAAATAGCAAGCCCAGTAGCTTCGGAGCAGCCGTGTTTGGCGACCAGGTTCATTGCGTCGCTCAGACTACACCCATCATCGCTACCGAGAACCTGCGGATTCATTACGTAGAAGATTCGGCAAAATTTCTATCCATGGCCGTCAGAAATGACTTTGAAAAAATTAGCGCTGAAGACCTATTGGAGTCAGAATCCGGGCTCTGCTTGTATCCGATTTTGAATACTGGAGGTCGCACCGACATGCCTATGACTATGGCTTTTGTCAGCTACAGTATCTATACTGAGCCACTTGAGTCTGGGGGGTTTGACGAGTATCAACCGATGTTTTGGGATCAGTCGCCGCCTGATGGTGAAGATTACACTCCAGCCTCGGCGACTACAGTTTCTCGAGTTGATCATCACGGAAAACCCATTCGGAATTATAATGTCGTCGTGATTATGGCTATAATCTTGGGGATTTGCAAATTAGTAGGACTGTTCCTATTCCTGAGACATAAACAGATCAAAAAAGTGACGGCAAATGCGGATCTTGGTGACACCTTTGGGCATTTATGACATTAATTTTCATTGCAAACATGGCGCCTCCCTGTGGGCGCCATTTCCATATGTAAAACCTCTTGCGAGGCTTAAAAAAATATGATAAGATTAACTACAGAATTAGATATTAACAAGGAGCATTATGCCTGAACCTAAAAAACAGAGTAGCCCACGCAAGACTGGCCTCAGAAGGAGCCACCTGCGCCTGAAATTAGCGCGCAGTGTGAATCGTACTTCTCCAGTCAAAGCTTTTGAGACTGCTAAGCAAACCCCGAATGTCAAAGTCAAGACTGTTAAGGCAGCCTCGGCGCAGACTGTTAAAGAGAAAAAAGCCGCTAAGAAGGCTACTAAAGAAACAGGCGCCAAGAAGCGCACTACTACAAAAATCACTAAAAAGTCTAAATAAAAGGGAAGGTATATGGCTAGTAACCGGCACTTAGGTAGAATTATTGTATTACAAAGTTTGTATGAGTATGAGTTTCGTACCAAAGCCGGCGATGCGACTGCGGATATTGATACTATAGTCGCAAAGAATATTGAGCCCTATACGAAAGCCTTAGGCGACACTGAGTTTGTCTATGGGTTAGCTCGGGCTGTATCGGAAAGGTTTCAGGATCTCGATACTAAGCTCCAGCCGATGGCTCCAGAGTGGCCGCTTAGTACCATCGCTGCCATTGATCGTAATGTCTTGAGGATGGGATTATACGAGCTTGAATCTTCGGCGGATACCGTACCGCCAAAAGTGGCGATTAACGAGGCGGTAGAGCTGGCCAAGGCCTTTGGGTCAGATAATTCCTCGAAGTTCATTAACGGGGTCTTAGGTACAGCTTATCGCCAAATTTATAACGAAGAACAATCTCCTAAGGAGAATAATTATGAAGAAAAAACACAGTCGGGCACATCAGCAGGCGACGGCCAAGCTGAAGCTGCAGTCGAGGAGGAAACCGCAGCCAGCGCCTAAGACGAAAGCGCCGCGAGCTAGTCAGCAAAGTGACAGGCGGGGTCGGGCTAAGCCAAGTGCTGCAACAACTGATGCGGCGACCACAGTGGCTAAGCCGGCCGTGCGGCCGCCAAATGCTAGCGGGGTTGGACGCAAAATTCCGGAGGCCTTGCCCCTAAAATCCGAGCAGGCCAAAATCGGGGCTCTCTCACGTTTGACCACTCGTGTCTTTAAGAAACCAGCCATTCAAGAAGTGGTGCGTGAGCCAACCTCCGGTGGTATCGTTTATCGCATGAGTAAGGATCAGAAAGATATCGAGATTCTGCTGATTCAAGATTCTAAAGGCCGCTGGACTATCCCCAAAGGTCACATTGAGCCCGGAGAGAATGCTAAACAAACCGCCGTACGAGAGATTGGGGAAGAATCAGGCCTCTTTCATATTCAAGTCATGGCTTGGCTAGGCAAAATTCATTTTCAGTATCGCCGAGTCGACAAGCTAGTGCTGATGACAACGCAAATTTACCTGGTGCGAGCATTAGATGAAGCCGAGATCCCCACCAAAGAGCAATGGATGAAGGGTATTAAGTGGTTTAAGTTTAATGATGCGCTAGATGCGATCGAATATGAGGATATCGAAAAACTGATGCTACTGGCCAAAAATAAAATTCGTCAAGGTTTATAATAAAAGGGAGGAACCATGAACCAAACACAATTAGAGGAGTATCAAAATTTTGCTCGAGAGAAGCTAGGTTTTGAGTTTAATGATATTGAGCTGCTAGTCACAGCCTTGACGCACCGCAGCTACGTCAATGAGCACCGTCAAAGCACCAAAGCGCACAACGAACGTCTAGAATTCTTGGGTGATGCCGTACTCGAACTAGTGACTTCTGACTTTTTGTACCGCAACTACGACGAACCAGAAGGCATTATGACGGCATGGCGCTCAGCTCTGGTGCGTACTGAAAGTATTGGAGAATCTGGCGAAATGCTGGGCTACGAACCATTAGTGCGATTGTCAAGAGGTGAGAAACACGGCTCTAGCCGCGCTCATGCAGTGATTCTGGCTGACTGCTTCGAAGCTGTGATTGGGGCAATTTATCTAGACCAAGGTTATGATACGGCTAAGGAGTTTATTTCTAAGTGGATTTTGGTCAAGATTGACAAGATTCTCGCTGAAGGTAGTTGGCGCGATCCAAAATCTTATTTGCAAGAGCTAGCTCAGCATAATTATGGTGCTACCCCGGTTTATAAGGTTTTGGGTGAAGAAGGTCCCGATCACGACAAGACCTTTACTGTAGGGGTGTTTGTCGATAAGCGCTTAATGGGTGAAGGTAATGGTCATTCCAAGCAAGAAGCCGAAGGTAATGCTGCTAGCGAGGGGGTCAAAGCTATTCTCAAGGCTCAAGGTACAACGCATAAGCCAAAGGCTAGCACTAAAGATCCAGAATAATCAATAGCGATTTGACGTGTAGTACAAGCTTTGCTATAATTGAGCTAATAGTTCATCAAAATCAAAAGTAAAAGGAAAAACATGAAAAAGAGTCACATCTTACTAATGAGTATCGCTGTCATACTGGGTGTCGCCAGTGTCACAATGGCCATAGCGGTTAACAGTAGTGATGCCGTAGCGGCGGAAGTAGCCGGCCAACTAGCTGCTGGTAGTGCCACTCATATTGCTACCACGATTATCACTGGAGCATTAGTAGTAGCGGCGGGAATCTTGTGGTATCTTAGCTTCCACCGCAAGCATACCGAGCTGAAGGAAGCAGCAACGCAAGGTACTCGAAGGTCTAATACGAATGCAAGCCGAGCTAAGAGTAATACTAAGAAGGCTAGCCAGAGCAAGACTACTGCTAACGCAACTAGTAGCAGAGCTAAAAAGACCACAACAAGGTCTACTAGTAGCAAGTCTGGCAAATCGGTCAAGGGTAAAAGTACAGTTTCTAAGGCAACAAAGGCTACTAAGACTAGCAAAAGCAGCCGCAAGTAATCCAAGTATTGACAAAAATGACAATGTGTGCTATCATGGTAGATGATGGCACACATTTTGTCTGTGGGTCATAGTTTTTCGTTGGTTACTCTAGGATTATCTAGGGCCGGTTTTTATCAAAAGGGGGTTTAAGATGAAGAAATCAGAAAAAGTACAAATTAATTATGCTGCGTCCAGAAAGTTGCTAGCGGATTATGCCGAGTATTTGCTCGAAAAATTTCAGCATTTTTATCGTTACTGTCAATTCCTTAATATACTGATGGTAATTGTATTTCTCATGTCGTTCGCGCTACTGGTATTAACGGATTGGTCGCCACAAGAAATCAGGATTCAGGGCGGAATATGTGCATTCTTAGGCATGCTTAATGTCGTCGGGGGTCTATTTCAAGGATATTTAGGCCGATGTAAAGCTGAAGCAGCGGCTTTGCTAGAAATAGCGCAGAAGGATGATTATGCTGAGCGTTGCCTGGCATTTGAGGAGTTTATGCTGAAGCATCCCAGAAGCCGCTTTTGCAGACAATAGAGTTTAATCCACAGCCACGAATTTTCTAGACTAACGGTCCTACGGGGCCGTTTTTTCAGGGTTAAAACAGAATCATCCTTTACTAATCGAGCCAAATAGAGTATAATGATAGAGATATTAATTTTAGGAGAAATCTCATGCTAGCGATTCGCATGCAACGTAATGGCCGTGTGCACGCACCTGTGTACCGGATAGTCGTCCAAGAAGCGCAGCGCCACCCACTTTCGGGTCGTGTTGTGGCCGAGGTCGGCAACTACAACCCCGAGACTAAACAAACAGTTTTGGACAAAGAAAAAGTCGAGTTTTACCTGGGTCATGGTGCTCAGCCATCTAGCCGGGTTGCCCGGATTTTAGAAAAAGAAGGCATTAAGCTACCTAGCTGGTACAAGGCTCCAGCCGAGAAACATGCTCAAGCTAAGCATGCGGATAAATTGCGCAAGAACCAGCCCAAAGAAGAGCCAGTTGCTGAAGCCGCCGAAGATGTGGCGGAGACTCCAGCTGAGGGTGGTGAAGCTTAGGCTTCAGTAATGTAGATGAAAAAACTCCCCTTACTGGGGAGTTTTTATAGCATTAATGTTTGGTTTTGCGCGGCATGCGCCGTACTAGCATTATCGATACGATAATCATTGCTACCGTGCCAACAAGATTAGCCGCAATGGTCGTAATAGCAATGATCGGGCTCAAGGTGCTCGAGCTTTGGCTGTTCGACTCCCCGCCAGAATGGTTTTCTACTGAGCTTACTGCCTGTGGGTCCTCTAACACCGTATCAACCACGGTTTCTGGTATGGTTTGGCCATATTCTGATACCGTGCTAGATTCCGCCGTGGTTTCACTAGTAGTCTTAGGCTCGACATGCTCAGTCGTTTGGACAGAGTTTGGCCCGACTGGGGCTCCAACCTGTTCCTCAAACCCTTGCCAAAACTCAGCTTCCTGATTCTCGCGAAACTCTTGCACATTTTGCTGTGCCTCGCCTAGTTTCTCGGTGGCTTTGTCTTTAAGCTCCGGGGCTTTCTCCTTAGCCTTATCATAAAGCTCACCACCTTTTTCCTTCAGGTCGTCATAGACCTCTGGGGCCTTGTCTTTGGCATCTTCGTACCACTTTGTACCCTGATCCTTGACTTTGTCCCAAAGGGAATCATCCTCGGCGGCCTGCACCGGTATTACTGGTGTTAAGGCCAATAACAAAATCGCCAATCTTTTACCTCCTAAAGTGCGCATCTTCGCACCCCCTTTCAGATTTGGGGATAAAACACCCCTGTACTGCCATTATATCATATATAACTTAAAATGTCAATAGTAAAACTCGCCTCGGCCTGAAAAAGGGGCTGCCTAGGCAGCCCCTCCCATCGCTATAGTGATAAAATCAATTTTCCGCTATTACCTGACCGTCCATCTGGATCAACTTCGGGCTGTCCAAACTAGCAATCGCCGGGGTAGGTGCTACCGGAGCCAGATTTGGGATTATCGGAGTTGTCATACCGTGAAATATAGTTGGCATCACACTAAAACGGTCGCTATCGGCCGGATTATCAGTCAGAGCTGACCAGTCGATCTGCCGCATCAGATTATACAGTTCACGGAAGAAAATCATCTCGTTTTTGGCGGCCAGTTTCTCGACATCAATCATGCTCATGACGTATTTCAGAATGTATTTTTCCGAACGTACTGCCGCTGCATTCGGGTTAAAGCCCAGCGCAGTGAGCACTGCGTCACGATCAACCGCTCCGACGGATTCAGCCAGATTTTCGTTATTCAGAACATCCACGAAACACTTGTATTCATTATGAATCGCCAAAGCTTTCTGAATGCCGTTGCCGGCAAAAGTCTGATTAATGCTAATGCGCAAGTTCTTGCCCGCATCATACAGGGCTGCCGTACTGGGGTAGGAATTCTGCGGAATCTCCATCCCGAGAGTAGCATTCATAAAAAAGTCTGACTGTGACATGGAGTTGAGCTTGCCGAACCAATCCGACAAAGTTTGAGCTGTGTCTAGGACCGCAGGCACCAAAAACGTATCGATCCGCCCCATTAGCTGATCAACATCTTCACTAGTAGCATAGATCGGCACACCCTTGTAGCGGTCGCTCTGCTGATTCGACACCGCAAAGATCAACCCATACTTTCTCCGGGTCAAGATTGCCTGTAAATCATAATAGAAGAGCGGCGCAGGGCGGGCATTTTTGATGGCATACTCATACACCATCCGCTCCAGTCTCTCCACGGACTTAAATACCCCCATGTTCTTAGCTAAAATCGCCTTGAAACCAGCCAGATAGGTCTGATTCCCAAAGTTCAAGAAGCCGTCCTGCTCCAAAGCCTGCATCCAGTCTTCTTCACCAATATCACTGGCCAGCAAGGACATATCCGGCTCTCTCGCCGGCTGCGTCTGAGCTTTGGCTTCTGCTTCCCGTGCAGCCTTAGTATCCCTCATATTCTGAGCATATTCCAGCAATTTCTCTTGTGCAAGTACGGTTTTAACCCCGACTTTCTCTAACTGTTCGGCTTTTTTGATATAAATCATATCAGTAATGCTCTGAAAACCTAACTGTTCCAAGACATCGTCAACAATATCTTCTTTCACGCCATTTTCTAAAAATAATTTTTTCAATTCATCCATAACTATCCCTCCTTTTGTTTTCTGGATGCAAGTTGATAGGGCGGCTGACCCGGCTCCAAATCGGCATCGATCAGGAAATTCATGACCCGCGGTATGAGATAATCTCTTTGTTCCTGCAAACTGATAATGCAGTCCATTACCGTACAAGTATCGTCGGGCAAGCTCAAATCAAAATCAATAATCTTCTGCAATAAGTCAAACAGTCTGAGCAAGACTCGATCCTCGGCCGGTATAGGTGTCCGCCAGTTAAAGCCATCCAGCTGAGCGCCAGCTAACTGTTTCACAATCCTTGCCACATCCTGATAATAAGCTACAATAGCGTCCAGAGACAGATCTTGCTGAATTTTCACCTTACTCCAATCGAGCATGGTCACAAAAGCTGAGCTCAGATCGATAATTAGATTATCAGTCGAGAGTGGCACTACTAAGCGCAAACGAATTAGCCAATCTACCAAAGTAATCAAGCTGACAAACACGCGATATGCCGTCGGAACGGCGATGTAGTAGTGCTTGGCTAGCTGATCCATCAAGACAGTTTGGCCAAAATCCACACATCGGTAGCGCAGTACCAGAGCATGAGACTTTTTAAAATCGTCGATGACCACTTGAGGCAAAAAGTTCACCCGAATACAGCCTCGGTGACCTTGGCAATCTTGATAACAACATTTGGCATCACATGGCAACTTCATTTCCGCCATAAATTCTCGACGTCGCTGCTCGATCTGCTCTAAAGCCAGACTAATATTGATCTTACGACTGAGCGCTATTACTACGCATTCCTGATCTGGTGAGCGACAGGCATAATAACCTAAATCACCCTGGCGCCGAATTGCATCATCAAAAATGCTAGTATAATAGCCACCAGATGACAGAGAAACTCCTTTGAACAATTTCATCACCTTCTTTTAATGTAGTAGGACTAAATTTGTTCACCAAGAACAAAAAACATCCCCCATTCTTTAATTATAGCAAAAATTTCAACCAAAGTCAAATAAATATCCCCTATTGCTAGGGGATATGGCTAAATCGCCAGGTACTTTTGTTCCCACATGCGAAACCGTTCCCGCTGGTTACGGAATTGCACGAAATTGTAGCGGTCCTGGTGCTGCTTACGGTATTCTTCAATCTTCCAAGACAGCAGATAAGCCAAGTTATCCAGAGCTTGTAGATAAGTCTCCGACCAAGGGATTTTGAAACAAATGCCATCATAGTTATGGAAGTGTACAATACTAATGTCTATAAATCTAAAAACGTTATCAGCATAAACTATGTGGTATTTGGCCAGAGTCAAAAGCGGTATTGCAACTATAACGTAATGCAGCCCGAAATGAACATAAATCGTCGGATCCAGCTGGTCAGTATGATTCCAAACCCGCTCATAATCCCCTAAAAGGTTGTGTCGCGCAATATAGAACTGCTCTAGACGGCGCATAACGGACCACACTTGATTGCATTGCATTTCAGCTTCCGAGGCATTGTACTCAAAATGCTTGTACCGCGGCCCAATCCATGGAGCATCTTCAAACAGCTCAATCGGGTTTTCGTAGATGTCATCCATACAGCGAAAACCGTCCGACTCGATTTGGAAGTGCGCTAAGGTTAAGCCTGTATCCTCTTCAACCTGATGGAGGAGGTAATTAACTTCCTCCAAGGCACTGCGCAAAACTTGTACTTTACGATCGTATGGTTGGCTGCGAAATTCCGGAATTGGCGCTTTCTTGGTCAAATCTTCATCTGACTCCTGAAGCTTTTGTAGGTCGATGTTAAACAAAAAAATCACCTTCTTTCTAATGTACTCGTTCTATCATAGCATAAAACTCGTCAAAGTAAACCACCACCTGTAGCCTGCGCGATTAATAAGAATAATCGATTTCACTATGTATATTTTTTGTGCTTGTGATATAATCAATAATATAGTATTAATAACTGGAGACCTTATGGCAACCATTGACCAACAATTTGTAGAATATATCGTAAAAACTCTCGTCAACAACCCAGACAAAGTCGTTGTCGAACGCGAAATTGACGAACGCGGAGTGTTGCTATCTCTGAGTGTCGACCCCGAAGACGTCGGTCGCGTAATCGGTAAACGTGGCGCAACTGCTCAAAGCATCCGGACTTTGCTACGGGTACTGGGTACCAAGAATGGAGCAAGATACAACCTCAAGGTAGTAAATACTGATGAAGATGAGGGCGGATATCGGGCTGAGCGCGGTAACGGTACAGCTGAGACCAGAGCTGATGCCGAGGCAGTAGGTGAGCTGAGGGCCGACGAAGAGGACGGTGCTGCTCCAATGGACGGTGGCGAGAGCGAAAACGAGCTAGCCGAGAAGACTCGGGCTGAACTAGCCGATTTGGATGATTTAGATATCTAATTTAGCTAGGTAGATGGGTGAAAACTCCTGGGAAACCGGGAGTTTTTGTAGTTGATATAGCGGATATTATTGGCTCGCATGTCAAGTTAGCATTAAAAGTATTGACAAAATTAACAATCTGTGATACAATAGAAAGGTAGGTAAGGGCGGGGTACTAGTATTTTACAATCTGTAAAGAACTATTTCGCTCAATTTTTTTTATTTCTTTAGGAGGGAAAGAATATGAAAATGACAAAGAAAATGGTAGCTGTTGTAGTGTGCGTGATTGCAATGATAGGTGTAATGGCATTACATCTTAAGCTGGCCGCGCAGTCGGCTGCGAAAGCTGAAATGAACGAGCACTATTATGACCTGACTTACAAAGAACAGGAAACGAGTGAGGATCCGGAGCCACTGTGTGTCGAACTGGCTGTAGAAGGACAGTGTGACTTCAAGGCTGATACGGCCTATGAAATCAGCTTCGATCTGCCGGATATTCTACTGGAGGAAATGCAGGAGGCGCACAGGGGTGAATACGACATTAAGCTGGCTTACATCGATCGGGTGGAGGCAGACGGGTACGGCTATATTCGCTTTACCATCACCAACCCCCGGACGAGGCAGGTCTACCTTGCACATAGTGGCTTTGGCACTGAAGAAGCGCTGTATTTGCAACATCAGATGCAAGGTACCGGGCTTTCGGAAGACGGAAAGTCGATTCAGTTGGTCTTAGAGACGAGCACGGCTCCCAGTAATGGGCCGCTCCAGACTACATTCCCAGACGCAACCGGTGAGTGGCGCATTCTGCGCTGTGAAGAAATGGAACAGTTCTGATCAGAATGGCATACCTATTAACGGGTGTGCCAGTTTTCGTTATTGAGGGATATGCCCATGGACGCATGTGTATTAGTGTGGTTTAATATAGAGAGTGCAAAAACTGTGAGCTATATTAATTTTAGACGCAAGAACACGCAGAGCGAGCTTAGTGCTGGCCAGATCGCTGCGGATTGCCCTACTCACACCAAGGAAGAGTGGCTCAAGATCCTGCAGGCTAAATCCCAGGCGCAAGGCGAACGGCTATCTTGGTGGCAGATCAATTTTCGCCTCCTACCTGGACAAAAGATAAAATTATTTATTGGATTGGTTTTGTTTGACGAGCAGTGCGAGCCTGAAAACCACGATTACATAGTCTGTGAATGCGTAGGTCTGGAAACGAAGCGGCAAACCAGGATTATAGACTACGAATATTGCGAAATAAGGTAATTATCGCAACCACATAAAGGTTCCACTAGTGGTGTCTTTTAATTTTGTTCACTGCTTTCTGACAATTCATGCCACAAAATAGCAAAAGTTCTAGATTCCTGATGGGTTAATCTTTTGCATACTACTTTTGAAGTCATGACGGCTCGAAGGGCTGGAGCTAAGGCGCATCTTTAGATAAGCCTTGCTCCACCCAGACTGAAAAAGTAGTATGCAAAAGATTAACTAGCTATACTCTACTTCGTAGAGTTGTATACTTGCGTAGTCTCGGTAGAAGAAATGCTAGCATTTCTTCTACACTCGCCTACTTAGTATACCAAACAGCGGACGGGGAGACCGCGCCAACGGTCATCTGGGCCAAGTGAAGAGTTGACAGTATCAGGATAGAAACCAAAGTAGTAAACACGAGCTGAGGTGGATGATGAGTAAGCTTTGGTACTACGTGGCCAATCGTAGCCATCTCTACCAAAGCGCCGCAAGGAGCCATTTGCTAAAAAGGAGATGGTCCCGCTACGGACGAAGTACTGGACGTCATGCCTCATATAGCTATCCTGAATATTCTAAACAGTCCATAAAAAAGAAGCTCTGCGGTAGGCACATACTGCGCCGTGCAGAACTTCAATGCTTTCAGTATATCAGACCATAGCTTTGATGTCAATAATTTGCTTATTTCGAGTGATAAAAAGCATTCGCTTGATTTGTTTATGCCGACGAGCTTTACTTATGAGGAATTTACGGATTTGGTCATCACGAATTTTCTTACCATTGGTACGCGAAGAGTCGATGATAAGATTTGGTGACTGGCGAAGCGCTCGTTTAAGCATATGCTCCAAGGTGTTAGCTAAGCGCCAGAATATCAGCCACGCGAAGCTCGTGTGGCCAAGGATGTGTACCAGCTGGAATGATTATTTGAGATTTTTTCTTTATATTCATACAATCTATTATACATGTAAAACTACACCTCTGTGCAACAAGATTATCAAAAATATCAAACACGACTCTTTAACTATGTATACCAAACAGCGGACGGGGAAACCACCCCAACGAAGACCGAGAGA
>CANOTH010000008.1 GCA_947570505.1 uncultured Candidatus Saccharibacteria bacterium
GGGTGTGGCGCAGCTGGTAGCGCGCGCGGTTCGGGACTGCGAGGTCGTCGGTTCAAATCCGATCACCCAGACCATATAAAGACTACACGTTTGATACAAATTTAATTATAAAAGAACCCCGATTTATAGGGGTTCTTTTAGGTTTTGTCTATGATTATTACCATACAATAAAGGATAAAGATGAGCATTATGCTTTACTCTTGTAGCAAAATCTTCAGCCCACTTTTACACGATGCACCCACTTGCACCCGTTGTATTTATGCCAATTAGTATTACCAAACAGCGGACGGGGAAACCACGGTAATGATAGTAATAATCATTCGGTCGTGTTTCTTTGGCATTGAGATATAGATAGCCTGCTCTAGCATTAGTTGGTGAGGTATAGCTAAATGCTGTATTAGACCAATCGTAGCCATGAAAACCAAAGCGCGTTAAAGAACCATAGGTCAGGTCAATATGCCCGCTACGGACGAAGGTAGGCTGTAAATAGGGCGGAAAAGTGATTCTGATTCAGCACGAAATTTCCGAGCAAAACTTGCCGACCGTGGAGGCAGAGACGGTGGATTTGGTGACAGAAAGTGATTTTCGGCTTGGCGGTGAACTGGCAAACTTTATTCAAAATTTAATGTCTTCTGAGGGGTAAAGGCAGGGCCCAAGCTCTGCCTTTTGGTTTTTTTTGCCTAGCTGTGATAGAATTTAGGTATCAGGGCTTAGCGCAGTGGTAGCGCGTACGTCTGGGGGACGTGAGGTCGCCAGTTCGATCCTGGTAGCCCTGACCATTTTTGTGATTAATTTAATATAGCAATCATAATATCGAGATAACCTGCAAACGTCACTCACAAGAGATAAGGTAGCAACACCCACATGACTGCGCGATGATTTTTTTGCGCCCCAGATTACTAGGCTCAAAATCATTGCCCACAGTGCAATGAGCCAGAAGAAGGCAAACAAGTGCCATCCGAGATTAAAAAAGAAAATCGACCAGAAAAAGTTAAAGACTAGCTGGATCCCGTACATGACGAAAAAGAAGGACTTTTCTTTAGCGGTCACTCGTTTGCTAAATTTATGATTGGTGCCTAGTAACCTTTTTCTTGGGTAAAGGTATAACTTTTTCGGCCCTACTTACAGCTTCGCGCACAAAAACCGCGTCATCTAGATCCAAAATATAGTGTTCTTTGGCATTAGTATAAGGCAACCCAGTCTTAGCATTCTGCATTAAATCTGCCAGCTCATCAAACTTTTTAATATAAGCCGTATTGTTACAGACCGTTAATATCGGCTTATCGTTAACGTAAACTAGGTATTCACCAAACATTTTGCGATAGCGCACCGTGCCGACACCATTTAATTGCTCGCAAATATATTCGATAAAGTCTATGCTGGTTGCCATGTTGTTCTCCTAAGCTATTTATCCATGCTGATTTTAGTAAATTATATCAAATTCTCAATTAAAATCTTGGTAACATAAAATTGTCACTAATACTTCGAAAAAATCTCCACAAATGGGTTTGAGTGGCTTCGAGCTTCATTCCCTGTGATATAATTAGTCCATGAGAAAATATGTGCCTGATTTTGCCCATTTGATTCCCCAAGAAGCAAAGTGCGTGTTTTCTGGGGTGATTTACGATGTGTATCAGTGGCAACAGAAGATGTATGATGATAGTTTCGAGACTTTTGAGATGCTGCGACGCGCGGATACAGCTAAAATCATCGCTATAAAAGATGGAAAAATTGTGGTAACCTATCAACAGCAGCCGGGCAAAAATTGGTTTTATGATTATCCGGGCGGCAGAATTGATACAGATGATAACGATGAATTGGCTGGTGCTAAACGTGAGCTACTGGAAGAAACTGGCATGCGCTTTAGGAACTGGAAGTTAATCAAGGTATATCAGCCGTTTAACAAAATTGATTGGTTGGTTTATACTTTCCTGGCGACCGATTTTATTGATCAGGTCGATCAAAAGCTAGATGCGGGCGAAAAAATTCAGGTCGAACTGGCAACTCTAGATCAGATTCGTGAATATGCTAAACAGCCAGATTCACAATACTTGCGATTTCGAGGGATGGAAAAGATTCATAGTTTGGAGCAGCTATTGGAGTTGCCGGCATTATATGACGGCTACTGCAGGTAGTAAAAATACAACACAAAACCTGGGCAGCAATACCCAGGTTTAAAGGTTTTAAAATAGATAATTAATGTCGTTTAGGCGCATTATATTGTTGACACGCAACTAATCCATCAAAGGGCTTAATGCTTAGTCAAAGAGCAGTGCCCTAATTTAACATTAAGCTCAGCAATGATAGATATACAAAATATTTGATGTACTGCGCCCAAAAACGCGCCATGATAACTGTTTAAGACATTTTCGTTGTAGCACACTTCGTGATAAAACACAAGCACTTTTTATACAACTTTTGGCTAAATCCCTACCTGATCCACTCCGTGTTCATGGGCATATTCGGTGTTTTCTTTCAGAATCCGCTGGTATTTTTCTACAAGATCTTGACGTTTTTCCCTCTTAACCACGTCCAGAGCAAGGTGATACCTCGAAGCATGATTACAGCTCAGCATCTCGAATGGAGTAGTCGTACTACCATGCTCCTCAAACCCGTGTACCGTAAACCGCCCCCGCTCCGCATAGCAGCCTAAGATCTGTTCTAGAACCGCCGGGTACCCATGAAAATTAGCGATAATATATTTGTCTTTGCTAAACATCTGATCAAATTCGCCCTGTTTGAGCTTACGTTCCCTAGTACCGATGGCATTATAAGACAGGGCCGCAATATTAACAAAGCGAAACTTTTTGCCGGGCAAATCTTGCTTTAGAATTTCAATCGCGCGGATTGCTTCACATGACACAATATCGCCCACACCAACTAGTATGTAATCCGGATTCTCATCCGAAATAAATTCAAAAATCCTAGCCCCGCCTTGGCTAAACTGCGAATCAGCTTGGTGAGAATCGAGCCACCTCGGTTGATCAGTTTTATTAAATGTTGTAAGGTTTACAACATTTTTTGACTTCATCATGTAAATAAAACTAGCTTCAGCTGCCACGTCGTCAACTGGGAACAGGCAGTTAACTTGGTCGCTAGGCAAACTCAGTAACAACGAAATCAGCGCCGGCGACTGGTGAGTGAATCCATTATGGTCTTGCCGCCAACAGGTACTAGTGGATAATAAGTTGGCTGCCGGATAGGCCGGTCGCCACTTCACTTCGGACGATTGTTGCAAAAACTTCAAATGTTGCAGTAACTGTGCCGCAATAATTGTAAAGAAAGCTTCATAACTAGTCATAGCAGCTGTGCCACCAGCAATTAAATGTCCTGCCATGCAAGCAAACAAAGTATTCTCCGAGAGCATTTCGACAATACGTCCATCTCCAGACTCCGGCAGATCAAAATCCTTTTGCGGTAAATTCCAAGCTCGATCTGAAACATTATAGACTGCATCTAACTTATTGCTAGTAGTTTCATCGGGCGAATACAGATAAAAATCTGGGTGCTTGGACATATAATCAGCCATTGCAGCACCAATGCTTTTGGCTGGTGAAAATTTTTCTTGTCCCGGATTGTCTATAGTATCAATCATATACGAAATCCTTTCTCTACACTAAACAATTCTTCGAAATGATAGCTTCTAAGCCAATCTTCGAGAATTTTTAGCTCTTCATGATCAGTCTTAGCGGCCGGTAGCGGAATTTGGTGTGCTAGATAATTACCTGCAACCTTGTGCCCGTGGACGGTCTTTGGACCAGTAGCGCCTTTTTCGGTTTTCAAGATAAAGAAAGGATATTCATATTTTTCAGCTTTCTTTAGAGCGGTCTGAAATGCCTCGGCCTCATCGCCGTTAATCTCAATTGGCATATAGCCAAACCCGCGAATCATCTCGCCCAGCTCGCGTTCGGACTTACGACCATACAAAGTTGGGGCAGAAATCTTGTAGCCATTAAGATGCAAAACTGGCCAAACTTTGCCGTTAATGGTGTGATCACCACAAACTTTAACTAAATTCAAAGAGGCTAGTGCCGCAGCCGTTTCTAGCTCGCCATCACCCAGCATGACTACAACCTTGCGTTCTGGATGGCCTTCAGCATAACCGTAAGCCGCGCCTAACGCATAACCGAGCTCACCACCTTCGCAAATCACTCCAGGAGTAAAGGGACTCGCATGGGACGGGAAACCGCCTGGCCAGGAGAAGTTGCGACAGATGTAAGCAATACCATTTTGATCTAAAGTAGCTTTGGAATCTACCTTTAATAAATCGCCATCAATGAACAGATTTGCTTGTAAAGCTGGAAAACCATGCCCTGGGCCTAAGATAAAGGAATAGTGCGGATCTACTACAGATTTATCTGGCTCAAAATCATCAGTATCTTTCTGAAGTTTTTGATTTAGATCGAAAGGGTTAAACTTACTTAGCTCTGCGTCGCTATTTGCTGAGCCTTCTGATGTGGTTGGCTTGGAACTGAAATAGCTTCGGAAATTGGCATAAGCTACATTGATACCATGGCAGGTTCCCCAGTGACCCAACAAACGAGGCTTAATATCCTCTGGGGTTAATGACCGAGTGAGTAGAAAATCTTTTTGCAAAAAAAGCTGAGCGACTACTAAATAATCGCAAGCTCGTACACGACGGGCGATTCTCTGAAAATTAGGTTTATGGTTATCCATGTTTCCATTATAGCACAGGACTAGCTAGACGTGCTTGACTTTAACCATAGCCGCTCGAATCACATTGCCATCATAAATATAACCGGGACGCAGAGTTTCGGCGATCACCTCATGCTCACCTTCATCATCTTCCACCGAAACTGCTTCGTGATAATCGGGATTAAAATCTGTTCCTGGCTCAGAATCAATTTTTGCCAAGTTCAAACTGTTCAAAGTCTTAGCAAAAGCCTTCTCGAGTGGAGCTAGCTGCTCGGAGTAAGTCGCGAGAGCACGTTCAAAGTCATCAATCAAGGGCAAAAACTGCACCACTGTAGCATATTTAGCTGCAGTAGTAGCCTGAGCGCGCTGTGTCTCAACTTGTTTGCGATAGTTCTCAAAATCCGCTCTAGTGCGTTGCAGATCATTGGTCAGCTCTGCAATTTGCGAAGCCATAGTATCAGCCGCAGAGCTCTCGGCGGTTTGAGCTGGGGTTTCTGGGGACTCAGCCATGGTAACTTCTTCGGTGTTATTCAACTTTGTTTGATCTGATTTGGCCATTACTTATCCTTTCTTAGTTTATTTTAGCGCTAAAGCTTCTTCTAACATTTGACCGGCCCTGAGAACCAATGACATGACTTTGGCATAATTTTGGCGGGTTGGACCTAGGACTCCGATATAACTCCGATCGGAATACGGTGAACGAAAACGGCTAATAATGAGCGAGACTTGTGAGGCCTTGCCAATGGGGTTCTCTTGGCCGATAAAGATATTTAGTGGTTGTCCCGGAGCTGCTTCGCGTAGCCAGGGCTCCAGATTATCAAGTAATTTCGCCACGGCTTGTACCCGTTGATGGTCTAGAAATTCTGGCTGTGTAAATAACCGCGCGATCCCAGAAATATACAGTTGATCGCCGATAGTCGCTAGACCAAGATTACCAGTCAACTCCACTAGTGAATCTACTGCTCCCCGAATCGCAAAATCAGCTCGGGGCTGAGAGCTAATTCGTACCTCCAGTACTCGGTTGCCTCTATCCGTACCGTGTTCTTCATCAGGAGAATGAGCAATTTGATGAATTTTGTCGCTGTCCGAAGCTTGCTCAGCCAAAGTATTAACATAGTGGCGATAACCAGCATCAGTTGGTACCCGCCCAGCAGAAGTGTGTGGCTGAGCGATATAGCCAAAATCCTCTAATCTCGCCATTTCGGAGCGAATCGTAGCCGAAGAAACATTAAACAACTTAGCTAGAGTTACACTGCCAACCGGAGTGGCCAACTCAGCATATTCTTCAATAATAGCAAAAAGGATTTCTTCCTGGCGCTTAGTTAAATTCATGTTTATCATTATACCAAATTAGCACTCACTTGGCAAGAATGCCAAGAAATTCCTTTAATTATAACATGTGTTATAATATTCGTATTATGGAAGAGCAACTACAATATATTAAAAAATGGCTTGGCACGGGCTGTATTAATATCTTTGGCCTGCCAATGAGCGGCAAAGATACGGTAGGTGTGCGCCTAGCCGAATCGTTAGGGGCAAAGTTTTTGTCTTCGGGGATTATCATTCGCGCAATGGAACAATCTACACACCAAGACCTGACTGGTCAGGGTAGCTTGATTCCCTCAAACGTCTTTTATGAATGGGTCTTACCATATTTCGAGAAGCAAGAATTGTGGAACTATCCTCTTATTCTATCTTCGATTGGTCGCTGGGAGGGTGAGGAAGATCAGGTAATGAGTGTGGCTAAGGCTAGTGGTCACCCCATTCGCGCAGTGGTCATGTTGCAACTTTCCGAGCCGAATGCGATTGAACGTTGGGAAGCCGCTAAACTCTTAGATGATCGTGGCTTAAGAGCGGATGATGCTGATCCTCAAACTTTCCAAAAACGCATTATTGAATATCGTACTAAGACTCTTCCTGTCTTGCAGCATTACCAGGAATTAGGTCTTTTGGTTCCGGTGAATGCCGCGGCTCCGCGTGATCAAGTTTTTGCCAATGTGGTGGAGGCGCTGTCGAACTTTGCGCATCGTCCGGAGAATCTCGCGTCGGAATTGTAACACAATATATAATATACCTAGACCAACAATTAGCAGTACGATACCAAGAGCCGTGAAAGTTTTTTGACTACTATAGGTTTCTGGGACTAGTGCATAGTCGGTGCCGTCGTTGGGACTGACTATTTTGCGGCACCGACCAGTCTGAGGATTACGTTCGTAGCCTTCAGCACATGGCTTTGGGTCACTACTGGACTCAATCTTTTTGCAACGACCCGTGAGCGGATTGCGATATTGGCCTTCCGCACATTCTTGGACTGTCTTTGTGGCCGTTGTAGATTTAACACAATTACCTGTAGCAGGATTAATCACTTTTCCCTCTGCACAGGTTCGAAACTCTTGATAGAGATTTTCGCGACCAGGTGTAGGCTGATAGGTGACTTGCCAATTCTCTGCGCCATCATGATCATAGAACTTGGCAAAGCTCGCAGATTTTTTCTGGCCGTGTGGATAGGACAGCACGTCTACTAGTTCGTCGCTGGAACTAATCAATTCAATCGTATTGGAAGATGAGGGATTTTTGGTCAGATTAAAATGGCCGTTTTGGCTAGGATAGAACACATAATACCCACTGGGTTCAATACTTCCTTCTAGCGGATAGATTTTATTTTTATAACGTACAGAACATCCTGACAACTGAATTTGATGATCCGTAGGATTATAAAACTCGATAAATTGCTCGGTTTGACTATTAGTGTAATAGGAAAAAATTTCACTAAACTCTAGACCGGCACAAGTAGCTAAATTAGGAACCGAATCTGGTTCCGATCCAGGGTCATCAGGCAATTCTTCTTCTGGCGGCAATACGAGGGACGGCTGCTCAGGATCATAGGCTGGCTGATAATCTTCTGAATGACTAAATTCGCCCGAGTTTAGATCGCGTACTAGTGAAGTTGGCTTAGTGCCTTTGAAGGACGCGGCACATTCTTTGCCTCCCCAACAAATAGTATCAATGATTTCTGCTTGATAAACTAGGTTGATTCTGCCTGCGCTCATGGCCAAAGTGGTCATATAAGTTGCGTCCGCCCGATCACTATCTGGTGACCGAGCTAGACGCACGAGGAGAGTCTCGCCGACTAATGAGCTACCCTCTGCGAAATCTAGTAAGAGCGTCTCATTGCCACTGCTATTAACATACCAAATAGCATAGCCAGCGAGCGAAAGTGAAGTAGTGTCGGAAATTTTCTGCAATTCGATAAACTCGCCGACATCTCGAGCTCCATCTACGGTATAGCCAGGATTAATCGCCTTAATGATCAAATCAGACTCAAACTGATATTCTGGCAGCGGCTCCTTAGGTAAATCAGGCAAATCTGGATCCAGAATTTCTGCCGGCGGTTGTGCTGTAGTTGTTTCGGGAGTTATCTCAGCATCGTGATGTGCTGAAAAATTTTGTAATGAAATTGGTGCAGACAAAACCGCCAAAAAACTCAAGCCGATAATCGTCTGGATTCTAAAATGGTATAAAAATTTCTTCATGTGCGCAGTATATTACAAATTTGAAAAAATTAGCAAGCATAAGTGTGATATAATTTGAATATGGAGATGGTTGTTCCCTATAGTGAGGTAGTTTTGGCAGCCGCGATTCAGGCCACTTTGCAGTTGGGATTGGCTGCACTTTTGCTACTTTATCATGCTAGTTTGGGCAAACACGTACGCAAAAAGACCAAACGTTTAGTTAGTAGCTATATTGCTGGCATGGGGTTTTTGGTGTTTTTGAGTTTGGGAACGATAATTTTTATTTTGGACCGTTATTTTAATAAAGCTTTGTATCCCGAAGAGTTGGTGATTGTGATTAGTATGTTGGTAGCTTTGGCCATTGCTAGCTGGTTTTTCTATTATCGTCGAGGTAAAACTACGGAACTGTGGTTACCACGTAACGTAGCGAGGTATATTGATGGCCGCGCTAAACTGACTAATAGTAATGCGGAGGCTTTTTCCTTGGGCATGTTAACTACTTTTGCAGAAATGCCGTTTTCAATCATTTTACTGGTGGTGGCCGCAAATAGCATTCTCAAATTGCCGTTACTACATCAGATTATAGCCGTGGCGGTTTATGCCTTGATTACGATGATTCCGTCGATTGTTTTGCGCTTGGTAATTCGTCGAGGCAAAAACGTAGTAGCTGTGCAACGTTGGCGAGTCAAAAACAAAATGTTCTTTCGGATTTTGACTGGTGCAGGATTTTTGGCTTTAGGATTCTTCTTGTTTGGATTTGAGGTATTGTAATATGACAGAAAAAACTATTAAGGCCAAGCAGAAGCATTTAAAATTTAAGCATAGGCCTAAAAAAAGTCAAGCACGAACGTTTAGCCAAGAAGAGTTAAAATTAGCTATTATGTGTGAAGCTCGAGCTCTCAGTTTTTCTTTGCCGATTGCCGAAGTAATTGCTGATAGTACTGCTAATTCCGTAGCGCAGTGGGTGATGAAACGACCAGCTATCACCGAAGACGATTTGAACAGACGTGTGGCTAAAGAGATCGCAAAATATAATGACGATTTGGCTTATGTTTACCAAAATCGTGGTAAAATAATATAAATGAATAATGGTGGGAAATAAATAATGGCCAGATTTGATTATCAGTATGTCGTGATTGGTAGCGGCGCGGCTGGTAGTGCAGCAGCTTTGATGGCGGCTGGTTTGGGGGCGCATACGGCGATTATTGAGGCCGATCGTTGGGGAGGAACCACTTTAAATTATCGTGATGTTCCTTACAATGCTGCTCTAGGTTTTGCGCAGCGCTATGCAGAAGCGGTAGCGGGTTCTCGGTTTGGGATGTCGAGTTCGACTTTGCGTTTTAACTATCCGACAGTATTAAATTGGCAGGCGGCAGCTGTGCGACGAGCAGGTGGCGGTAGCAAGAAAATCTTTGAAAATGCTGGCATTGATTGTTATCATGGATTTGCGCAGTTTATTAACTCGCACGAGCTAGCAGTAAATGATAAACAGCTCAGCGGTGAGAAATTTTTGATTGCGACTGGTACGAATATTGCAGTAAATGGAATTTCTGGGATCGATACTGTGAACTGCTGGTCGCCAGATAATGCTCTGCGGATGGCCAAATTGCCCAAGGTAGCTGTGATTGTGGGTGCTGGATCAACCGGTTGCGAGTTGGCTGAGTACTTTGGTGCTTTGGGTGTGAAGGTAATCTTAATTGAAGCACAAGATCGAGTGTTGCCGCGCGAAGATCCAGAAGTGAGCGAGGTGATTGGTAAGCACTTGCGCGATCGTTTTGGTATCAAGTTACTAGAGAGTTCAAGAGTGGTGGCATTGCAGCAGGAGGCTAGTTGTCAAAAAGTAGTGTTCGTTCGTGGTGGTCAAGAGAAGTCTGTGCGGACCGAAGCAATTATCCTCGCCACTACTCCGGAACCTACGACGGATATTGGTCTGGAAAATGCCGGGGTAAAGTTCTCCTATCAAGGAATTCAGACCGATCAAAATCTGCGAACCTCTAATCGTCATATTTGGGCGGCGGGCGACGTGATTGGCGGCGAAAGTTCTACTGAAAAAGCGACTTACGAAGGCAAGCTGGCGACTTTGAATGCGATTAAAAATGCTGGAAATATCGTGAATTATACTGGTTTTGTACGGATGACTAATACCATGCCTAGGGTGGCCAAGGTGGGACTGAACGAAATGGAGTGCCTCCAGCTAAAGCAAAAACAAAAGTCGGCGATTGTACCAATTGATGCAATTAGTGCTTCTAATACTAATGATTTTCGCGAAGGTTTTGTGAAGCTGACGGTTAATGCCAAAGAGCAGATTATTGGCGCAACGGTAGTTGCACCAGAGGCAGATTTAGTAATACAAGAGATAGCTCTATGTATCCGTAGTGGTCTAAAAGCTGAGGAGCTGGCAGGTGCTCCCCATGTGGCAACCGGATGGGCCGAAGCAGTGCGTATGGCGGCTCGAGCCCTGTCTTAACCTTGGATAATAGTACCAGAGCGACGTTTGAGGCTGAGCTCTAAGTTTTCTGGTGTGGTAATAATGCCAATGCGTTTTTTGTTGGCGAATCGAGTCACAGCTTGGATCTTCGGTAACATTGAGCCTTCGCCAAAATGCCCCGCATCAATATGAGTCTGAGCTTCACGCGCTGTAATTAAACCCAGAGCGATTTGATCCGGCTGACCGAAATTTAAGTATGCATTCGGCACGGCGGTCACTGACACGAAAATATCCGCTTTCACGAGTTCAGCCAATTTCTCCGCCGCCAAATCTTTGTCAATCACTGCGTCGACACCTTTCAGAATTTTAAGAATCTTAGTACGGGTCACTGGGATTCCGCCCCCGCCCACCGCGATTACTACAGCACCAGACTCAACCAGTGATAAGATCTCTTTGCGCTCCACAATATCAATCGGCTGAGGCGACGGTACTACTCGGCGATATCCCCGACCCGCATCTTCACGCATCTCCCAGCCTTTAGACTTAGTCAATTTGACAGCTTCTTGGGCAGTGTAAAATTCCCCAATGGGTTTAGAAGGGTGACGGAAAGCTGGGTCATTACGATCTACTACTACTTGAGTGACCACACTAACGGCTTTTTTGCGTTGATGATTTTTGGTAAAGGCATTACCGATTGCCTGAGCTAACCAATAACCGATTTGACCTTGGCTCATGGCTACGGCAGTTTCCAGTGGCATGGCTGGGGCTTTATTAGTGCCAGCATTCTCTTCATGAATCAAAATATTCCCGACTTGCGGTCCGTTGCCGTGGGCGACGATGATTTCATATTTTTCGGAAAGCTTCGCGATTACTTCGCCAACTTGCTCGGCGACTTTTTTCTGTGCTTCGGCTGTGACTTCACCGTTTTTTTGCAATGCATTACCGCCCAAGGCGATCACTACTCGTGGTTTACTCATACAAAAAGTATATGCTAAAATCCCAAAAATATCAAACCGATATTGCTAATGTCGGCCTTTCTTGATATACGCATCTTCCTTTTCGAGGATAGTGCGCAGAGTATACTCTCGACATTGGTTTTGATCGTTGCAGTTTGCCACGTCATAGCTATAGTAACTGCCGTCAATGCCAACATTCGTCCCAAACGGATCAGTAAATAGCTCCGGGTCAATCACAGGCAAGACTTCTTCATTAATCTCTGCAGGATAGTAGCCATATTTCGGATAATAATACTCTTCCAATGCATAATACATAGCATTGATAGCTCGCTTGCGGTCGTCGTCCCGGTCCATCGCTTCAACATTAGCCTTTTGGATAAAGAAAATAATTACTAGCAGAGTCACAAAAACACCAACAATCATGACCTCAATTAATGTGAACCCCTTGCGCTCTTTCATATTTCTATTATAACACATCTTTGAGACTCTAAACTATAGTTTTAAACATTAATATTTTAGTTATCGGGCAAAATATACTGTATCTATTGACTTTTTAGATAAAGTGTGATACAATGAAAGTTTGGGGATACTATTACCCCTCACCCAGTAGCAAGAATTTTAAGAAGGAGGTTATTCTGTGAATAACAAAGTATATCAGGAAATGATGACATCAGTGGCAGAGGCAGGTGTCAACCATTACTTAACGATTAGCATGGCAAACTTCTATGGTTTTGATTTTCGGACTATTTACGAAATCATGTTGGCTCTGAAAATGCTGGAAAAAATCAAGCCCGACGAAACCACAGAAGAGCGGGATGTGCGGTATCAGCAGAAACAGAAATATGCTTTTAACTGTACGCGGCGCTGCCTGCGCGGGTTTGGTCGGTTGCCGTTAAATAAGGATTTGATTTATTTTAACGGTGCCCATATGGTCTGGCAGTTTATTGAGCAGAATATTGACCAGCCCGAATGGTTATTTGATTCCCTGTTCTTATCAGGCAAGACTAATATTTTGCAGCCGGAGCACCAGCAGGTGATTTACGAATGTCAGCGGTCCTATCGGAGCGACAGTTCGCTGTCCGAGGATTTGGACGAACCTTGGTACGCAGAATAGAATGCCTCGCTAACACTGTGTTAGCCCACCTAGGAATCTAGGTGGGCTTTTAACTTTCGCACATGCCTTAGCTTAAGCAGCATTTGTATGCACAGCCGTGACGTCGTCTAGATCGTCGAGCGCATCCAACAATTTCTCCAGCTTTTCCCCATCTTCGTCAGCTACTTCTACAGTCGTAGTAGGAATATACTTGAGCTCAGCATTCGTCACGGTCAAACCACCATCAATCAATGCCTGACGCACCTTCATTAAATCACTAGGAGCAGTGACAATTTCTAGGCCTTCCTCGCTTTCTTCAACATCTTCGGCGCCAGTATCCAACACCGTCATCATAGCATCCTCGCCCTTCTCTGAGACTTCAATCCAGCCTTTACGAGCAAACTGAAACATCACTGAGCCGGGATCAGCCATGCGGCCGCCATTCTTGGACAAAGTATTGCGAACTTCGGGCATGGTGCGGTTTTTATTATCCGTGGCAACTTCGATAATAATACCTACACCAGCCGGACCGTAGCCTTCGTAAACTTCTTCAATCAAAGCTGCGGCACTTTTATCCGCTACTCGAGCGATGGCGCGCTCAATATTTACCTTAGGCATATTAGCTTGGCGGGCCTTTTCCAAGACCATGGCCAGTGATGGATTCATATTGGGATCAGTGCCACTACGGGCCGCAATGGCGATTTGGTTAGCAATCTTCGTAAACAAAGCACCGCGCTTGGCATCCACGACGGCTTTTTGACGTTTAGTAGTAGCCCATTTACTGTGTCCAGACATGTAATTCTCCCTAAATTAATTCCTCAAAAACTTATCTATATTATACCTCTGTTTGCTAATCTTGGCAACCGACATTCACCTGGCTAGTTTAAGCTTCTTGATTTTGACTTGGATCGAGTTCCTCTGCTGGCGGCTTTAAGTCTAGTCTATCAGTACCATTCTCTACTTCTTTCACTACGGTCTCTTCTTGGTAAGCAATAACTTTCGCTTCTTCATTAGTGCTTGATGAACTATTAGTCTCTAGATTTTGCTCAGCGGCAATCTTAGCACGTAGTTCTGCTTCGATCTGTTGACGCAATGCGGCCTCTTTAGACACCTTACTGTTACGTTCCGAGCCAGAATCACTTGAGGACTGTTGCTGATTGTGCAGCAAAAATTTTCGATACCACAAACTGCAACAAAACTAAGATTAACTCTGCAAAAGCAAATTTAACTAAAAGGTCTAGGTTGTAAAATGCATCCCAGATTAATAAGAGCAGGTCTATACAAATAAATGTGGAAAAAACTGTTGAGACACTACTGTACAGTTTAAGAATTGTTGACGGGGCATCTTGTTCGCCGAAGATGCCCCTCAAACTAGCAGAATACATGGCAGACCCCAGAAAACGTTTGAAATTAAAGTGATAACTGCGCAAACTTTTATGACTTTATCAGTTTCATTGAGACGCATGATGTTGGTTGAGCTAAAAACAGTCATCAAATAAATAATCAGTACCGTACTGGCAACTTGCTACAAAGTAGTACTCTCTCCAACAAAAATTGCGATAATTCCAATAAAAGCACAGAAACTTAATAAACCGACGGTTAAATATAGCAGGAACTTTTTAGCCTTATCATTGTTAAGATCGATAATTCCGTTCATGATTATATTTTAACACATTTCTATTATTCGGGTTATGGTGCCCGAGACAGGGGTTGAACCTGCACTCATTTGCATGAACTAGCACCTGAAGCTAGCGCGTCTGCCAATTCCGCCACTCGGGCTACGGGTACCTACATTGGGTATGGTAATGTAGGTACAGATTCATTATAACACGATAATAGAGGTGGGTTAAGTATTGACTTTTTATGTAATCTATGATATAATGGTAGTATGCGGGCTTAGAAATTCTGGGCCCCATCTGTTTGTCTAGTATAGCTTTGCATCTGGTGGCAACTTAGCATCCTTCAACAACGGTTCCAGCTCTTTCTCTTCTAGTGTTTCCTGCTTGAGTAGGGCCTCGGCAAGGCGGTCCAGCACTGGCTTGTTAGCCTTTAATACTGCTTCGGCTCGCATAGCTGCCTCGTCAGAAAGAATCTTGATTTCTTGGTCAATCAACTCTGCAGTCTTCTCGGAGTATGGCTTACCAGTGGCAATCGTATAATAACCCATGTCTCCTTCTGGATAAACGAGGTTGCGGGTTTGCTTACCCATGCCTTCTTCGACAATCATTTCTTTGCTCAGCTCTGCAACGTGTTTAAGATCGGAAGCAGCACCAGTTGTCACGGCATCCTCACCAAAAATCAACTTTTCAGCAATTCGACCGCCCATCGCCCGCGCAAGAATATCCTTGAGCTCGTAAATGCTCTTGTAGCTGCGATCCTCAGGAGGAAGGAACCACGTAACACCACCAGTGTGACCACGCGGAATAATCGTGACTTTGTGTACAGGGTCAGAATCCGGCAAAACATGACCGACAATCGCATGCCCAGCTTCATGATAAGCTGTAAGTTTGCGTTCACGATCATTCATGACCTTTGACTTACGTTCGGGGCCAATCGCAACTCGCTCGAAAGCTTCAGTGAGGTCTGTATTGGTAATTTCTTTGTGACCTTCCCTGGCAGCAGTAATAGCGGCTTCATTAGCAATGTTGGCTAGGTCCGCGCCAGAGCTACCAGCAGTCTTGGCGGCCAGCGCATCCAGATCAACGTCCTTAGCCACTGGCTTGTTCTTGAAATGAACATTTAAGATTTCTAAGCGGTCTTTGCGCTCCGGCAAAGTTACGTTAACATGACGGTCAAAACGTCCCGGACGCAGCAAAGCCTTATCCAGCATGTCAACCCGGTTAGTCGCAGCAATTACAATCACACCAGAATCGTTATCAAAACCATCCATCTCTACAAGGATTTGGTTTAAAGTCTGCTCATCTTCACGACCAGCGCCGCCCCGAGCATCACGTTTGTGGGCCACCGCATCAATTTCGTCGATGAAGATAATAGACGGGGCATTTTTCTTAGCCTTGGCGAAAAGATCACGGACGCGAGAGGCACCTACACCAACAAACATTTCGGCAAATTCTGAACCAGAAATGCTAAAGAAAGGCACAGAAGCTTCACCGGCCACCGCACGCGCCATTAAAGTTTTACCAGTACCTGGATCACCAGCGAGCAAAACACCACGCGGAATCTTAGCACCGAGTTTCTCATACTTTTTAGGCTCCTTGAGAAAATCTACTACCTCTGCTAAATCTTGCTTAGCCGCTTCGTTACCAGCGACATCACTGAACAAAACTTTCTTTTTGTCCGGGCCGTATAATTTAGCCTTGGCCTTGCCAAAACCCATAGATTGATTATTCATGGATTGAGCCTGGCGCATCATGGAGTTAAAGAGGAAGAAAATCGCTAGGACTGGGATCACGATAATAGCAATATTCAGTGCATAATCCCAAAAGTTAGACGGCTCGATGTATTCAATCGTGGGATATTTGGCTTGACAAGAAGTCAATTCTTCCCCGTTCAAACTGGCACATTGATCAATCAAGCCCTGCTCGTACAGAGTGCCCGCAGTATCTTTACGAGAAATCTGGGTGTATTGCTTTTCGCCCTTTAGAGTAATTTTAAGATTGCTACCCTCGACGGTGATTTTCTCAATATTGCCGTTCTCATCATTAGCTCGGCTAATCACGTCAGAAAGAGGAACTTCTTCAATTTGCGTGCCAGGTGTCAAAAGAGAGGCAATACCAGCACAACATAAAAACAACAAAAAAGTAAACATAATCCAGCGGAAGAAATTGCTATTCTTCTGAGCCGGTTTTTTCTTGGCAGTTTGTGGCACTGATCCTCCTTAAATACTCTCAATGTATAGTATTTTAGCACAGAGAGTGCGGGATGGCAAATATGGAATGCGGGTTTAGTATTTGGAGTAGCTCTTGCCGAATTTCTGACCACTCATTACCTAGATTAATAGTATGGACTTCTAGGCTGGCTTCCCTCGGCCCCGCACCGCCCATAATAGACATTCCGTATGATTCGTGAATTCCTGGCTCTTCGTAAGGTTGAGGATAGAGTAGGATACCCCTAAGTGACTTAGTCTCGTCAATGCTTATATTATGAAGGTATGCGGCTATTTGATAAAGATGACTACTATGGAATTTCTTTGTTTCATGATATTCGACGAGATAACTCTTATAAAATTTCGTATCAATGATAGTAATTCCCTCTGGCTCCGTAATCTGAATGTCTAATCTCATGTTAGGTATGAGGCTTTGGTCTCCGCCTATGAGCTTCCACTTTAACTGGTCCTGGTAACAAACTTGATACTTTGGCGATAATTCTGAGCGATAAAAATTACAAACAAAACGTTCAAACAGCCGCTCCAATTCTTTTTCGTCTTGAAAAAGTTGATCAAAATCAAATTCGCCTTCCTTGCTAGATAGTATAATTGCCTTGATGATTAGCTCACAAATTTTAATAATTAATTTATAGTGGATGTTCATTCTGTTAAAAGTTATGCGCCTCAAATCTTGCGCAGTAATTTCATGATAAGAAACATAGTTTAGTTGCAGTAAAACTTTACGCAGCATGCCGCGATGACGCAAATTTAGATCACGGCAATGATAAAGTTTGATGGCGATGTATTTGATAATTTGATTAAGTAAAACATCTTCAGTAAACTCATCAAATTCGCAGTGAAGACGGCCACTAGAGATTTTTAGCTTTGTCATTGTCTCAACAAAATCGATTCTTCCTCTTGCACAATTTAAATCAGCTGTATACTCAACATATTGATGCTGAAGGCCACGGTGTAAAACCTGATTCACATTAATCAAAAATAATTCAGCAAAAATATCCGTTGAAGTAAAATTATCGGTAGCGGCAAGTTGAATTAGGCGCTGAGCTGATACCATATCCCAGGCATAGCTATACATGTAGAGCAAATTCTTGATGGGGATCTTAAGCTGTTCAAACACTACGTGAGACTCTTCATCAGTTCTTGTACATCGTCAACCGCATCATAACAGTATTCTTCTAGTAACGGGCGAATTTCATATTTTAAGATGTTCTGATAATCTTCTTGGTAACTTTTGTCATTAAGCTGATCAACCAAATAGCTGTGACCAATCATGAAACCGGGTCCGAGCCGTTCGGAAATGTTTTTATTTAACTGGGTAAACTTTTGCAAAATTTCAGTAACAAAATCCGTGGGCAATTGTTTTTGTTGGAGCAAATATTGCTTTAGCCGGTCATTCTCAAAGGCTGGACGCACATTGTAAAATGCGAATCGTCGACGCAAAGCATAATCCACCAAGGCCAACGAGCGATCGGCTGTGTTCATGGTACCAATAATATATAAATTTTGCGGTATGGTGAAATCTTGGCGCGAGTATGGCAGGGTGAGCGATTCGGTTCTTTTATCATGTTCAATCAACATCATTAGTTCACCAAAAATCTTGCTTAAATTGCCACGATTAATTTCGTCAATAATGCAATAGTACGGCGAGGTTGGATCTTGAGCGGCGCGCTGGCAAAATTCTTTAAAAATGCCGTCGCGAACCTCTAATTGACCTGACACACTTGGTCGAATTCCTTCGATAAAATCTTCGTAAGAATAATTTTGGTGGAATTGCACCATGAGGAGCTTTGAGGAATCTTTGCAGCCAAGCAGAGAGTAAGCTAGCCTCTTCGCCAAAAAGGTTTTTCCTACTCCGGGCGGACCCTCCAGAATAAGATTCTGTTTACGTTCCAGTAAGTTTTTTAATAAGTCGTAGTCGACCTCCTCAAGAAAAACTTCGGCCAAAAAATCAGTTTTGGTGTAGGGTGCGGCCGCCAGATCTTGCGGTTGATTGTCTACTCGGTCCCGCGCTTGATCCTTTGGTTGATCCGCTACAAACTGCCAGAGTGTGGCACCGATGATCTGCGGATCATAATTTTGAAAAAGATCCGGTAAATCGCGACGTAAATTCTGATTAAGTAAGAAGGACAATTCTTCTGCTTCCATATTATGATCAAAATCGTATCCAAAATTTGAAAGTAGCTTGATGAGTTTATTCTTGGAACAAATGCTAATGAACTTCTCTGGGTAATATAAAAATAATAATTTCGTCAAAGGCATGCTCATACCTCGCAATAATTCGGAACTGCTAGAAGCACGCATGGGCCGATCACTTTTGCCATAAAGCTTGAGGTAGTGAAACATAGCTTGACGTAGCTCCTGCCAAAAAGCTTCTGGATCTTCAAGTACGGCATTTTTAGGACCGTAGTATTGACCATTACGTAGGTAAATACCGAATTTGGCCGCGGTAGATCCACCAATGCCCATACCGGTATCGCTATAATCTCCAAACTCCAAGCGGTAGCATAGAGAATTACTAGAAGGCCCCCGACCATCGCCGAGAACATATTCGTCTAGGGTCAGCTCGGCTAAACGTCCGAGAGGGTATTCTGCCAAAAATCGTTGACGCAAGGTAATAGCATCATGATATGTATCCTCCTGCAGGGCAGAGAGATGGTCAGAAAAATATTGACGGAAACGTGTTAATTGGCTATGGGAAAGAGGAGCCTGGATTATGGCCGATTCATCACCTTGCAGAATTTGGCCAACTCGGCGCAGAGCTGGATCGGTCTGACGTAGCAAAGCGGTGATGACTGTGTTTTTATCTGCGTTGGCGTACATATGTTTATTATGCTGCTCAGAATTTATGCCATAATAATCTAGGACTGCTTTAGCATAGAATCCGCGGGCTTCTTTAGCTGGACGTTCGGGAAAATATGCGCGCTCAATCTCTTGCATAGAAGTACCATGAAAGAGATATTGTTCGAGTGTGAAACGGCAGAAATCCAAGTTGAAGGGGTTCTTGTCATGGTAGGAATGGTAAGAAATAATTGGTAGTTGTAACTCTGTCATATTGGTTATTATACTACTTCTGGAGGCTTTAGGGTAATTTAGAGACCCGGCTATGGTATTCAGGCCTGTAGGGGGATTTTCGCGCTTGGACTTTTTACAACTCTGTGATATAATACATGTATCGGGGCGTAGCACAGTTGGTAGCGCGTACGGTTTGGGACCGTGAGGTCGCCTGTTCGAGTCAGGTCGCCCCGACCACGATATTATTACGAATATATTTACAACGACTCACGATCATCTGTGACTGATCGTTTGGAGAAAACTAGATGTCTCTTAGTGTAGCTAATCCTTGGCTTAAAATAGCAGAGCAGAAAAATCCACCCTATCTTGCTTCATGTGATCGAAACATTAAACTAGCCGATTTTTATAACCTTCATGTAGAGATTTTGCCACAACCGTATTTGGGTAATGTTATATCTGCTAAAGTTATTTGTTTGTTGCTTAATCCTGGATGCGCTAGAACCGAAGATAATGTAGAGCTAGATTGCCGCAGACTTCAGGAGGCACTACGTGACAATTTAGATCCCGCTGCTTCGCGGTTGGTTTACCTTGATGATGAGTTCGATTGGACTAGCGGTGGTCGATGGCTTCGTCAGAAAGTCCTTAACCCACTCTCAAGTCATGGGGTAACACGTGACGATCTAGATCGCAATTTTGCTGTTGTTGAATACTTTCCGTATCACTCCAAAACTTTCGACGTCAAGCTTGACGAGCCTCTAGAGTCCCAACGATATGGTTTTGAATTAGTTCGTCAAGCTATAAATAATGGTGTCATTATTCTTTTGATGCGAGGAGGAGAATTAT
Organism: uncultured Candidatus Saccharibacteria bacterium; assembly: GCA_947570505.1. Taxonomy (GTDB): domain Bacteria; phylum Patescibacteriota; class Saccharimonadia; order Saccharimonadales; family Saccharimonadaceae; genus Nanosyncoccus. The sequence goes on from CANOTH010000008.1 coordinate 20,348, forward strand.
GGCATAAAGCCGTACCAGAACTTATCCCTTATCAAAATTCCGGCAACTGCATTACGCCGCATAGCACACGCAATGTAATTTTGTCAGAAAAGAATCTTGGTGAGAAAAATTTTGCCAAGATCGTTGATGTTTTGAAAACTAGATAGTGTTTGTGATAAGGAATGAGATGATAAAAAAGACGTCTAGCCAAATGAAGGAGCTTGAGCAAAACTTCCGCGAACTAATTATTGAGCGGTGTAGGTTTTGTGGCTTTGATAAATATTTAGCGGAAAATCCTGATTTTGAGTTTTCGAAGATTGATGAGGGCTTGCTAGGATGGGAGAATGGCCAGCATATCACTATTCCAGGAATGTTTGGCGGTTTTGATTACTTTTTAGGGAAAGTCGGCAATAGTCATAATCTCGTTTTATATACTGAGCAGTCTAGCCGTATGGATCATAATAGTAATAGCTCCTCTGTTTTTGAAGTTAGTATAGACGGAAGTAGGTTATTGAAGGGCGAGGAGCGAAGAATGGTTTGGGCAAAGTTTAGGCAACTAGGCGAGAAAAGATTGGAGGAACATAAACGGAAAATGGAGGAGAGGAGACAACATGAACCCAGCGAGCGAAAATAGCATTACGATTATGAAATATAAATCTCCGGACGGAGTGTATGATTTTAAGTGCCTTGATAAATGGAATGTGGCGGACGAAGTGGAGCGACTAGACAAGATGATTGAGGAAAAGAAAAAGCTAGAGGCAGAGGGGTATGAAGTTCTATGGATCAAGACTCTGCCGATCTTTGATTTGTAGCAACGCCACCTCGGCTAAACGGCAAATGAGCGAATAGTTTTTGTAGGGTGTAACTACTAGTTGTAATACTGGGAGTTATATTTTGTGCTTTACATTTATGGCATTTCTGACGATAATTGCTTTATTATGAAATAATTATCTCCAAAGTAAATTACAGTTATGAAATATCTAGGCACGGATGAAGAATATCACTTTGTCGAAGCGAACGATATTCAATTCCCAAGTCTTGAAGATAGATTAAACTACTTAAGCCGACTAGAATATAAACTTTGGGCTGATGGAGAAATTGTTGGGCATATATGGACTAAGACATCAGATCGTTGCGAGGCAGGACATTAGATGACTTTGATAAATGAGAATTGGAAGCCTAACTTTTATAAGTACGAGAAAGTTCGTAGAAGTGGTAGATACAATATGATTATGGAAGCCGACCAAGCAATTAAGGTTTGCGGAATTACTAGTCGAGAGTATAGAGATATTTTATTAAACTACAATCACTATAAAAGGTACGTTGAAGCGAAATACGGGTCGGTTGATAAGTTCATGAGATAGTATAAGAAGTGCGACTGCTAGATTACAAGCATAGAACTACATTTTGGGAAGATTTAAACGACTCATATACTATACCGGCATACGCATTTTAGTTTTTAGGGCTCACTCTTTTGTTCTGCAGTGATCTTGCAAAGTCCTTACCTTCATTCAGCAATTTTCTGCGTATGATTTTACTACCTTCATCGACCCTATCTGTTTTGAACCATCTTTTCTCACGAGTAAATACACCCTCAACCTGCTTACGCGTCGCAGATTCTCCAAGCACATCGGTTAAAACACACAAAATATCTTCCACGGTAAACCACTCTCCTTTACTCTCATTAGTGACAACATACATTGCTAGAAGCATTTTTTCTTTAAAATTATTTAAATTTTTAATCTCAGGATAATTACTCAAATTCAGCTCATCGCAATTAAGGCCACTATACTTAGATTCCTCTTTAGGCCGCGACTTACGTGCTCTGTGCTGGCTTGTGCGAGAGCTGGCCTCCTTTGGTTGCATATTTTCGACGGCAGTTTCTCCATCAATGGTTAATATATACTCCTTTGGAGTAATCCCCTTCTTCCTAGGGTTTTCCATAATTAACCCTTTTTTCACGAGCTCGCTGAGCGACATGCTCATATTATTTGGTTCCGGTTTCTTAGCATCGGAGTATAGTTCTTTAAGAGAGGATGAAGAAAACTCTTCGATATGATTTTTCTTTGCGTTAAAGTATGCTGCGCAAATTATAAAATCATAGTGCCTAATAGCTCCTTTTGACTTTGCAAAAGAAGCCAAACTCATTCGCGACCAATCGAAGTCAGCATTAGCCACGGTGACATTATCGCTTAGTAGGGCAGGATTTTCTGAATCGTCTATTACTGGCATTGCTTGTGTGATGGAATCTACATCAACGTTGGGCAATGTATTACGAGTGCGAACAATGGTGTCAATAGCAGATGGTAATAAATTCTCTGTAAAAAAGCTCCGTTCCTTTTCTACAAGATCAGCAGCCCCCTCAGCCTCAAACTTAATCTCTCCTATTTCGAATTTGATACGAATTTTAGATTTTTCTTCCATTAATTTTTCCTCCATTATAATAATCCTGCTTTATTATACAGCTCCTCAAGCATAACTCGGTAATTCACTTTAATATCATCAATGTCCTTTTTTCCAGCAGTATATGTAATGTTGTGAGCAGAGAAATTTCCCACCATACGGAAGGTATCGAATTCACATTTTATGCGCGAAAGTTTAAGGGCTTGATTATTCTTGGCATCTTTCACCATGCTTTCCAGCATGATATAGCCATCACCAGTTTGATTCTTAATTTGGTCGTCTATCCCTATGTTTTGATAAGATAAAATTAAGATTACTTCGAATAACCTTCTCATTAAAACCGCAGTAGCATCGTAGCAGTTGGCTGAATATGTATGATTTATCTGATGTATGATACGGTCGAGATACCCCCTCTTACCGCAAAATTTTTCCTCGTCAATGAGCTCGCTGCTAGATATTATAGTAGTCTTGTCTTTCCAAAACTTGCCACAACATTTTTCTAATTCTTGTAATTTTACAGCGGCAAACTCAATATTACCGCCCCTAATGATAAAACCTCTATTTCTGCCAGTAGTTAAATTCTTTTTTAATCTAGAGATATTTGGTAAGCTAAAACCACATTGAGCGAACAAATCACCTATGATTGCGGTAGGAAAAACTTCATTGCCAGTCTCTTTATAATAAAAATAGCATAGTAGTTCGGCCTTCTCACATTCATTTCTGTCTTTCAGCTTTGTCTTCTCTATAAAATCAAGGATTTTCATACTAATACTCTTATTGATTTGTTCCACCCTGATTAACACTATTGTAATACATTTCTTACGCATTCGACAACACAACATTTGTTTAGTTTTGTCGCTCTCCCTCTAGAAATTTTGTTAACACCGACCAAACCACGTCCGACCACAGTTTATATAAATGTAATTTTAGCCAATTCGGTCACTATCAAATGGGCGAATTTTTATTAATGCTCCAGAGTTAGTATTTTTAGCAAATTCTTGTCCCCCCTCCAAGCTTCTCGACATTTTTTGCAATTCTAAACTTTTTAATGTGTCATATACTCATGGGTAAGGTCATAACCACCGATTACTACGGTAATAAACATGAAGCTAACCTCGACGATATGATGACCTCGATTCATGTTTATGGAATTGCAATTGAGGGTAACAAAGCACTGATTTCGCCACAATTCGATGGTTACGATTGGCCGGGCGGCACTTTCAAAATTGGCGAAGATACGATCCAAACTCTCAAACGCGAGTTCAAAGAAGAGACCGGCCTAGATGTTGAGCCCATAAAGTTGTTGGATGTCGAAACGAGCCTCTTTCATCATTATAAGCGCGGCACCGATCATCATTCTCTCTTAGTTTTTTATCTGGTGAAGGTTATAGGTGGAGAAATTTCGGATGCAGGGTTTGATGTGGACGAAAAAGAGTATGCCCAGTTAGCTAAGTGGATGCCAATATCAGAAATCCGTAAAATGAAGCATGCTTGTAGTATTGACATTGCTGACAAGGTTTTAGACTTAGTAATTGCTGAGGCCAAGCAATAATTAAAGGCTCGTAGATATTCCTCACTCCGCCTTCGGAATAAACTTCTCGAGATATTCACGAAGATTTTTGTCGCAAGCATAAATATAAGTCCCACGCATACCGCGAGTACAGAGGACTTGGTATATATGCAAGATATATTGCAACAAATCCGCTTCAGCCACTCCGGCCTTACCTTTTTGGTCATAATATTCACTTGGATCAATGTAAAGTCGCTCAGCAATGGGATCATATCTCAGCTCATTACCAATAATCACTCCAGCATAATTTAAGTCAAAGCCTTGAATAGTATGAATACAGCCAATCTCGTTGATGGAATTTGGAGAGGTTAGCCAACCATCATATTTCACATTCCAAATATAGCGATGGCCATCAATCTCGATATCATACAAACCGCGATTAATATATTTAACCATCTTTGATACATCGTCATACAAACGTAAATCGTAGGACGGAAAATCAGTGCGTCCGCTTGGGGGATTTTGGCTGAAAATCGCTTTGATGTAATCTAGATATTTTTGACCACCTAAAATGCAACACACCTGAGTGACAAGATCAAAGATATGCAAACTATCGGTCCCGCTCAACAAGGCTTAGAATTTTTCTGCAGGAACATCCGTTGGTTTGACGGTTTGATCTTGATCATACAACAAAATGCAATGCTTGCTCCTCCGCAAAATCCAATCAAGTTCTGTACCATCTTGGCCTAGCCCCATCTTTGCATTGTTGTTGTCATGTTGACCATACTGCGTCAGGTTTTTACGTTGTCGCAGCCGATGCGCTTCGTCCACTACCAAAATGTCAAAATCTTCCTCAGCATTAGCGATCTGGCTTGGAGAAATAGACCATTTTTTCATCCAGACCGTAAGTTTGGCGAAAAGTATCTTTGACAATATTACGCAAATTTGTCATCGAAATCACAGCGCCTAGCTTCAATGGCTCCTTCTTTTGGTGAATGCGCTGCAAATTCTCAATTAGCTCCTCGTCCTCCGAGCCAGAATCTTCATCAATATCCGATGAAAGCAATTTAAGCAAATAAATTCCTAAAACAGTTTTGCCGGTACCCGGACCGCCACGTACGACAAAGATGCTGTTTTCCTGCCCCGCAAAATCTTTTGCTAACCAGCTAATAATCTGTCTGACTGCCAAATATTGGTCAGTAGTAAGAGATTTGTAGGGTGAATATTTGAACAGATTGGAATTCTCGATTTCTTGCCGTTTTGTAGCCTAAAATGCCCATCCGCCGACATATATGAAATCAAAAAAGCCTCAAGGTCTAAAGCAACAGACTTGTTAAAAGTATCGCTCGATAAAATTCTGATTGAATCTAGTTTGTTTCGATGCGGATTTTCCAAATGCCGAGAAATACGTACTGGAACATTAGTAGTTTCTCCGATCTAAGCTTCGTGCTCGTTGTTAATAATATAGACCGCTGGCCAACTATTACCAAAAGCCGTAAGCTGGATAATATTTGGCGCAGTATGATCAAAGTGTATGGGGGGCAGAAATCGAAATTTTCTTATCTTCCATCATAAATTCCTAGAGTTGAGTATATTTTAAACTATTACCTTTTGATTTTGCAACGGGGTATTTCTCCGCACTAATCTTAAGCTTTTCTAAAATGATTTGCGATAAATCTACGTGGAGTTTATCCGCTAGCAATATGCAATAAGTCGCCACGTCAGCCAATTCCCCACAAACTGCCTTTTGATCAAAATTATCGTTCCATTGAAAGCATTCTAGCAATTCACCAGCTTCAATGGCAATTGATTTAGCTAGATTCTCTGGAGAGTGAAACTGATCCCAGTCCCGCTGTGTATTAAAATCAAGAATAGCCTGCTTAGTTTGATCCATGCCTATATCATAGCATAAAAAGGCAGTAAAAGCTACGAGCTGAGATTGGTTTTATGGTTAGACACGAAATTTACCGAATAGATTTATTTTCTATTTCTCATAATTATGGTATAATCAAGCGACTGGCACTATGTCTGGTGACGATGTTATAGTCCCCTAGCAATTTGAATTATGGTATAATAACAAAGAATGAAAATGAATAGCACCTGATGTTATAGTCCCCTAGCAATTTGAATTATGGTATAATTATTAACTCGTCATATTAAGACTGTTAGAGTTATAGTCCCCTAGCAATTTGAATTATGGTATAATTGTATTTGATTATGTGTATTTCTAATCAGGTTATAGTCCCCTAGCAATTTGAATTATGGTATAATTCATATAAATTTTACAAGAATTAAGCTCTTGTTATAGTCCCCTAGCAATTTGAATTATGGTATAATGCACAATGTGTCTATATAATCAAGTAAGGGTTATAGTCCCCTAGCAATTTGAATTATGGTATAATATCGTTCCCTTATTGGTAAAAAACCTATTGGTTATAGTCCCCTAGCAATTTGAATTATGGTATAATTTTCCGAACGGCATTGGTGCGACGACTGGGTTATAGTCCCCTAGCAATTTGAATTATGGTATAATATACGTACCAGAGTTAACGACGGAGCTGGGTTATAGTCCCCTAGCAATTTGAATTATGGTATAATTCAGCTCTATGCGTACAAGAACAATACAAGGTTATAGTCCCCTAGCAATTTGAATTATGGTATAATCTTTGTGATGCGGTGGCTTGGTGGCGGTCGGTTATAGTCCCCTAGCAATTTGAATTATGGTATAATATGGGAGATTTTTAATAGTGGCGGATGTACGTTATAGTCCCCTAGCAATTTGAATTATGGTATAATCGTCGAAGTCTTTTGCCATTTTAGTCCGTTGTTATAGTCCCCTAGCAATTTGAATTATGGTATAATGAACGAAGGTAATGGTTTATTAGGTATTTTGTTATAGTCCCCTAGCAATTTGAATTATGGTATAATCCCAGATGAATGACAAAAGAGAGCCCGAAGGTTATAGTCCCCTAGCAATTTGAATTATGGTATAATTATATCGTGCTTTCGTTATTTTTTGTGTGGTTATAGTCCCCTAGCAATTTGAATTATGGTATAATCATCATCTGCGACGAAATGGGTCGCTGGTCGTTATAGTCCCCTAGCAATTTGAATTATGGTATAATATTCATTTCCATGCTTTGTTTAAGAACTATGTTATAGTCCCCTAGCAATTTGAATTATGGTATAATAAAACCGCCAGAGATAATGATATCCCCAGGTTATAGTCCCCTAGCAATTTGAATTATGGTATAATTTTTATGGAAGAATTGATACAAATTACTATGTTATAGTCCCCTAGCAATTTGAATTATGGTATAATAACAGGTTGAGAAGCCAAAATGCCAGTGGGGTTATAGTCCCCTAGCAATTTGAATTATGGTATAATACCCATTTCGTCGCAGATGATGTCGTCCCCGTTATAGTCCCCTAGCAATTTGAATTATGGTATAATGAACAGGAACGTGAGGAGTCCGCCAAGAACGTTATAGTCCCCTAGCAATTTGAATTATGGTATAATATACTAAATTTAACAAAGGTTTAACTATGGTTATAGTCCCCTAGCAATTTGAATTATGGTATAATAAATCATGAGATAACCTGGAAAATTTATAGGTTATAGTCCCCTAGCAATTTGAATTATGGTATAATGGAAAATAATTAGAGCCATCATCAGCACCAGTTATAGTCCCCTAGCAATTTGAATTATGGTATAATATTCTGATAATTTTAAAGCTGATTCTGATGGTTATAGTCCCCTAGCAATTTGAATTATGGTATAATTTTAACGGTCACAATACGACCGTCAACTCTGTTATAGTCCCCTAGCAATTTGAATTATGGTATAATCTTGCACCAACAAGATTAACAAAATTACCCCTGTTTTAGGGGCAATTTTGTTAATTGCTTATTTTTAGAAAAATGCTAGTTGTTGGCATGTATTCTTGAGTTCCTGTTCAGTTTTTTTTCCGGCTATAATATGCATGTTCGCGTACTGATGCTCTGTTACCATCAACAGTCTTATGGAGCCACCCTTTGGCGCTACCTTTTTAATTCTATCCAAATGTGTATTAGCATTATCCCGGTCGGGACATAATCGTGTGTAAACTGAGTATTGGAGCATTTCAAAACCATCATCTAATAGAAATCTACGAAAACATGTTGCCAACTTACGTTCTTTCTTATTACTAACTGGCAAGTCAAAAATCACTATTGCACGCATGTATCTATAAGGAATCATTTCTTTCCCACGTAGCCTACCTCCTTTAAGCCACTCTTGTTAGTTAATATGAGGCAACCTAAATAAATCAACTTCATCTTGAGAAATAGCATTAACAAAGCTTTCTACCACCATATCCGTCAAATGTTTTATGGTATATCTCTTATTTTCTATAATACCATATTCATTCAGAACATCAACTATATGCCTCCTATCATCTTTGTTAAGCATGGCATCATGTTCATCCCCTAAGTGGGCTGGTGCAACTTTTCCTAAGATATAATCATCTACTAGAGGCCGAAAGCTTTCAATTAAATCATCTACTAAATTATATTGGTTTAGTTCAGAGTGATGGTTGATACCAATTTCCGTAATTAAACCTCGAGCTGCAATTGTTTGCGCCAGAGAACTACGCACCAAGGCATAACCATAGTTTAATGCCGCATTATGCCAAAGTGGTTTGCGCCGAGTAGCATCACCCAATAAGGTATCGAAATACAGTCGAGCTGCTGTGGCTTCATTGTTACCTACGTCGCCAGACCTGACAGTTGCTGACAATTTGTCTAGACGTTTTGATAAATCTAGATAATTATTTTTGCGTAAGACTTCAGCTTGATTGGCGATTTTCTGCATAATATTTTTGCGCCAAAGCTGCTTACGCAAGGCTTCCCCTATACGTAATTGGTTGCGTGCATTCTTCGTACCGCGCGAAGCTTGACCATGCGGTAATATAATTGTGGCTGGTAAATGTTTATCATCGCAGATGATGGTATTAACACCAAATTCAGCCAGTGCCGCTAGAATACTTACTGTTGCCACTACTTGATGATTGTCAATTACTAAGCTATCGATATCTTCTAGAGGCAGAGCAACTTGCTCATCTTGAGTAATTACAAGTTTGTTATCCTTTAAGCTCAATTTAGCGGGATTCTCAATTATAATTGTTCGCCAGGCCATATTTTATTTTCTACTCGAATTTATAGCTATCGCCAAGGACAGAGATTGGAATAAGCTCTACAACCGCAGCTGAGCCTAGAGCACACGTGCTGGTATGATCTTTGTCTGGTTGGTTGTGGGCTAAAATTGTAATTTGTCCAGTTGCTACACCATATTTCACATAATATCCTTCTACAACTTTATCAGGATAAGTGATTTTAATATAATCATTAGGATAAACCTGAGTGGTCAGCTCAAAACCATTTAGTGGTGAAGCCATTATTAAACCGTCTGCATCGCATAATTTGTTAAACTCAGATTTCTCTTCTGCGCTGCGTCCAGTTGGTGTTGGCAAAATTGGAATTTCTTTTTTATTTAAGCTATGGGCATACAGTGGCGCAGCATAATATTTATATTCGCCTTTAGTATTCTTGCGACGATAAACATTTAGGCAAATGGTTTTACCATTATCAGCAAATTGTTTATCATGATTTAGGTATACACCAGAGGTGTCCGGTTTCTTTTCGTAAACCTTTACGGTACGTACCGGAGAAATGGGATTACCATTCTTATCAACTTTTTTATTATTTTTATAAATTGGTTCATCAAATGCGTTTTCGCCTTTTTCCTCTAATAATGTTTTAATTTGTTGATATAAAAATAAATCACTTTCTGGTAAAACAGAACAGTCTAGCCAATTTTTATTTTTGTCGTTTTTATATTTAAGATAGTTCTTGGCAAACTCCTTATTCAGCTTCTTTCTGGTTAGCCGTAAATCACCACCTTTCGTTTTAGGGCTTCGGTATGTTTCTTCATGAGCCTGTCCTTTGAAGCTGTGTTTAGCCATGCGCGATATAAAAAGCGGATGAATTTTTTGGAGAAATTCTTCATCATAACTTTTGAATGCTCGGAGTTTGTCTCGAAAATCGTTCAATTTTTCTATTTTATCACTATCATGCGACATGCCGCTACGAATTCTGACTTCTTTAGTAAAATCCTCCCAAGGAGGCAACATACCTCGTAATTTCTCATACTCCACAGTGGTAATTTGTCTTGGTTCGTCATCACTATAGTCAATGGCTGTGTGGTATTTAGCACCTAGTTCTTTATACTTATTCCAGTTAGCAATTTTCTGAATCTGTCCTTGCGAAATTGTTGCAATAATGCACGCATCTACAGCATGGTGATAGTTATTATGTCCACGATCCTTGCTACCAATACCATAGATTTTACGCAAATAATTAGTAATAAACCCGGTTGGTGCAATAACTTTTTGTTTGCCTTTGCTTTCGTTGGAAAACTTTAGATTTTGTTTGATATATTTCGTCATGAAGCGAGTCATATAGCGAGTATCATTTAGAGCACGAATGTTCCATTCCTCTTTCGGAGGCTTTTCACACAATAATCGGTCGCGTTTCTGATTAGGTATCTTGCAATTATTCGCTAAAGTAACAATAATATTCCATCGTTCGGGATCTGAGCCCCAAGTTTCAAACGGAGTGCGGTTTTTCTTTTCCTGATTGCATTTCGCGCATACCAAAACTTTATTATTAATATTATCGTTACCACACCTACTAAACGGTATTATATGATCAATTTCGGCAATTCTATCGTCTGAAAAAACATCAGTACCTAAGGGTTGGCCACAATATACGCACTTACAATCTTGCTGCTCACGTAATTTATATTTAATAATTTGTTGACCGGTAGGATTTGGAATGCTTAGTTCAACTAACTTATTTTTAATTTGTTCATTATATTCAGCATTTTCCTTTTGTTGCTTTTCTATTTTTTTCCGATCACTAAAACTTTTTGCTAATTCATTGGCACATTCAAATTTAATTTGGCATGGTGCTCCATACTTTCTGATCACCGCGTTAATAACTTTATGAGTCTGAGAAATCGATCTTTTTACAACTGGATTAGTTAATTGATCCAGTTGTTCTTTTGATAATTGCGGAAGCTCATTATAGTTACCAGAAAGCCGCTCAGTAGACTCTCCTGGATAACATGATTCCACTGCTTGGATATACGTATTGCCATTTAGCAGGTGCGGTGTAAGCTTGCGTAAAGCCCTAATAGACAGATGTCCAAAGCCAGAAACATTGATTTTCATCAACTCAGCAATAGCGCTAGGTGAGATATTGAGGCTCAAAAGAGCTCTTTCTAACTGTTCGTCGTCTTTGTTGATAGTTAAAGCTTCACCAATTCGATCAAATAGATCAATATCTTCTTCAATTCTTTTCCATTCTTCTGGTTTTTCTTTCAGAGCATCTTTAATTTGATGATAGAACCTAAAACTATCGACTTTGTTGCTTTCGCTGCCTTTTTGCTTAGTTCTAGGATCGTCAAACTGAAAGCTTTGATCTTTGGTATGCCCTAGAGCTTTCCGAATGGTTGCATAGCTAGGACTTTTAACTTTTTTAAACTCTTTAACGCAGGTGTCGATTTCTTCTGGTGTTAATTTCTCACCTTGGTTATATTCTAGATGTGCGAGATTTTGAGCAATACGGAAAAGCTCAAAAGAGTATGAAGCTTTAGGTGCGCGCGGTTCGTCTTTTTCGTACCGACAATAGCCGCGCATCTTTTCCATTAATTCTCTAGTCATGAAAGGTCGTTGATAGAAAATGCCCGACTTTTGTTTTGTGCATAAATCTTCGGGTTTTGAATATAACAATTCTTGGATCCATTCTTCACTCCAATCTTGAGTTTCTAATATCGTCAAGATTTCTTGTTCAAAGTTACTTCTAATAAAGGAGTTGCTATACTCACTGTCTTTATTACGTCTGTGAGCTTTAAATTCGTCCTCATTTAGCAATGTACATGCGACGGAATTATTATTTTTTACTAATAAAGGCTGATTAGTCTGAATTGCCGATAGTACCCTACCGCTTTCTTTGTCAGTTTCTTCCACTGCCTTGCGGTTACTTTTATAACCTCGGCGCTTAGCGATATGATATAAAGCGATAAATAATTCATAATTACTTATTTTTTCTTGGATTGCCTTAGCCCGTAGTAAATATGGATCTGGATGACTAAGACCTTCTTTATATGTAAAAATTCTAGTTATCTCTTCTTCGGACAGCAAGTCGTGTTTTATAAAGAATTCTTTCAGAAAATTTAGGCGCTCGCGTCGCCGGTGCAATCGGCGCCGAGCCGAACGAGCATTTCGTCGCGGTGCGGCAAGAGATTCACCATTTTTAGGGTTTTCTGGTCGCTCAAAAATTCTTACACCTAGATCTTCAATTCGTTTCTTATCTTCATTTACTACTGCCCAACCGATACTTGACGTTCCTATATCTAATCCAAGAGAATATTTCATAGTTTTCCTATCGTTATATTCTCTATATTATATCATTATTATCTATAAAAACAACTATGTTATATAATCCTGAGACAGTTATAGCGCCCCGAGAGGCGCCTTTACTGTGCAGAATCCCTAATGAACAAGATTCCTTATTATAGAGACCCAGCAATTTGAATTATGGTATAAACTATAGTCTACACCTAGTCTCATTATATATAATATTACCCATAAGTCAACACATCACCCAATCTTCCCCATCTCCTCCAACATCGCTCGACGATTGCTGTAGCGCGCTTGCCAGTCCAGCAAAAGTTCTTTCGCAGCTTTCTCTCCACCTGGCAACCGTTTGACGCGGCGCACCAAATCCACTAATTTACGATAATGTGCGCGGCCCAAAGGACGTTCAGCCTCCTCATTCAAAAAACTTTTATACAAATCTAGAATTTCGCTCGGATATTGCTGAGCTAACATGCGGTCGTAATTTTGTAGCAAACTCCGCGATTGGTCTTGTCTTACTTCATCGTAAAGTTCTTGGTACAGCTTTTCCTTACAATACAAAAATGCACGATCACATGCGTTCGGCACTTGCCGAATAATTTTGCGACAAACTTCAGACCAGACTTCCGCGTCATACATTTTTTTAATAGCGGAAAAATTTTCTACGACCTGATCGCCCATTTGAATCAACTCCATGAGACAATTACGATACCTTAGATTATCGCCTCGCTCCGCATAAATTGACTTGAGGCAACCATAATAGTATATACGGTCGCGAGTATTGACATCATCAGCTTCCAGAATTTGCCCAATGGCTTGCGTTGCTTCTTCATATTTTTTGCGCGCGATAAGCCAATTAACATACGATCGCTTCAGACAATCATACTGCCAATTTTCTAAATAAAAATTCTCTAGCTCAGTATCCGAATCATGAAGCTTAATTAAATCAACTTTTAGTAGCAGCCACTTTTCTAGCTCGTATAATTTCAAAAAGTCATCACAATGTGGTTCGAGCTCGGAAATCTGCGCATTCACCAAAGCTAATTTTGCAGCGCGAAATTCTGGCATGTCAAAATTTTGTCTGAAAAAATAAAATATCAGTTCCATTCGTGACTCAACATACTCAGATTTTGTGGAACTATGTTGCAATTCTTCTACAAACCAGTTAAACATTTCCTGACGAAACTCGGCATTACAGTTTTGGTAAATTTTTTCCCAAGTCGCAAAAATTTGCGTACAAAAATCTGCAACATCACCGTCATCGTCCATACTAACACCGAGAAATTTTTCTAGTAATAAATTAGTTAGCTTAAAAGCATCAGTAAACTGTTGGTGGCGCAAAAAGATTTCTGCATCATGATCCAAAAACCGTAACATTTCTTGAGCAAAAAGATAAACTTGTTCATACTCGACAAAATTATCTGGGCCGATATAATTCCAGCAGACGTTGGAAATTTCTTGGCGCAATTCCGGAATCGTGCGCAGACGATTCGAGCTTGAGCTATGCTGACCAGAATTATGCTGAGCATCTTCCCATTTTAGCAAAACGGCTGCGATATGTTTGCAGTTGTTGCCGTCTTGAAAATGAGGACAATCGCATTCAAAATCACGAAGTTTCTGCTGACTATCAAGATGCACCTGAACTTCATAATCATTATTGCCGTGGACTTGCGCTTGAAAATCACCCGCTAAGTCATAAGTTAACTCACTGACCATACCACTGCGAAAATAATCTTCCCCACGTTTAATTACTTCTGCTCGAAAACATTTCCGCCACTCCATATATATTATTCTATAACGGCCCGACCCTAACCCCAAGCATAGCCGCTATGTCGTAAACTCTGTGTTATGCACTGGCTGGCGGGGCAACTTTGGTAATTGCGTTGGTCGGATTTAAGTCTTAGTTAGACTTCCCAAATCTGAAAGCTATCACCTTTAACTCGTACTAACTGGTTATCATTCAGGAAAATCATGGGCTGATCAACAGGATGCAAATTCCCTGCCGTTGTAATATAAGCCACTTTAATATCCGACGGTGACTTTTGCAATTGTTTTTCAATATCGTCCATAACTAGCTCGGCCACACCTGGATAACGAAAACTTGAAGTAAGGTAAAGATTATTCATACCTAAATTTTACCATACCAAACTCGGAAACTGTGTTATAATGAGTTTAGTATTTTGCGAGTGTAGTACAGCGGTTAGTATGCAAGTTTTCCAAACTTGAGATGAGGTTTCGACTACCTCCACTCGCACCAGAGTTGAAATTTAGCCTCTTCGGAGGTATTTTTTACCTGTTGTAAGTTGGTCCGAACCGAATTAATAAAAACTGACCCTACTGGAAAAAGCACAAATACACTGCACCGCCCACTGCGGCACCGAGCAAAATAGTCAAAACAATTAAGAAAAACAGCGGAGCCTTAGAACGGCGACTGGATGGCACAATGACTGTAGGGCGAGCGGGCAAATCTGGACTGGGATTAATCCGATTCTTCTTAACAGCTTTCTTATCATAACGGTTCTTGCGCCCAACTGGCACTTCTGCACTAGGGGCCTCGCGTCGGGCCGGCATAGTTGGCTCAGGTTTGTCACCCTTATGTTTGCGAGCAGCCTTCTCAGCCTTAGCTGCCGCTTTGCGATCCTTTTTACTCAGTTTATGATTTGCATCGCCTGGCATGACCGCATCGGCTTGTACCAAAGTCGCTCGTTCGTAACTAACTGAACGCAGAGGCGCATTCGGTGAAATATTATCCGATAGCGGACGCTTCTCGACACTGACGGATTTAATAAATGGCGATTGTCCACCAAGGGTGTAACGATTATTATCTGGAGCATCTTTGGGCTGACTAAAACTGTAGTTCGAGGTATTCTCTGACTTAATCGTAAAGGTTGGCCTATTAGCCGCGCCACCGTGACCAGAAGCTACAGTCTGTTCTTTCACTCGACCAAGTGGAGCTTTGTCGCCAGCCACTTTGGCAGCATCTTCAGTATAATAATCTTCGACTACCCCGAGCTCTGCTTCGGGCTTGGGTGCAGGATTTTCGTGGCGCTGAGCCCGAATCTTGGGTGGCTCGGTCATTACGTAGCTACTATCAGCAGGCATAGCTGCGGGCTGATTGGCAGAGAAATCCTTTGGCTTCGTCCGGAAACGTTGATTTGCCGAAGTAGTAGCCGGAGCCGGACGGGCCGATTGAGGTGGCCTGGCGGTTCTCGGGGCCTGCCGCGCCGTAGGACGGACATCTACAGACACATCCTGATGCGCCGCTGTACTCTCGGTCAGCTTTCGCATCTTGGGTCGTGGAGCAGCCAACACATCTGGCTGAATCACTTGAGCATCAATGGCTTCACGCGGAGTCAAACGCGCAGCCGCTTTCCTAGAAAGCATAGACAAATCTTTACCCACCGGTCGAGCGGCTTGGGCCATCTTGGCATTAGCTGGTAAAACCATCGGGGCTTGTTTGGGTCGGGCTGATGACCCAAGTTTGAGCGAAGTACGAACCACCGGCACCCCCGGATCTTGACGCACCGAACGCGCGGGAGCGGGCTGGCCAAAGTGCAACAATGGATCGCCAGAAACCAAAGCGCTAGTAGGAGACTTACGATCGTCCTCAGCACGTTTAATCAAAGCTGAAGCCGAAGTACGAGTGGATTCCATATTGCGCTGAATTTTACCGTGGTGCAGATTAGCGGCTGGCTTAGAATTAGAGACCACTCCGGAGGCCGCATTCACTGCCTCACGCGCGGAGCTCACCAAAGGTGTAGGTACCGGTCGGGGCTGATTAGCATAGCGGGCATTAATTGCAGCCTGAGCCGATGTCACGGGCACTGGAGCCTGCTCCTTAGCGGGTGCGGTTTTTTGTAGCTCGGTGTTCGGAGCTTTAACTTCAGCTTCTGGTTTAGATTTATGATTTTGAGGATGCTTAGAGGGACCAAAATCAATCAAGCGACCTTTCGCTTTGTTCGGTACTGGCGCCGTAGATTGATTTTTGCCCTGATCCATTAATCCTTTACCTTCTTTGCCGTTTCAATGATGTCGATAAACTGGTCACCAATTAAGCTAGCACCACCAATCAGAAGGCCATTAATACCTGGTACGGTCAGATAGGCTCCAGCATTCGTGGGATTAACACTGCCGCCATAAAGCAGAGGTATGGCTTCTGCCGTGCTCTCGCCATAAGCATCTACTAAAGTGCGGCGAATAAATTGGGCGATTTCACCAATTTCGTCGGGTGAAGCAATACGAGAATCAGTCGTGGTGCTGATGGCCCAAATTGGCTCGTAGGCGATAATTACTTTGGAGATATCTTCGGCTGAGACTTCAGACAAACCACCAAGTAGCTGGTCGCGCAAGACATCATGAGTCTCACCGAAGGTATGTTCGGTCTCGGTCTCGCCAATACAAAGAATTGGAGTAATTTGATTACGCAGAGCCGCCGCTACAGATGCGCGAATGTCTTTGTCGCTTTCGTGAAAAAGCTGACGGCGCTCAGAATGTCCAATAATACCATAATCTACGATTCCTCGTAATTGAGTGTAGGACACCTCGCCAGTATATGCCCCAAAATCGTGCGGATTTGCACTCTGGGCAGCCAGACGAATTTTTTTGCGGTCTACTTGTAAGGACAGCGGTTGTAGAGCCACAAAAGATGGAGCTACAATCACTTCAATGTCACGGAAAGCCCGTGTTTTTTGCAATAGCTTATGAAGATAGACAGAAGATTCACCGACCGAGAAGTTCATCTTCCAGTTGCCCACGATATATGATTTCATATGTTAATTATAGCACAATTCAGAACTTTTATAAGCATTTTGCTAGCGTCAACTTGACAGTTCTACTCGTCTGTGATACAATGATAGTGAGGGTTGGATTTTGATGGCCTTTTGTTCTTTTTATTAATCGTTCTATAGGAGGGGTAAAACATGATTTTAAAGCAAATCTATTTGACCGATGATATTTTTACGCAAAGCCCAATTTCACAGAGGCTGCATTACGTACGTGATAGTCAGGATTTAGTCTTTACCTACAAAGATCCTTGCAAGCGGCCCCGAATGTGGTTCCGCTATCCTGAAGCTTATTTGCGGGTGACATCTTGGGATGGCGGTGTGGTGATCTGCGATCCAATTGACGGCCTGGATATACCAGAGTTAACTGATTGCATTGCAAATTTTACGGATTACCAGACGCAGATTCTTTTGGCTTCGGATATGAGTTATGCTCCATGTCAGGGTGAAGGTGTCGATATGACAATCACCTTTAAAGTAGAATCGGCCCAGTGGATGATTTTGTCGATTTTCAAAACGAAAATGTCCACTAGGCCAGCTTGTGCTGACGATGTCGAGAAACTTGAGCGGCTAAAACGCGATGCAGAATACATTGACGAGTACAAGCCAGGCAGTGGCGCAAAGTCCGTAACCCGTCTGGTTTTACCTTTTGGGTATTGCCTTGACCCGAACGTAGATTACCAGCAGACAATAGGTTGCTATACGTTTGAAACAAGGGCAGCTCTATAGTCTGTAGTGTTCAAGCTCAGATAAAAAGCAAAAATGATTTATCTATGCTCCCAGAAATACCTGGGAGCACTTTTGTATCGTAAATTAACTAATTACTCCCAATATTCCCCTCAGTGCATAAGCTGTATCTTCGTGCGAACGCACCGTAATCGTTTCGATACCCATCTGTATGACCGGATAATCGTTCCCTCCTGGCTGAGTCATGTCGCCAAAATATAGAATTTCTGCTTTGTCGACCCGCAGCTCTTCTAGGAGGTGAGTCATGCCGAATTCTTTGTTCATGCCAGGTGCCGCCACGTTAATAGAAGTAGTACCACCAATTTCATAGAGAAAATCGGGTAGCTTCTCGCGACATTTCTCTACAATCGCCGTGCGCTTCTGACAATCTGGATCCCAGTCATATTTTTCTGAAGTACCCATGGCTTGGCCGAGAGCAGAAAAAGTCACTTGGGAAAGGCGATTCTCGATAATTTGGTCTCCGGGTAGCAGTTTATCTGCTTCCCAATAGCCTAGTTCCCTGGCGGATTCTTCGAGGACGGCTGTGATTTTCGCCACATCTTCAGGTTTGAGTGGATAATTATAAGCCTGCTCCCAGTCGTGCTGCTCGAGATTATAACGATAATATTGAGTACCCTGAGCGGCAAAAAGGTGCAGATGTGTGAGCTGCACCTCGGTCACACCGACCTTCTGTAGCTCGTCAACAATTTGAATCAGAAATTGCTCGAATTTTTGACCAGAAATCGGACAGATCTCAAAATAATCTAGACAATGCACCAGTAGCTCAGCAATCTCGGGCGGAATTGGAGTCTTAGCGATGTTTAATGTTTGATCAATGTCAAATGCTAAGACCCGTTTAGCGATCTGTCCTGGATCGTGTTTTACCTTATTTGCAACCATTTTACCTCCAAAATGTTATCAATAATGATGGGTCAGCTTGACTTTTTGAAATAAAACTGTTAAACTGGAATTATTAAGTTTAGTTATTGTCTTCAGTTTTACGACTGAGGGCAATTTTTATTTCGGAATTCCCGGATTGGAGCTCCAAAGTAAATTTGACTCTACTCATAATTACCTTTCCACAATTTTAATCTACTAAAATCTGTCGACTTTAGATTAGCCAAGTCCTCCTTGACCTTGATACTAACAAAGTAGCACAGAAAAGTAAACCCCTAGGGTAAAAACACCCGTCAGACGAGTGGATTATTGAGGTTGAACCCCGTTTACTACATACACCCCTCACAACCTTTGCAACATTTCTGAGGGAGTTCTATAACTTAT
>CANOTH010000009.1 GCA_947570505.1 uncultured Candidatus Saccharibacteria bacterium
GTTACCTAAGTAACCAATATACCCTGTATTCAAATGGATCGCCCCGCTACGGACGTTATCCCCCTTGGGACGGATCCTCTGACCGTAAGGTCGGAGGCAGGATGGTATTGGAATGTAGTATCGGAGTATTCTAAGCGAATATGTTATAATATTTTTATGTTAATCGATACGCACTGCCATCTACACGACCCAGAATGGTTTACTAAGGACGAACAACATGAGTTTTTGCAAAAAGCTCACGAAAACAACGTTGAAAAGATGATTTGTATTGGCACAAATCATGAAGATTCCTTGGTAGCGCGCGACTTCGCTCAAAAACATACTAATGTTTACTGGACCTACGGCATCCACCCCGAGTTCGCTACCGGTACAACGACGAATCTGATGGGAACTGAGGCTGACCACTATGCTTTTCTCGAGACCATCCGTAGCGCCACGAGCGAGGGAGAGGCGGCTTCCGCCCGTAACGACGGGCCGGAAGAACGCCGTGTCTCGAAAAAATATAGTGGTCAGCAATGGCTTGCATCAGATAAGCTTTGCGCGATTGGTGAAATCGGCTTAGATTACCATTACGACGGCTACGATCGCCTTGCACAAATCAAACTTTTTGAGCAGATGCTACAACTCGCCCTGGATTACAATTTGCCAGTTTCACTTCATCTCCGCGAGGCTTTCGATGATGCTTTTGCAGTGCTTGATAATTTTCCTCAAACTCGCGGAGTCGTGCACAGTTTTACTGGTTCTAAACGCGATCTCAAACAAGCCCTAGCACGCGACTTCTATATCGGTGTAAACGGGCTGGCAACATACACTACCCCTGCCTTACCTCCGCTAGAACGTATTGTTCTAGAAACCGACGCGCCTTTCCTCACTCCTGCGCCTTATCGCAACGAGAAAAATGGCCCGCAGTTTATCAAAAATATTGCTGAATATCTGGCTGAAAAATTCCAAACTCCGTTAGAAGAGGTCGCCAAAATAACAACGCAAAACGCCGAGCGAATTTTTAAAATTTAAGATTATAATACTTGTAAAAATCCCCTTAATATACTATAATAAAATCATGATTTATCTTGATCATGCCGCCGCGACGCCGGTTTTACCACAGGCGTTAGAAGCTATGATGCCGTACTATACGGAATTATTTTTTAACCCCTCGGCTCCATATCTCCCAGCGAAGCATGTTCGTGAGGCTTATGAGTCTGCCAAGGATGACATCGCTCATGCAATCGGTGCTAAAGGTGTGGATCTCGTCATGACGGCGGGCGCTACTGAATCAATTAATTTAGCCTTCACGGCTTGCCGGAGCAAATCTCTAATTCTTACTACTGAACATACGGCTGTCATTGAAGCCGCCAAGACCGATGAATATGACTTGATACAAGTTGATAAAACTGGCATGATTCTGGTTGATGACCTTAAGAAAAAGTTGGATGATAAGGTAGATTTTATCTCAATTTCATTGGCTAATAACGAAATTGGCACTATTCAGCCGCTGGCAGAAATTGCTGAAATTATTCGTCAAACGCGCCAAGAACGTCTGCGTCGCGGCATAGAAACTCCCCTTTGGTTTCATTCTGACGCTTCACAGGCTTTAAATTTAGTTGACATCAATGTAGCTAGGTTAGGAGTAGATCTGCTAACTTTGAATGCCGCCAAATGTGGCGGACCGAAGGGAGTGGGTGCACTTTATGTGAATCATGGTGTTAATTTAACGCCCGTTGTTGTAGGTGGCGGCCAAGAGCGAGGACTACGTTCTGGCACAGAAAATGTTCCAGGAGTGATAGGTTTTGCCGTAGCTATCAAATATGCAAAATCCCACCTAACCAGCAAACGCAGGGCATACCAAAAAATGGCTACAATACTTCGTAAAGCACTAGCTCATACTTCCATTATAGCACACAATGACGAAAAAGTCAATAGCAAAATCCCTGAACCGCTCTTTTTGGGTAATCCTAAGCACCAATTGGCGAATTTTGTCTCCGTATCTTTTCCAGGTATTGATGCAGAAAGGCTAATTTATAAGTTAGAACAAGAGGGAATTTTGGTCTCAACTGGAGCAGCCTGCGCCGCCAATAAGGGTAGCAAATCTCACGTCCTCACCGCAATTAGTTTGACCGATGAGCAAATCGCCGGCTCGTTACGCATTTCGCTGGGTAGTACTAACACTAAAGCACAAATCGAAGAGGCTAGCCATGTAATTCAAGAATGTGTGCGTGATGAATATTTGCGTATGGCTCTGAAACATCAGTCACATTATCAAGAAACTGTCCGCAGTGTCACGTTATCCCCCTCGGGACGGATGCGACGAAGTCGGTGCGAGGAAAAGGAGGATTTCGCCCGTGACGACGGGACGGAAGAACTCCGCGTTTCTGATAGTGCGGCTGATGTTTCAGAATTATGGGAGAGTAATCATGCCTAAAGTCTTCCTCGGTATGTCCGGCGGTGTCGACTCGTCCGTTTCTGCCATTTTACTCAAAGAACAGGGTTACGACGTTACTGGTATCTATATGAAAAACTGGTCCAAAGATTTGCCAGGTATGAAATGCCCTTGGGCGGAGGATTTGGCAGATGCTAAGCGTGTCGCAGTTCACCTTGATCTTGATTTTGAAGTTTGGGACTTTGAAGAAGATTACAAAAAACGTGTCGTCGATTATATGCTAGCAGAATTCCAGAAAGGCCGCACACCTAACCCCGACATCATGTGTAACGAGCAAATCAAGTTCAAACTTTTTTACGAACGCGCGATGGCTTCTGGCGCCGACTTTATTGCTACGGGGCACTATGCGAGAGTTAGTGACGCGCAACTACTTAGAGCGAAAGACGAGAATAAAGATCAGACATATTTCCTCTATCGCATGAGCGACGAAGCGACGGCGCAGACTATTTTTCCAGTTGGAGATATGCTGAAGCCCGAGGTAAAAGCTTTGGCCGAAAAACATGGTCTTGATGTTGCGCATAAAAAGGAATCCATGGGTGTATGTTTTGTTGGCGAGGTTGGTATGAAAGACTTTTTGCGCGAATATTTTGATACTAAACCTGGCGAAATACGCGAATTAGAAACTAATGAAGTCCTTGGCTATCATGATGGTGCAATTTTTTACACAATCGGGCAACGCCATGGATTGTATCTGGGCGGTGGTTTGCCATATTATGTAGTGCAGAAAGATTTGGCTCAGAATATTGTCTATGTTTCTCGCAATCTTAACGCAGAGAGCCTTTGGACTCAAACACTGTTACTTGAAGATTTGAAGCTCAGAGGAAACCTAACCGAAACAGAATTAGCTCAAAATCCGAATCTCAAAGTTCGCTTTCGTCATCGTGCTCCTCTGGTTTCGGCGAATTATAAGGATGGCCAAGTAATTTTCGATCAGGCTATTAAACGCCCCGCCGCTGGACAATCCTTGGTCTTTTATGATGAAGAGGTTTGTCTTGGGGGTGGCATTATTGCGGAATAGTAGGATCCTTAGTATACCAAACAGCGGACGGGGAAACCGTAAGAGCGATGCTTACTATTATCTGATGAATTAACGCCAGAAAGATTAAAGCTGAGCTCATAAGCGGTATCGTAAGAGGAAAGATGATAATCACTGGCAATATTAGACCAACTATATCCATTACGACCAACATATTTCAAAGAGTTGTAGGCTAAATCAACCCACCCGCTACGGACGAGTTTAGCTCATTTCGTCCGTAGCGGAACTATACAATTAGATTTCAATCATTATAGCATGTTAAGATCTCTTGGCCGTGACAGTTACGGATGGTTTAATACGACCACTGATTATAGTAGCTCAACCTCAAGTAATACTAAAGCTTATAATTTTGCCGCCAATGTTTTAGGAATCTACCCATCAAATGGTCCGTGGGAACGTTGGTACGGTTTCTCCGTCCGCTGTTTGGTATAGCTAGTTGGTGAGTGTCAAGAAAAAGAAATACTAATATTAGTATTTCTTTTTCTTGACCGAGATAACGCGGTTAGACTGTCATCAAGCCTTAAGGCTTGATGACTTTATACTAGTTATTTCCTGGGTGACGTATAACCTATTATAGGGTATAATATATCTTATGAATGCAAATGAAATCCGTCAAAAATTCTTAGATTTTCAAGTTAAACATGGCCACAAAGTCATTCCGCCTGCACCGCTCGTGCTCGAAAACGACCCGACCACTTTGTTTACTGGCTCTGGTATGCAACCACTCTTGCCATATCTGCTCGGCCAACCACACCCTGAAGGTACTAGGCTCACTGATTCGCAACCGAGCATGCGTCTCCAAGATATTGAAGATGTTGGTGATCCGCGCCATACCACAGTTTTCGAGATGCTAGGTAACTGGTCACTTGGCGATTATTTTAAGAAGGAACAAATCGAGAACTTTTTTGAGTTTCTAACTAAAGAAGTCGGCCTTGATCCAGAAAAGATTTACGTCACCTGTTTTATCGGTAACGACAAATATGGCATTCCGAAAGATACCGAAGCGGCTGAAATTTGGCAAGAAGTCTTCCGCAAAGCTGGCGTTGAAGCGAAAATTGTCGAAATTGGCTCGGCTGAGAATGGTGACAAACGTGGTATTAACCAAGGCGAACGAATTTTCTTCTATGACGATAAGGAAAACTGGTGGAGTCGCGGTGGTGGCATTGAGACCACTCCACTCGGTGATCCTTGCGGCCCGGATTCAGAAGTCTTTTACGATTTTGGTGAGGATAAGCAGGACGTAGCTAAATACGGAAAAAGCCATCCGGCTAGCGATGGCGCGCGTTTTATGGAAATCGGCAACCAAGTTTTCATGCAATATAAGCGTAAAGAAGATGGTAGCTTTGAAGAATTGGAACATAAAAATGTTGATTTCGGCGGTGGATTAGAGCGCATTACAGCGGCTTCGATCAATAGTTTTGACGTCTTTAAAATTTCTCTGCTGGCTCCTATTATTGCTAAGCTAGAAGAGCTATCGCACAAAAAATACGAGAATAACACCGACGAAATGCGCATCATTGCCGATCATTTGCGTGGAGCTTATCTGTTGGCAGCTCAAGGGCTGGTGCCTAGCAATAAGGCTCAGGGCTATGCTCTAAGGAGGTTGGTACGTAGGGCGGTGCTCCGTGCTCTAGATTTAGGTATTGGTCAAGAGTTTTTGGCCGAGATTTTGCCGGTCATTGAGACTAATTACCAAGATTTGTCAGATGATATTTTGCCCGGACGTACTCATGTGCTCGAAGTTCTGACCAAGGAAGAAGCGGCCTTCCGCAAGACGATTAATAAGGGTGTAAAAGAATTGCGCAAGTTGAGTGCTGATCAAGAATTGACTGGCGCGGAATTATTTAAGTTGCAAGATACTTATGGTTTCCCGCTTGAGCTCAGTGTGGAAGAAGCTTATAAGATGAATATTAAGCTGTCGGATAATTATCAAGACGAGTTTGAGCGCGCCCTGGCCGAGCAGCGCGAACGCAGTAAAACCGCCTCAAAGGGAATGTTTAAGGGTGGCTTGTCAGATACAGGAGAGCAGACTACGAAATATCATACTGCTTGCCATTTGTTGCTGGCGGCTCTGCAACAAGAAATTGATCCAAGCATTGCTCAGAAGGGCAGCAACCTGACTCCCGAACGACTAAGGTTTGATTTTAATATTGATCACAAAATGACTCCTGAAGAGCTACAAAGAGTCGAAGATCGTGTGAATGCCTGGATTGAGGCTGATTTGCCTGTAGTATATGCTGAGTATGATAAAGATTATGCGTTTGATGAGTTGCATGCCCATGGTAGCTTCCGCGATCGCTATCCTGATCGAGTAACAGTTTATGCTATTGGCGAAGGTATTAGTGCGCCCGATGATGAAAAGACCATGATTTCTATGGAGATTTGTGGTGGTCCGCATGTCCAGCACACGGGTGAGCTGGGTAAGTTTAAGATTACGAAAGAAGAGAGCTCTAGTGCTGGAGTGCGCCGTATTAAGGCAGTGCTGGAATAGGATTATTTTCTCGTCCACTGTTTTCTAATATATATCACAAAGTAGTAGCAGAAATACACTAACACCCATCTGCTAGTTAGCCTAAAGGTAAACTAGTATACCAAACAGCGGACGGGGAAACCGTACCAACGAACATAGTTAACGGACGAGCCAACATCTGAAGGATTGAAGTAGAGGTAGTAAGCAGTAGCAGAGGTAGGTGACGAGTAAGTACTAGCAACACGAGACCAACCGTCGCCATCGAAGCCAAAGCTCCTCAGAGCGCTATTATTAAGATTAATCCACCCGCTACGGACGAAGTAAAGAGGCTCTCTAGCTATATTATAGCTACCATTCATTAGAATAATCTTTCTTCTTAGTTTGTATGCGCTACTAATTATAAAGATTATTCTTTTATTTGTAGTTATTTCTTCCTGGATTCGTTAAGGAAGCTCAAACTCAAACCCCCTCCTCAAAATGAACTTTTTATGCTAAAATTAACCCAAAAGGTCATCGCACAGAAGAATAATTATACCCTATTCTTCCATTATATCACAGATTACATAAAAAGTCAATATAAAAATGAAAGTTTGTCCTCAAAAAAGCCGGAAACTCCATCAATCACGCAGAAAATATCAATCTAGCCGTACTCGAGCTGAAAAAAAGATTTTGCTGATGTTGGCTTTCTTTAGCACTTCTGTAGGGTTATGGGAGAATTTTCGTCAGCTATGGCTCCAAGATAATGGCTATTCGGCTAGTGAGATTAGCCAAATTACCGGTCTATCTACTTTAGTCAGTGTAGGAGCAATCATTTTGGTTGGACGATTTTTAAGAAACAACCATTTGCAGCACTTCATGACTGGCATCCTTGGCCTAAAATTTTTGAATTTACTCTGGCTTTTGACCCTCAATCAGACTGGTCAAAATTTACTCATCAATTTCAATACGATTATCGACATCATCACTACTTATTTAGTCGTGACTAGCATCTATCCGTTAGTCACGACCGTCATGAAAAGCAATCGTGCCTATAGTAAGCGCAAACTTGTCGAATATTGGTTCCGGGATATTGGAGTCTTGATTGGAGGTATTCTCATCGGGCAGTTCTTTAGCAATCTAGGCACTGAATATGAGGTCTGTCTAGTGATGGCGGCTGGTTGTATGCTGATGGCGGCTATCGTCATGGGCACTATCAAAATTCGTATTACGGAGAGTACTCATACTGCCAAGCCCACACCAATTATCAAATATGTCGCTAAGAGTCGAATCCAAGTCTTTTACTTGATCTATGCTTTTTTGGCCGCTTGCTCTTTTGCTACAGCTCTCGGTCTGAAAATGTTGATTTTGATTAATACTCTATCCTTCTCGATGGGTACCGCTACTAATTATCTCTTGATTGTCGGCCTAATTTCGGACGTGATCGGCTATTATGCTCTCAAATATTTTACTCCGAAAAACGACTATCTGACGATTACGATTAAGTTTGGTATTCGCCTGGGGGCTTATGTGATTGCGATTCTGGCTAATGACCCATTTATGTCGCTACTAGCTATTACTTGGTCAATCATGATCTCGACCGCCTATGAGGACGTGACTGATGGCTATTATATCAACTTGATAGATAATAAGCACCAGTTTAGTCATAGTACACTTAAGCACGTGATGTCTTATCTAGGCGAAGCGACAGGAGTAATTCTCTGTGGTATGATGTATGACTATGGATTGGCCTACATCTTTGGCCTGTCGGCAGCGATCATGGTTGTCCAGATGGGGGTAGCCTATTACCTCATCAATTTGCGCAAACGGCGCCGGCGGGTGCGACATTCGGCCTCACGTATGCGCTATCACGAATCAATCACTCGATCTGAAGCGACCCTTGAGATTCATGAATAGGGTTTATTATTCATCTGATGAGTGCTACAATTGAGGAATGAATGCGATTTTAGGAGGTTTAAATCCAGCTCAACAAGAGGCGGTCGAGGTTCTGAGCGGTCCGGTCTTGATTTTGGCGGGGGCAGGTTCAGGTAAAACTAAGGTATTGACTCATCGCATCGCTAATCTAATCGCTCATGGTACCAGGCCAGATCAGATTCTAGCGGTCACTTTCACTAACAAGGCGGCCAAAGAAATGCGAGTGCGCCTCTGGAAGCTGTTAGAGCGCCAGCAGGGTCCCGAGTTTGATGACACGGGCTTAGAGCCGCCACGTTCATTTATGCCCTATATGGGTACCTTCCACGGTATTTGTGTGCGGATTTTGCATATCGAACACCTTGCGGCGGGGGTAGAACGCAACTTTACGATTTATGATTCCGATGACCAGCTAACTTTGATTCGCCGGATTCTACGCAATTTGCACCTGACAGGCGATAAAAGTCTCACTCCGAAAATTGTCCATGGGCAGATCTCGCACTGGCAGACCCTCGGTATGTCACCTCAGGATGCTACCAAGGAAGCCTTTTATCCTAATCAGAAGAAGATCTCCGAAGTCTATGTCGAATACGAACGTGAGAAACGGGCAGCTGGAGCATTGGATTTTGATGATTTGCTCACTCGCACGGCTGATTTGCTGCAATCTAATAGCGAAGTGCGAGCAAAATGGCAACAAAAGTTTCAACATATTTTAATTGATGAGTATCAGGACACGAATTCTGTGCAATATCGCCTGATTAAGTATCTAGTGAATGCTGAGCGCAATATCTGCGTCGTTGGCGATGACTGGCAATCAATTTATTCTTGGCGCGGGGCTGATTTTACTAATATCCTGAATTTTGAACGGGATTTTCCGGGTGCCAAAGTGATTAAACTGGAGCAAAATTACCGCAGTACTGGTAATATTTTGGCTGCCTCCCAGAAGATTATTAATCAAAACAAGACCCGTACCGATAAGCATTTATTTACTGAGGCCGGTAATGGGAACCCGATTACAATCGAGAACCTGCTGGATGAGAACGGTGAGGCCAATTACGTTGCGCACCAGATTGTTAAGATGGAGCCTGGGCGGAAGTGGAGTGATTTTGCGATTCTATATCGTACCAATGCGCAGTCTTCGGCTTTTGAAAAGGCTTTTATGGCCGCTAAAATACCATATAAGATCATCGGCGGAGTGAGGTTTTATGATCGCAAAGAGGTCAAAGATCTGCTAGCAATTTTGAAGTTACTGGCTAATCCCCATGATCGTGTCAGTTTGGAGCGGGTAGCAAAGAATATCCTGGCTGGAGTTGGGCAGGCTTCACTAGATAAACTGTTTGCGCAGTTTGACGCAGATCCTGAAGTTAGCCTGCGTACAGCTGCCGAAAGTTTGGGTGGCAAAGCGAAAATGTCGGTTCTCAGGTTGGCGAATTTTATTGAAGAGTATCGAGGGCAAATTGTGATTTCGGCTGAAGTGGAAGAGGGAGACCAAAAGGACACTTCAGCCACGGCAACGGCGCAGACTTTGGAACTAGCAGAAGTTGTAGAGCAAGCTGTAAAGTATTTTGATTTTGCCACTCTAGTACATAGCGAAACTCCCGACGGCGAAGAACGCATGCGCAACCTTGAGGTGCTAGCTAGTAATGCTACCGTTTATGAATCGCTGGAGGAGTTTTTGACTGATGCTAGCTTGCTTAGCTCAGCAGACGAAGCTAATTCTGGCAATGCAGTGACCATGATGACTCTGCATGCGGCTAAGGGCTTGGAATTTCCAATCGTGTTTATTGTTGGCCTGGAAGAAGGATTATTCCCGAGTAGCAGATCGGACGGTTCCGAAGAAGCTTTAGAGGAGGAACGGCGACTGGCTTATGTCGGTATGACCAGGGCTATGAAGGAACTGTTTTTGACTTTTGCTAGTTCTAGATATGCTTTTGGCGGTCGTACCTATAATGCTCCCTCACAATTTCTGCTGGAATTGGGGTACAATCCTTACGGTTCGGGTGGTTTTGGCGAATCAGGGGCATATGACATCGTCATGAGTAATGATAGCGCAGATTTTGGAATTTTGGGCGGTGATCCGGATGGGGAATTTGCTCGTAAAAAGACCAAGGAAGATAACTTTGAATCACAGCCCGAGCCAGTCGATACATTTGATTCTTTCCCAGAAGATGTGCCAGTTTTTGAAGGATGATCAGGATTTAAAGCATAAAAATCTTGACAAAAGAGATAACATTTGATATAATGGTATTGCAATGATGAAATTGCAAAATAAATTACAGAATTTTTGCTGTGCCCTCATAGTGGTTGTGCTGGGTTTGTTTTTGGGACTTCAGTGCTTCATGCGAACGGGTACTGTTTTTGCTGAAGACCAGACCACAGAAGCAAATCCTGATGGTCGCTTTGTAACGATTTACGATAACGGGTCTTATCGTACCGTAAAGACCTCAGCCGATTCCGTACGAGAAGTCCTCGAGAAGGCTAATATTGAAGTAAATGCATCTGACATTGTGGAGCCAGGTTTGGACACGGTTTTGACCGGAGGGGACTATAATATTAATATTTATCGCTCTCGGCCAGTAGTGGTGATCGACGGAGCCAAGAAGCGCTACCTGATGACCGCTAGTTATGATGCCAAGGTGATTGCTAAAGAAGCTGGGATCACGGTCTATGATGGTGATGAGATTAAACTAGTGCCAAATGATAATTTTCTCGAGGCTGGAGTAGCATCGACTTTTCGGATTGATCGCAGTGGCGGTCGTACAGTTACCGTAGAAGAAGTTTTGCCGTATACCACTGAGGTGCGCTATGATTATAACCTAGCTAAGGGTGAAACCCATCTAGAGCGGGCGGGCGAAGATGGTCGCAAAGTTAGTGTCTACGAGGTGCAATTTGCGAATAATGTTGAGGTATCACGGAAGCTAATTTCTGAAGAGGTAAAACTCGAGGCAGTTCCTGAAGTGGTGGTCGTAGGGGCTAAGATCTCGGTGGCTCCTAATCAAGAAATCTGCTTAGGCTGGCTACGAGAAGCTGGTGTGCCAGAAGAAAGCCTAGAGGCGGCAATATACATTATTTATCATGAGTCTGGCTGTAGAGTGGATGCTCGTAATGCTAGCTCTGGTGCATATGGTATTCCGCAGGCGTTGCCAGGCAGCAAAATGGCCAGTGCGGGTAGTGACTGGGAAACTAATCCTATTACTCAGATTCGCTGGATGAATAGTTATGTAACCGGTCGTTATGGTGGTTGGCAGGCTGCATTAGAATTCAAGCTCTCTAGAGGTTGGTACTAGTTTACAATGAAGAACAAGAAATCCTTGGGGCAGCATTGGCTAAAGAACCGCGTAATTTTGGATGAGATTGCAGATTTGGCGGTGATGGAAGGTGAGCCAGTATCGCTTTGTTTGGAGATTGGACCGGGTCTTGGTACCTTGACTTCAAGTCTACTGCGACGTTTTGCGACCGTGATTGCAATTGAATACGATGAAAAGCTAGCCGGGAATTTACCAAGGTCATTCCCGGGCAAAAATCTCCAGGTGATACAGGGAGATATTCTTGATACGGATATTGCTCGATTGGTTGGAGCTAAGCCCTATGTGGTCGTAGGAAATATTCCTTATTATATTACTTCGCCGATTATCCAGAAACTAATTAATACTATTCCTAGACCGCAAAAAATTGTTTTACTTATGCAAAAAGAGGTGGCGGAACGTATTGCGGCGGAGCCAGGAGATCACTCGGCCTTGTCACTAATAGTGCAAAATCGCGCCGTAGTAGAGTTGGGACCGGTAGTACCAGCCAGTGAGTTTACTCCTCCACCTAAGATTGATAGTCAAGTAGTTGTCTTGACCCCGCTGGAAGCGCCACAAATATCGGACGAGGCGCTTACTTTGGCTAAGAGAGGATTCTCTAGTCCACGTAAGAAGCTAGTAGCTAATTTGGCTACAACCGGTATTTCGAAGGCTGCTTGGCGCGAGATTTTACAAAATCTAAAAATCAATCCAGATGCACGCGCTGAAGACTTAGACCTCTGGGATTGGGAAGAGTTGGCTAAAAAGCTACTTGAAAAAAGTCCTAGTTCGACGTAAAATGGTAAAGAATAGGCATTAACAAAAGGCAAAACAGGTAAAAAGGGAGGCATCATGAATCCTGAAGATAACAATCCATTAACTAATCCAGGGGCGCCAGGTATGGACCCAATGAATAACTCAGCTGGCTCTTTTGGCGCTTCAAATGATTATGCCAGTCCAGAAATGGGGGCGAGTTTTGCGGTTCAGGGTGCAGCCACTAGTACCGATTTAGGTAGTATTGGTGAAGTCGTTAACAATGGCTTTGAAAGTACTGACACTACTCTTGAACCAGCACCGGCGGATACATCCGTGCCGGCTGATGAACCGCTAGTACCCGCTGCGCCAGTTCCAGGATCTATTGGCAGTGCGATTTCCGCTCCTCCTGCTAATGCTGCTCCGGCGGCACCTACCGCTGCACCAGCTTTCAATGCGGGTGCACCAGCTATGGGTAATGGTCCAATGCCTGCTCCAGCTGTGGCTCCTCAAGCCGCCGGGGCATCTATGGGCTCTGCCGCCCCAACTCAGCCTGCTCCAGCCGCTGCCGGTTTTACACCGTTTGGCGCTACGAGTCCTGCGACTCCGGCTGCGCAGCCAGTCGCTCCAACGACAACACCAGCCAAGACTCCCACCCCAGCTAGCACACCTACCGCCGCTCCGGGCATCAATCCCGCTTTTCAACCAGCGGCAAAAACCAAGAAAGCTGGATTTAGTTTTGAGCTCGGGCCTAAGCGCACATCTATTATTCTATTGGTGGTAGCTGCACTGTTTATGGTAGCTACGGTGGTAATGACTATGCTTTACTTCCAGGCAGCTAATAAACCGGAAAAAATCGTCTATACTCCATCTCCATCGCAGACTCCAAACCAAGAAGTTTTACGATGTTCGGGTGAGGACAATTTTGGATATCTTGTGGGCAGCGAAAGTCCGATTATGGGCACACGTAGCCTGACCGCTAGCTATATCAATGGTGTACTTGGCGGATTAACAGCTAGCTTTTCTATCCCATTTCCCGACGAAGGTCTAGCCATTGCTGGTAAGGATGCTTTAGCTGCGGAACAAACCACGTTATTATCTAATATTGGCAATTCCTTTATTTCAAATTATTGGACTTACGGCAATACTGCCGAAGCTATCATTTCGACTCGAGCAGGATTTGAGAACAAAGATGCCATCATGTTCCTGTATGGTTTGACTGATAGTGAGACTTCCACCGATCTTGAAACTTTGCAAGAGAAGTACGAGTCAGAAGGTCTGGTCTGCGAAGTCAAGTAAGGTAAACGATTATACCATACTGAAAGTATGGTATAATAAACGTATGTCAAAAGTTTACATCTGTACCGCTATCCCTTACGTTAATGGTAATCCGCATATTGGTCATGCTATGGATTATCTTTTAGCGGATTCATATGCTCGGTTCCGTCATGCGCTAGGCGATGAAGTTCGTTTTCAGGTTGGCACCGATGAGCATGGTAATAAGGTATTTAGTTCTGCACAAAAAAACGGCCTCAAAGTAGAAGAATATGCTGAGCAGAATTCCGCTAAATTTCAGCAGTTTATTCAGAAACTAAACATTAGCTATACAGATTTTATTCGCACCACCAATTCAGACCATGTGCGTCGTTGCCAGGCAATTTGGCAAAAATTAAAACCGCACATCTATGCGGCTGATTATAATGGTTGGTATTGTGAAGGCTGTGAGAGCTTCGTGACGCAGAAAGAATATGATGAAAACAGTGGTGTTTGTCCAGATCATCAACGGTCTTACCAGAGATTGACGGAGAAAAATTATTATTTACGGATTTCTGATTTTAAGGATGAAATTCGTCAGCAGATTGAGAACGGTAAGATGGAGATTTTGCCAGAGTTTCGTAAGCAAGAGGTCTTAAAGCTCCTAGAAGATGCTCCGGATATTTCAATTTCACGTCCGCGCAAACAGCTTAGTTGGGGGGTGTCAGTGCCTGACGATGAGGATCAAGTTATGTATGTTTGGCTGGACGCGCTTTCTAACTATATTACCGTACTTGGGTATCCCGATCACGATATTGGCGAATTTTGGCCAGCTACTGCGCAATTCGTCGGTAAAGATATTTTAAGATTTCATACCATTACTTGGCCAGCGATTCTGCTAGGACTGGGCCTGGATTTGCCAAAGACGATTGTTTCGCATGGATTTGTACTGGCTGACGGCCAAAAAATGAGTAAGAGCATTGGCAATGTGGTAGATCCCGTAGAGGTGCTAGAGCGGCATGGATTACCAGCATTTAGGTACTATTTTCTCAGACATGTTGATACCTTCGCCGACTCGGATTTTACTTGGGAAAAATTTGAGGAAGCCTATAGCCATGAGCTAGCAAACGATTTGGGTAATCTCGTACAGAGATTGGCTACTCTTTGCTATAAGAATGAAGTGGGGGGCATCACAGATACTAAGGAACTAAGCCCAGAGTTTATTGAGCTAATGGAGAGGTTTGAGTTATCTAAAGCCTTTGATTTGGTCTGGGATAAAGTACAGAATTTGAATAAGGCCATTGATGAAGCTAAACCTTGGGAGCTGGCTAAGAAAGGTGAGCATGCAAAAGTCAAAGAGGTTTTACAGAGCTTAGTAAGTCAGATGCTCGACATGGCTTATGAACTGGCGATTTTTCTGCCAGATACGGCATTACGGATTCAAGAAGTTTTTGGCAGCGACGAA
Organism: uncultured Candidatus Saccharibacteria bacterium; assembly: GCA_947570505.1. GTDB lineage: Bacteria > Patescibacteriota > Saccharimonadia > Saccharimonadales > Saccharimonadaceae > Nanosyncoccus. The sequence continues at coordinate 14,608 of CANOTH010000009.1, forward strand.
GTGGTGCGGCCGCCAGAGGCACCATTGTTTCCGAAGGATGTTGCCATATAATTTTTTAAAAGCCGAACCTTTGTAGTTATTCTTTATATGGCCAGTAATACTCGCCACTTAGAACATCATAATTCACTAGTTCATATTCTTGCAATGTGGCAGTATCAATTTTTGCAGGGCTATCATCACTTACGTCATAATATTTTCTAGCCAAAATCGGCGACTCTTCGCAGACCACGTCTAATAAGTATTGCAACACTGGTTTTTCGGCCTTCATTACATTATACATCGTATTAGCTAAACAATTCGGAGTTGTTGTCGGTAAGTTTACACCCCTAGTCGGGAAATCAAAACCTAGCGCTTGATTGATCTCGGCAACTTCTTGCACCGTGAATGGACTTTTAACCTCAAAATTCGCATAGACGAAATACGGTGTCAACTGTGCTAAATCACGCTCACTCTTAGTGTCAGACTTAGCATATGCATCTAGTACTCCTGCTGCATGATCACCAAACCAGAGCACAACCGTGCGCTCATCAAGCTGATCCAAAGCCTCCAAGAACTCCCCTAGATACTGGTCGGCATAATGTAGACTCTGAAAACTATGACTAAGCTCTGGGTGGTTAGTAATATATTCTAAGTCACTATAACCGGCACTACTGTACGTGGCATGATTTTGCATTGTGACTGCTCCGACCATCTGCTTGCCATCATTATTTTGGAGTAAGCTCAGAATCTCGCGATACACTGTGCGGTCATTAATATAACCAACACCGTTCTCGCGCTCTGGATTCTCGATTTCATCTTCATCAATAAAATTATCATAACCCATCTTTGGATACACTATATAGCGTTTATACATTGTGCCGTCATAAACATGAATCGCATCAGTATCAAAATCAAATCCTTTCGCCCAGCTCGCCACACTCATTATGCTCGGTAATTTTGGCACACTGTTAATATACTGCAACCTACCCGACCAGAAATTCGACAGACTAGTGAACACTTCAAATTCCACATTAGCTGTGCCGCCGCCGTATTCCGGAGAATACATATAACCTGATGGGTAGTCCTCAAACAAGGCATGTAAGTTTGGTAACGGATCGCCACCCGTATGACCATAATATTTATCTAGCAACTCTGGATCGTAAAATGTCTCATCCAGAATTACAATTACATTGTCCACAATTTCATTTAATGGTTCACGTTTTGTGTCAGCTTCCTTGATCGTCTCATACTTCTTAGCGATCTCTAGAATCCTTTTTTCGTTATAACCCTCAGGTTCTTTCATTTCTAGCTGTCCAAGATTATACAAAAACCCCAATATAAAGCCATTACATTTATAATTATAAGATTGGTCCCAACCTGTGAATTCGGTATCTAACCACTCTACCTTGGGGTTATCGGACTCTGCGGAATTTCCTGGATTTTCTCGATGCAAGAGAAAATCCGTACTTAACATCAATCCCACTAAAGCCACAATGGTAAAAGTCATCCTAGGTACAAGAGCATAACGTTGCCACCATGGAGACTTCGCGGAATTATTGCCGATAATTTTTTTCATGTAATGATCTAACAAGCCACTGCCAATAATCACTAAAATTATCCCCAATACTAAACGAGTAATTTCCCAAGGATCAATAAATTGCATAAGCCCACCTGCTTGATCCGCCATCAAAAAATCTTCAGGCAAAAGCGGCGCTTCACGATATTTAAATTTCTGGATATGGGCATAAGTCACAGCACTAATAAAACCAAAGAAAAATCCCGTACTGAGAAATGGTCGCCACAAAATCGCAGACAAGACCGCTAGCAGGAAGAATATAATGACAACACTGTACCAAAAAATTAAATAATGCGATGTAATAAAACTCCAGGCATCATCAAAATCACCACTAGCGCGACGAACCTCGATAAACCAAGCAAAAATAATTGACATAGCAAACAAAAATACAGCGGATAAGAGTACCCTCAGAACCGTCGGCATAGTATGTTTTGGTGCTGAATCACGTGTTTTGACCATAATGCTATTATAGCACAATCACCACATATAAAAATGGTATCCCCTTTAAGAGGATACCATACCAGAACAAGCAATCCAGGTTTGTTTCTACTTACTTACCACAGTTTCAGCTTCATCATAATCGCTGCAGTCATAGCCTTTGCCAGCCAGCTTTGAGGCTAAATCTGACACAAAGAATCCGACTATACCGCCAATCATTGGCACTAAAACGTAAGCTGCCAATGCTAAACCAGCAGTCAGAGCAAAATCACCAAAACCATCTGCGACGGTTGGCAAAATCTGGTACATCAAAGCGATAGCTGGGTTAAAAATGAAGACATTGCCAGTCGCACCAAAGAAGTTCTGGAAGACAACTACAGCAAAAGTTAGTACAAGCACCATCGCACTTGTAACAGTCAGAGCGAAAGTAGCTGGACTCTTGCGGGCAAACTTAAAAGCTCGTGCAAAACAGAAGCCAATCACACAGGCACCAAGTAACTCGATAAAGGCCACTGCCCAGAAGCTCTCACCTGCCATCTCTACCATCATTTGCAACTCAATACTGGTTTGACTACCAAGACGGAAACCGTTCGCTACAATTAATCCTAGCCAAGCACCTACTACCTGAGCCAAGATATATAAAACTCCACGAATGGCGGACATGCGACGAGTAGCCATCATGCCAACAGTGACGAGTGGATTTAGGTTCGCTCCAGAAAGCCCCACAATCGCAATATAGACACCCACTAGAGCTAATAATACATAAATCGGGCTAGTAACACCGAGAGTGAGGAACAACAGAGCTAGAAGCATCGTTCCAATTGTCTCACCAATCAAAGCTCCCCAAATCTTGGGAGTCTTAAAAATAGTGATGACGTTTTCGTTCTTATCGCATTTGCGAGCAAAGAAACCCTTTAGAGAAGGCTCATCGCTGGCGGTCTGGACTACTGCTGGCTTAGAAACTTCTTCTTGCTTGATCTCAGGTTTCTCTGATTTAGGCGAAGTCTTTTTTGCAGACTTCTTTGGCTTTTGATTGGCCATTTTAACCTCCTTACACTAATATTCCTTTGATTATAGCACATGTATGATACAATTGTAAGCATGAAGTTAAACATAAAAGCTTAGGGAGTATCATGGGAATCAATGTTTCAAATGACGTTCAGAGGAATTCAAGACTAAATCAACGTATCTCAGCTGATTTACGCGAACGAGCACAGTCTAGCAGCCGAGAATTGCCAGATTTCGAAGAAGATTCGGAATATATTAAAGACACCAAAAAGACCGGTAAGTTCACTTGGGTTTGGATCGTACTGATTGTCTTAGCGATTTTGTCTTTGATCTGCATTGTCTTCATCTAGCAAGACAATCCGTGCTATAATATATGTATGTCAGAACTAGAGAAATTGCGAGCCGAGCTGAAGCAGCTTAACTCCGAATATACTAAGATCAAAGATTTACCACCTGAAGAACGAGGTGACTTTGGTCGTAAAATGAATGCCAAGAAACAAAAGCTGCTCGCAGCCTTGGAGCAAGCCGAGATTGAAGCTGAGAGTATAGATGTGGCACCTCTTGATGTCTCTGCACCCACAAACCCTAACCAATCCCTGCCCCACCTAAAAGTCGGGACTAAGCATCCCCTGATGACTGAGCTGGAGCAAGTGATTAAAGTTTACTCTGGTATGGGTTTTGATGTGATGGAATCAATGCAGCTGGATGACGAATTTCATATGTTTGATAGCCTGAACTTTTCTAAAGGCCACCCGGCTCGGGACGGCTACGACACTTTCCGAACATCAGAAGGCTTCATTCCTCCAGCTCACACCTCTACCATGCAACATCGAGCTCTTAAAAAATATAAGCATAAGCTAGACGAAGGCGATAAAATCGCAGTAGTGATTCCTGGAAGGGTCTTTCGCAATGAAGATGCTGATGCGACTCACGAGCATACTTTTTATCAGTGCGAAGGAGTATTTGTCTCTAAGGATGCTAATATGGGGCAACTTTTTGGCATCCTACGGCAGTTCTTTGAGTCGTATTATGGTGAAAAGCTAAATCTTAAAACGCAACCGGGTTATTTCCCCTTTACGGAGCCATCAGCCGAGTTTTTGATTGAAAAGCCAGCCAGCTTAGGGGGTAAAGGATACTTGGAAATGGGTGGTTGCGGCATGATTCATCCTAACGTACTCAAAATGGCCGAAATTGATCCAGAGATATATCATGGCTTTGCTTGGGGCGGAGGGATTGACCGTTTAGCTATGCTTAAATACGACCTCGGCGATGTACGTTACTTTGAATCAGGCAAACTAGACTTCTTGGAGGAATTTTAATGCGAATCTCATTTAATCAAATCAAAAAATACGTTCAGATTCCGAAGGATATTTCTGATCAACAGCTGATAGAATTAATTGGTTCAAGACTGGTAGAAATCGAAGATGTGATTGAGCTAGCGCCAAAATATCAGGGAATTTATGTTGTTAAAGTCGTGAGCTGCGATCCAATTCCGGATACTCACTTACATCTCTGCCAGATTGATGCTGGGGAACATACAAAAGAATTTTCTGATGGTGATACCGTGCAGATTGTCTGTGGTGCACCTAATGTTCATGCTGGCATGTTGGCGGTTTGGATTACCCCAGGTAGTATAGTGCCAGAAACTTACGGCAACGAGAATTTTCGCCTCAATGTACGCAAGCTAAGAGGCTACGAGTCGAATGGTATGCTGGCGGGTGCAGATGAGCTAGATTTTGATGACGAGCATAAGGCTATTGCTGAGATTGATCCTAAGATTGCTCAGCCCGGAGATGCGCTGCTAGATGTCTTTGAGCTAGACGATATTATTCTGGATGTGGAGAACAAATCTCTCACTCACCGCCCGGATTGCTTTGGTCTGATTGGGTTTGCTAGGGAAGTTGCGGGAATTTTAGGAGTTAAGTTCGAAGAGCCAGCCGTCTTTGCAGACTTGAATGCTCAAATTATGACCACTGGTCAGATTTCTGTCAATGTCAAGATTGCTGATGAAGAAATTTGCCCGCGCTACAGTTGTGCTGTCATAGATTTGCCAAAGAATGAACCAAGTAAATATTTGACCGCCGAGGCAGTATTTCTCGCTAAAGCCGGCATGCGGGCAATTGACCCCATTGTTGACCTAACTAATGTTATCATGCTAGAGACTGGCCAGCCTCTGCATGCTTTTGACTATGACAAGTTAGTCGCAGTAGGCGGCAAGAATACACCGGAAATTGTTGTACGTGTGGCGAAGGAGGGCGAGGAACTACAGCTCTTAGATGGTAAGACCATCAAGTGTACCAAGGATGATATCTTGATTACCTCAAATAATGTACCAATTGCCTTAGCGGGAGCAATGGGCGGTAAGAATACCGAAGTAGATATCAGTACGAAACGCATTGTCCTTGAGAGTGCCACTTTCTCTTTGTATCATCTGCGTAAGACTCAAATGGCACACGGAATTTTCTCTGAAGCGATTACCCGCTTCACCAAGGGCCAGCCAGCACCTATGACTTATCCGGTTTTGGCTGAGGTAGTTAAACGTTTAGCTGTCGAGCCACTAGCAGTAGTAGATGAGTATCCAGGTAAGGCTGAAAAAGTTACAGTTAAGGTTACCAGCGAACAGATTAATGGGTTGCTCGGGACCAACTATGAGCAAGGCCAGATAATTGAGACTCTGGAAAATGTCGGCTTTCAGGTGACGGCGAGCGGCGAGCAGTTGAAGATTGCCGTACCTGCTTGGCGCACTGATGTACATATCGCCGAAGATATCATTGAAGAAGTTGGTCGTTTGCTAGGGTACGATAATATTGAACTGTCTCTACCAATGAGGAAATTCACTGAGCCAGAAATTGATCCAATGATTCGGCTCAAATCAGAACTCCGCAATATTCTTTCCGATCGCTTGCAGATGAATGAGGTGTTAACGTATTCTTTCGTTAGCCGAAGTTTGCTAGAAAAGGTTGGCGAGGATGTAGCGAATAGTTATGAGATTGTTAATTCGATTTCTCCAGAATTGCAATGTTTCCGTCAACAAATTGTCCCAACCCTCTTAGAGAAGACGATGGAGAACGTCAAGGCTGGTCATCAAGACTTTGCCCTGTATGAGATGAACCAAGTTAGTACCAAGGAATCAGGCTTGACGAAGGAAAGCACACCGCTAGTCAAGACGCATCTAGGAATAGTGAGCCTGAGCGATTTTTACAGTCTCAAAGCGCGGGTGCTGGCTTTGTTTGAATCACTTAAGTTGCCCGTAGAATATCAAGTGTTGACGGCGGAGACCGCGAAGCACGATAGCTATCTTGAGCCAAAGCATTCGGTAGAATTATTGGTGAACGGCCAGAAGATTGGAGCTTTCGGAGAAATTAAGCTCGGAATAGCCCGAAAGTTCAAACTCAGCCAAACGGTTTCGGCTTTGGAGGTTAATCTTGACAAAATTGTAGCGGTTCAGCGACAGCTTAAGGTCAATCTGCAGCTCTCAAAGTTCCCGGCCGTAGAACGTGATTTAACTCTTAAGGTAGCGGCAGATATCGTGTTTGGTAGGGTTCGTAATGCCCTGGATGATTGTTTAGACAGGGCCGAGTTATATTATCAGGTTACTCCAGTTTCGATTTATCAAGCTGAGGCTGATGTGAGGACCAAGAATCTTTCTTTCCATCTTAAATTCAGCGATCCTACTAAGACTTTGAATTCTACGGAAATCTCTGATATAATGGAGAGAATTAAAGTAGAGTTAGCGCAGCTTGGTGCGGAAGTAGTATAATCATAATCAGTTGGAGGTAAATAATTCATGGATGAAAAAGCTTTAAAGACAAAGACTTGGCAACGAGTAATTATTTTGATAGTGGCTATTCTGATGATTGGAGCCATGATGTTGAGCTACATGTTTATTGTCATGGGCAATAGTGGCTCAAATAGTAGCAAAAATGACGAAGAGTTGTTAGCGCAGCTGCAAGAAGAATATGATGCGGTGGCGGCCGAGGTAGAAGATAAAATCACCAAGCCTTTCTCAGAAAAATATTTTAGTGAGTTCTCGAAGTATAAGTCAGAAGTGAAAGCTTATAATTCTGCTAATGCTAATGCAGCTGGTCTGGCTAAGACCGACCTAAAAGAGGGAACTGGTAAAACTTTGACCGAGGGTGACACAGATTACTTGGCCTATTATATTGGCTGGTGCGCTGATGGCACGATTTTTGATTCATCATTCAATATGGATAGTAATGATAATCCTACTAGCCTGAAAGCTCCGCTTGATCCTAGTGGCGGTTTGATTGAAGGCTGGAATCAAGGAGTAATTGGCATGAAGCTCGGCGGGGTACGTCAGCTGACCATTACCAGCGATCTCGCCTATGGTGAACAAGAGATTTGTGGCGGCAAGAATTCTCCGCTCAAATTTGTAGTGATGCCAATTGAGAGTGATGCCAAGTATAAAGAGCTCAGTAGCAAATTGAACGATCTGCGCATGCAAATCTACTATGCTATGTATGGAGGCATGATCCAATAATGCTGGATGCCGTAATTATAGGTGGCGGGGCGGCTGCTCTTAGCGCCGCATTGTACCTATCTCGCGGTGGTAAGAAAGTTGAGGTTTTCGAACGTAATCAAATCGGTGGGGACTTAGGGCAGATTCCTGAATTGGAAAATTATCCAGGCTATCAAGGTAGTGGTGAAGGCCTGGCTAAGGTTATGCGTGAGCAGGCCGAACAAGCTGGAGCGAAGATTAGTTATGGAGAGTGCCATAGAGTCGAAGACTGTGCTGAGCTAAGGAAAGAGGACCCGGAGCGCACTGATTTACCCGAGAGGGGATTCTATGTGTCGATTGATGATGAGGTAGTATATGCCAAGTCTGTTTTAGTGGCTTGTGGAGCAGAGTCGCGTCGGCTGGATGTAGAGCTAAATGTACCGGTGTCGTACTGTGCCTTATGTGACGGTGAACTAGCTAAGGATAAGAAAGTTGCAGTGGTCGGTGGGGCGAATTCGGCAGTACAGGAAGCCTTATATCTGGCTCCTATGGTCAAAGAGTTAACTGTGATTACTCATTCGCGGCTGAAGGCTGGCCCGGTGCTACAGGAACGGTTGCGGCAGCACGACAACGTGAAGGTTCTCGAGAACCTAGAAGCGACAGCGGAGTTGCTGAATAAATTTGAACATGTTTTCGTCTTTATTGGTAAGGAACCGAAAGCCGGTTTCTTACAAGAGTTGCAGAGGCGACACGTCGTGAAGAAAGATGCTAAGTTCTTCGGCTTAGAGATTATTAAAGAAGTTGAACTGATTGATGAGGACGGATATATTATTACTGGCGCTAAAGGGAAAAGTGAACATGAGACGGCGCAAACAGGTCTCTATGCCGCCGGTGATATCCGCCAAGGTGCGGTTTGCCAAGTGATTACGGCCGCTGGCGATGGGGCGGCCGCTGCTATTGAGATGTTGGAATTTCTGAATGGGGCCGAGAGTGTAAGTTAGCATAAAAATATTGACTTTTTTAGCAAAGTGTTCTACAATAGAAAGAGGAGGCTGACTATCGGTCTCAGAACTTGAAAACTACCAAAAAAATTATAGAAAAGGGGGAATCGCAATGACGATAACGTTTAATTTTTGGTACCTGTTCGCTCCGCTCGGAGCGATTGTAGCCGCACTAGTTGGCTACAATCGTAGCCATATTGATGGGGAGTATTCCGTCAGAAACGAGAAAGAGACTGCCAAGATAGATTATCTGGTAGCGGCCGTTTTTAGTACTGTACTCTGCGTTCTGATTTACGCGGAATCACGGTACGGGCTGTATCAGCTGTTCGTGGCGGGGGCGGAAGATGCTTTCGGTGAGTTGGTCGGTCTCATGTGCTGCCTGGCTGCACCGGTGATCGTGGCCGTATGCTATGGTATACTGCTGCGCAAAATCGGAAGCAAATGTGCGCAAATCGGTTTCGTATGTTGGCATTGCTCGGTGACGAAGCGGCGCAGCTCAGACGGTCGGGTTGCTACGGTGATTCAGGCGGCTGACATCGTGCAGGTGCTGATAGCGAGTGGTATCAAAAAAGAAGCTTTGCAATCTAGCGATGCCCCTTCAGCATACTATGAACCTGTCATTGATAACGTACCGGCTGAAGATCAGCTACCCGCTAAGAAGACACTACAGGAGATCCTTTTGTCTGATCCGCCATCAAAAAAGTTGGTGGAAACGGAAGTGGTGGAACCTGATGGCTCCTGGCACAAGGTACAGGTACCAGAGAATCAGGTGCTCGACCTCAGGTTAACCATGATGAGTTATTGCCGCACCATGGCGCGCTCGCAGGCTTTGATTAATAAGATCTTGGCAGAGACTGAGGCTAGCTCGCAACCGGTGGATGAGGCTACGGAAGCCAAATCCTTAGACCAGCAAGAGGTGAAGAAATCAATGCTAGAGGCAGCAATAGCTGGGTTAGACGTTGCCGATCAGGAAATCATCCGCGATCTAGTGGCTCGGACTCCGGGCCTGCAAGAGACGATTGAATCTGGTGACTATAATCTGCGTCTCCGGCTTGTAGGCGAGGGTGCTGAGCGCCATGTGCGTTTCTCGGGTATCCGGATAGTGCACAATAGCATCGCGTAGTGTAGTTAAAGTTAGCAAATTATAATCCCACCGTGGTCACATGGTGGGATTTTCCCGTCTAAGCATGATACAATAATTAATATATGCGACAAAGCTTTTATTTTTATGATCTAGAGACTTCAGGTTTGAATGCTCGCACAGATCGGATTATGCAGTTTGCTGGGCAACGCACCGACCTTAATTTGCGACCTCTTGGAGAACCGACTAATCTGCTCGTGCAACTGCCGCAAGATACTTTGCCGAGCCCGGGAGCGATTATGGTTACCGGTATTACCCCGCAGGCTACTCTAGCCGGTGGCATTACAGAGCGCGAATTTTGTGAGTTTCTAATCAACGAAGTGGCTACTCCAGGTACGACAATTATGGGCTATAATTCTGTGCGCTTTGACGATGAGTTTATTCGTCATACTCTGTGGCGCAATTTTTATGATCCTTATGAATGGCAATGGAAAGATGGGCGCAGCCGTTGGGACTTGCTGGACGTGGTGCGCTTGACTCGGGCCCTGCGACCAGAGGGGATTAACTGGCCGGTGACGGAGGATGGATATTCAACTAACCGGTTGGAATTGATTACCAAAAGCAACAATATTGCGCATGAACATGCACATGATGCTCTGGCGGATGTGGATGCCTTGATTGCGGTCACGAGGTTGATTAAAGAAAAACAGCCGCAGCTGTTTGCATATTTGTATCAAATGCGCGATAAACGTGCTGTAGCGAAGCTCACTAATCTTAAGCAGCCACAGCCCTTTGTCTATGCTTCAGGAAGATATCCAGCTGATTTTGAGAAGACCACGGTGGCTTATCCCTTTGCTGAGGATAAAAATGGTAATTTATTGGTATTTGATTTGCGCTACGATGTCTTGGAATTACTGGAAGCGGAAAAAGATGGGAGTTATGCTGAGAAATTTGGACCCAAAAAGTGGGCGGGGAGCGCCAGCGGGCGGCGCGGCGGCGACAAGAAGCCAGACTTTTTCCCCATGGTCAAAACTTTACAGTTCAACCATTGCCCCGCCGTCGCGCCGCTGGGGGTGCTGGACAAAGGCGATGGTTGGGCCAAAATTCACCTGACCCGCGAGCAAGTCGACCGGAATTTGGCGACCTTCCTCCAGCACCCCGACTTCGCGCAGCGTATGCAGCGCGAAGTGCTGGCGCGCCCACCATTCCCACCCGGCGAAGATCCCGAATCGGCCCTCTATGACGGGTTTTTGGACGACCATGATAAGCTGCTCTGTATGGCGGTGCGCAATAACGGTAGCGAAGATTTACGTAATTTTCATCCGGGCTTCCGCGATCCACGTCTCGCTGAGCTGATGTTGCATTATAAAGCCAAGAATTTCCCCGAGAGCTTAAGCGAGGAAGAGACCGGGAATTGGGAAAAATATCGTACCGAGCGCTTAGGTCGCCAAGCACCGAAATTCTTAAAGGAGCTGCAAGAGATCGAAAAAGTGGTTACCAGTGGTCAGGGCTACGGTGCCAAAACTCCCGAGGAAAGTCAATTCTTGCTTGAAGAGCTGAAATTATGGTATCAGAGTTTACAGCCGGAAGATTATTAGATAAAAATATTGACAAATATAGCAATCTCCGACCCTTGCGGCTAGGGGATTTTTACTGTATAATATATAGCGGAATGAATGATAATTTTATTAAGGTTCGTGGTGCTAGGCAGCACAACCTCAAAGATCTGAATGTTGATATCCCGCGCGACAAATTAGTCGTGATTACGGGTTTGTCGGGTAGTGGCAAGTCGAGCTTGGCTTTTGACACTATCTATGCTGAGGGCCAGAGGCGCTATGTCGAGAGTTTATCTAGCTACGCCCGGATGTTCTTGGGGGTGATGGACAAGCCAGATGTGGATAGTATTACTGGCCTTAGCCCAGCGATTTCGATTGACCAAAAGTCTACTAGTCGCAACCCGCGTTCAACCGTAGCGACGGTGACGGAAGTTTATGATTATTTGCGTCTGCTCTTTGCGCGGGTAGGGGTGCCACATTGTCCGATTTGCCATCGCGAGGTCCATCGTCGTAGCATTGAGGACATCGTGGGTGAAGTGATGAAGCTTCCGCTAGGCAGCAAGTTGATGTTGCTCGCCCCGATTGTTAGCCAGAAAAAGGGGAGTTTCCAACATATTCCTGAACAGTACCAGCTCAAAGGTTTCTCGCGAGTGCGGATTGACGGTATCGTCTATGCCCTAGACGAATTCCCGGAGTTGAACAAAAATGACCGTCACGATATTGAGATTGTGGTGGATCGTTTCATTCTCTCTCCGGAGTTGCTCAGTCGGATCTCTGGGTCTATTGAACAGGCTCTCGAGCTGGGGCAGGGCATTATTCGCTTACTTAAAATTAATGATAACACTACAACTATTGAAGCGCGCGGTATTGGAGCTGGGCAATCGGGTGCTGCGGAACATGAAGACTCGGCCAGAGCGGCCCGGAGCGCGTCCGAAGGACACGCATTGCCCAGCCCAGATACTGAGGTCTATACTTTCTCGCAGAGGTATGCTTGTGAGCTTCATCCGGATGAACTCATTCCTGAACTAGAGCCGCGGCTGTTCTCTTTTAATGCTCCCCAGGGCGCCTGCCCGACCTGTACTGGCTTAGGTACCAGAATGGAAATTGATCCTAATTTGGTCTTGAACCCTAATCTCACCATCGCCGAAGGTGGAATTAGACCATTTAATCGCATCAATCAAGAATCTTGGTGGCTAAAGAGGCTGGCGGCCGTGGGTGAGAAGGAAGGCTTTTCGGTCCACACTCCTATTCGTGAGCTCTCAGAAGAGGCAATTCATAAGATTTTGTACGGCACGGGCGATAAAAAATATAAAGTCGATGTGGGCGGCCATGGTAAATGGGGAGACGGGGCGACTTATCAGTCGACTTATGAAGGGGTGATTCCGACTTTGGAGCGCCGGCATCGTGAGTCTGAGTCGGACTTCGTCAAAAAAGATATTGAGCGCTTTATGCGGGTGCACGAGTGTCAGACTTGTCACGGCGCCCGTCTTAAACCGGCTGTACTGGCAGTTACTGTGCATGGGCTTAATATCGTGGATATGTGTAATATGGACGTCGATGCCACCCTAGAAGTCTTGAATGGAGATTTGCAATTCTCCGAATCCGAGGCCATGATTGCCGGGCCGATTCTCAAAGAGATTCGGGAGCGGGTGAAATTTATGCAGGACGTGGGCTTAGGTTATTTGGAGCTCGGTCGGGCCGCTAATACTCTCTCTGGTGGAGAGGCGCAGCGCATTCGCTTGGCTACTCAGATTGGCTCTGGGCTACAAGGAGTTTTGTACGTGCTAGACGAGCCAAGTATCGGCTTGCACCAGCGCGATAATGATAAACTGATTGCTACTCTCAAGCATTTGCGCGATCTGAAGAACACTGTCCTCGTCGTTGAGCATGATGAAGACACCATGTGGGAGTCGGATTATATCATTGATATCGGACCAGGTGCTGGTAAGAACGGTGGTAGACTGATGGCTGCCGGTACTCCAGAGGAAGTAGCGGCGAATGATGATTCAATCACGGGTAAATATTTGTCTGGTAAACTGGAAATCGCCGTGCCCAAGAAGCGCCGCACTCCTAAGAAGGATCAAGAGCTGGTAGTGGTGGGTGCGCGCGAAAACAATCTTAAGAATATTGATGTGCACTTCCCGCTGGGAGTGATGACCGTAGTGTCGGGTGTTTCGGGCAGTGGTAAGTCTACCCTAGTGAATGATATCCTGGCCAATGAATTGCTGGCAAGATTGCACCGTGCCCAGACAGTTCCGGGGGAACATGACCGGATTGACGGTATCGAATATCTAGACAAGGCGATCGTGATTGACCAGTCGCCGATTGGTCGTACCCCGAGGTCGAATGCTGCCACTTACACAGGAGTGTTTAATCAGATTCGGGAACTCTTTGCTAAGCAGCCAGAAGCTGAACTCAGAGGCTATAAAGCCGGACGGTTTAGCTTTAATGTCAAGGGTGGCCGTTGCGAAACTTGCCAAGGTGACGGGGTGAACAAAATCGAAATGCACTTCTTGCCTGATGTCTACGTCACCTGTCCAGCTTGCCATGGTAAGCGCTACAATCGTGAGGCATTAGAGATTAAATATCGCGGCAAAGACATTTCCGAAGTCCTAGATATGACGATTGACGAGGCGGTAGAATTCTTTGAGAATATCCCGGCCGTTGTCTCCAAGCTCAAGACGATTCAAGAAGTTGGTCTCGGCTATATCAAACTCGGTCAGCCAGCTACGACTTTCTCGGGTGGGGAAGCACAGCGCATTAAGCTGGCCACCGAACTGTCCCGCCGTAGTACTGGTAAAACTCTGTATATTCTAGACGAGCCAACTACTGGTCTACATACAGATGACGTGAATCGTTTGCTAAAGATCCTGGGCAAGTTGGTTGACGGTGGTAACTCTATGATTATTATTGAACATAATTTGCACGTGATTAAGAGTGCAGACTGGGTGATCGATATGGGGCCCGAAGGTGGTCTGCATGGTGGTCAGGTGATGGCTGAGGGTACTCCAGAAGAGCTAGCCAAGAGGTCTGATACACCGACCGGGAAATATCTTAAACAGGTGCTAGGGCAGAAGTAAGATGTTGTAAAATTAACAACATTATCTCTAGCAACTTTGTTGCGCAGGCTCCAAATTGACAAAAACTATTGACTATTTTATAAAAGTGTGCTATAATGAAAGTACGTATGGTAGCCTAGAGCGAAAGCTCTATTAGCGCCGTTAAGGACTGCAAAGGTCAATCATCCTGTAGTCCAATACGGAAGGGCATATCATACAAAGGCGGATTTACTCCGCCTTTTTTGAAACGCAGAATACACTATAATACCTCAGCTTGCCACCATTACCAATTCGTCGCAGTATTACAGCAATCTCGTATCTGATACCATTAACCCTAATTTCCGAGCATAAACGGTAATAGTAGACGACTTTGGTTTTGCCGTTTATACTCTGAGCCCTAGTCGTTTCTTTTTCGTATTTAGTCGCATTAGCAACTAGTTCTGGAACGAAAGGTAAAAGATTAAGACGTAAACGTTGATCGACCTCGTTTCTACTCATACCTCTACCGTTATGAGTAGCATGGTAGAATCCGTCAGCGCTGAAAAGCACTGACTCTCCACCAAATGCTGGGCAGCACACCAGACTGTAGTTTTTATATTCCTTTCTCCTCAATGATTCTAGCTTTCGGATAGGCTTTTTGTGAGTTTCTTTAAAGACGATATTAATTTTGGACCTCCTACTTTATGAAAATGTCTGTCTTACTATATACTGTTGGCCCACCTAACTACCCACAATTATACCATGCGAAAGTTATAAGTTTTTTGTAAAACACTTAAAAAATCAAAAAGCTTCACTCCTGCGAGAGAGTGAAGCTTAAGATAGTTTCAAATACTAGTCAGTAGTGGAAGCAGTTAAGACTACAGTTGCCTTGTATTCACCAGCAGGTAGACTTGAACCAGCGGTTGCTCCGAAGGCGAGCTTGGTAGTATAGACCTGCTTATCAGCATTAGTGGTCCAGCCAGCATCTGAATCTGTAACACTCACGACATCTTTGCTGCCTGTAGCTGGCACACCGAACCAGTTGCCCGTATCGTTAACTTGGTAACCCCAAGAGTTGGTACCACCAGTTAAAGTAGTGACACCGGCAGCATCTGCAATCGCAGGGATAGAAGTATTGGTTTCGCTATTCATCAAAGCATTTCCGCTCGGAGCACTAATCTTCAATGAGTAAGCAGTAGCACTGTTGCCAGAAACTGTGACGGTTAATTCATTATCGCCAGCATTCTCACCAGTAGCGACACCGTTTAGTTTTAGGGTGCCTAGATCAACCTCAGTCTTATCGACGGCGATTGAGATAGCACCTTCAACCGTGGTTTTTACCGTGGTTTCGGTTGGTACATCATAAGCATACGAACTCAGTGGCAATGCAGCTACACCAAGACCAGCTACAACACCTAAGACTGCGATAGCTTTTGACATTTTAGACATAAATTTCTCCTTTTGATTTTTGTCTTTTACTTGTTTATTTATATGACCTTTGTAATTGTTATTATGTTGATATAAATAACGTTAAAGGAGTAAAATGTCATACCACCTAGAGCAGGTCACGTCAAAACATAGCCGTATCTATCGACAAGTAGAGAATTATTATATTTATTGTGAACAGATTCGGGGCATGAGCCCAACTACCATGATTAGCAAAGTCTATACCATTAATCAGTTCATTGCTGTTACTCGTATAACAGATTTGCGCAAACTTTCCAACCGCCAAATCTACGATTGGATTAATTACCAATTCAGCCGAGGCAACACTGGGCGCACGATCAATGATCGCTTAGCACATCTTAGGGCAATGTTGCATTGGCAGCAAAATATGAATGTCGTAATGCCCCATTTGCAGCTGGGTCTGATCACTAAAGCTAAGGAAGTACCGCCGCGCCAAGTTTGTTTTTCACGTCAAGAAATTCAATCCGTCTTAGCTACCGCAGATATCCAAGAATGGTTGCTGATTAAACTGGCTTTCGATTGCGGTTTACGAATCAGCGAGCTGTGTAAACTACAGCTCAACCATCTTCATGATGATGGCCGCATTTCTATTCTCGGCAAAGGCAGTAAAAGGCGGTATGCCTATCTATCGCCCGAAGTGCAGTATAAACTACAGGTCTGGATTGCCGATCATTGCATTAATAAATATCTTTGGCCTAGCCCAATTTATCCTGATCAGCCACTAGCAACCTGTACCATTCGGCAGAAAATGCGAGATGCTTTTAGTCGGGCCGGGTTCAAGGATTTTCGGCCACACGATTTGCGACATTCATATGCAACTGATCTTAAGAAAATCGGTATTCCAACCCGTAAGATTCAGGCGGGTCTTGGCCATGCCTCAGAGGCTACTACCGAACGATACTTGAGCGATTTGATCGGCTGGGATCTTTATGAGCTCTATCAGCAGAAATATAATTACTCGTCGGTCAGTGAGTGCTAAAAATTGCAAAAATTGTGCGAAAAACGTATTGACTTAAGCATAACCATCCTATATAATAACAATTACAAAGGTCATATAAATAAACAAGTAAAAGACAAAAATCAAAAGGAGAAATTTATGTCTAAAATGTCAAAAGCTATCGCAGTCTTAGGTGTTGTAGCTGGTCTTGGTGTAGCTGCATTGCCACTGAGTTCGTATGCTGCGGATGCTGATGGTGTGATGCCACAATCCGAGAATGTCACTGTGCAAGCAGAGGTTGGCGGTTCTATCTCACTAGAAATTGCCGGTGAGACTGGTAGCAATTTCAATGCTGACACCAATACTCTCGATTTAGGTAAGATCATCGTTGGCGCCGCTGACCCAATCACTGGTGCTATCAAAGCTACTGTTTCTACTAACGAAACTTTGAATTATGCTTTGACTATCCGTACCGCTACAACTGAAACTGCTATGAAGAATGCTAATGGTAACTCGATTCCAGCTGGCGATCCAAAGGGAACCACATCAGCTTGGGGCTATTCAACTGACAGTGGTACAACCTTCAAGCCTGTACCTGCCACTGCTACTTCACTGTTAGCGACTAATCCAGGTAGCTTGAATGGTACTGGCGAAACTGCTGCTACAGCTGATACCACCATTACCTTTGGTGTTAAGGCTGATTCTAATCAGGCTCCAGGTGTCTACTCTAACCAAGTAGTTATCACTGCTTCTGTTAAATAATCTATATAATATAGTACAATTAATCCCGTCCTCTCGCAGGGGCGGGATTTTTGCGTTTATGACTTGAAAACCCAGATATGATGATATATAATGAAAGGAAATAAGGAGGTAAATGAAAGTTTTTCAAAGAGTTAGCAGTGTTTTGTGCGGCATGTTTTTAGCAATGAGCATGATCGTACTTAACCATAGTGCGGTTTTTGCCGAAGATAAGCAGCCAGAGTACCGTTTACAGGTTTCACCCGCCAAGCAAGATATTGGCGATCTTAAGCCCGGTGAATCTTATGCTGGTGCATTTAAGGTGCAGAACACCGGCAAAAATTCTTTTGATTTTAAGGTTAGTGCATCCCCATATAGTGTGAAGGATGAACTCTATTCGCCGGAATATGATAAAAACAGTCAGTATACCGATATTGTCAACTGGATCAAGTTCTCTGCTACTACTGGACATGTAGATCCTAATCAAGAGCAGGAAATTGCTTATACGATCAAGGTTCCATCCGATGTCCCGGCTGGTGGTCAGTATTTAGCCATCACCGTCGAGCTGACCAATACTGGTACCACCGAAGGCTCTGGAGTGGCGATCACTCAGCAAGTTGGCTCTATTGTCTATGCTAACGTTCATGGTAATACTCGCAAGACCGGAGAGGTTATCGAAAATAAGATCCCTACCATTCTCTTTAATCCTCCAGTATCTACTACCTCGATCGTCAACAATACTGGTAATACTCATGCTACAGCTAGCTACATCCTAGAGGTTTGTCCATTGTTTAGCGGTAAAGCTTCAGATGGTACTCTCTGTGACGAAGAAGTTTACACCAACCGTGAAAACCCTGATACTCTTACAATCTTGCCCGAGACTCGTCGTTTTAATACTATTACTTGGCCAGGATCTCCAAAGCTGGGTATCTTCCGGGTTCGTCAGACTGTCAGTATGTTTGATCAGACCTCCACGGTAGAGAAAGTTGTCTTCTTGTGTCCGATTTGGTTTGCGTTTATCATCATATTACTCATCTTCTGCGCAGTATTTTGGATCATTACCCGTGTTCGTGCTCGGAGTCGCGACAATAGAAGTGAATAAAATTATCTTGAAGAAGCGGAGGTAAAAAGAATGAAGAGAAAAATTTTAAGCCTGGCGCTAGCCACCATTTTAGTAGGCTTTGGTGCACTAGGCATGCCGAGACAGGTTTATGCTGACGAAGGTAACGAAGAAGATAAACCGACCACTTCTTTACAGATTTCCCCTACAGCCGTAACGGTCACTTTGATGGGTGGAGATGTACTCAGTGGTACGAGTGAGCGCTGCCCTAAGGACGTTGAAGGTGGCTGTGTAGTGCAGGTTAAGAATGTTGGTACCCAGAGCTTCCGCTATCGCGTCTATGCCTCGCCCTATGTTGTATCTGGCGAAGATTACCAGCTAGATTTTTCCGAAAGTGCATCCACCTCGTATACTCAAATTTCACGTTGGATCACTTTTAAGAACCCGGAGGGGAATTACGAGTCAGAGGCCATTTATACAATTAATCCCGGAGAAACCCAAGTCATCGATTATCGCATTTCCGTACCAGAAGATGTTCCTGGAGGCGCGCAGTATGCTGTAGTTTGGGCACAAACCTTGAGCGAAGGCGGCAGCGGTGTGCAAACAATTTCTCAAGCGGGGATGGTAATTTCTGGTCGTTCTATTGGTAATACCAAGCAAACCGCCGAAATTTTAGAATATGGTTTTACTCGGTTTGCGGTAGGCGGCAGTCTCAAAGCCAATGCTACAATTAAGAATACTGGTAATACAGATTTCGATGCCTATTATTACTACACAGCTAGAACAATTTTTGGTAAGGAGTTGAAGACTCTCTCGGGTTCGGTTTCAACCTTCCCAGACACCGAGTATCACGTGAACCTAGATTGGGACGAACCGCCGCTAATGGGCATTTTCCAAGTAGAATTCAAGGTTAATGCTGCCGACACTATCCGGGACGAAAAGCACATTGTGATCATCATGCCGATTTTCATGATAGTTATTATAATTTTGTTGTTGACAGTCATAATTGTTTGGACTATAATCATAATCAGAAAGCGCAAAGAGCGCAAAGCCCGCACGTTAGTGTAGTGGAATTCACTAATAGCTGGGCGATACCGTGATACTATTGCGAGTAGTATTCTGCGAGACGGTAGCTCTAAGCAAATTCAAAATAAAAACTAAAAAGAAAGAGTGTAGAGTATGCAAAAGACACAAAAGCAACTTTTAGGGCTTGCAGGTTTGGCGGCGGTCGGCATTATGACTGCTACTGCATATATGATCCCAGCGCCGAACGCAGCGGCGGAAGCCGGTAATGGTGTTTATACTGAAGCCCCAGAGGCAGGTGAAGATTTTCAGGTAAATGTGACTGTTGAGACCGGTCAAACGTCTTCATCCACCAATTCGCCTGCTGATGGTCAAGAGTTTAATACTAATCTTGTCCCAGTTAGCATCCGCTACGAGCGCATTAGCCGACTAGTCAGCACACTAAGCTTTATTGATGAGTCTGGTGTTGCACAGGAAAAAGTCGTAGACGATTTCGTACCAACTGGAGCTGCTAAAGATTCAGGTATACGTACGTTCAATATTGATTTAGGACAGTATAAAAGCAAGGACAATCAATACAAACTCACAACTCAGGCCTACAACTTTGAGGGGCAAGCTATTCCGGCTGATGTGACAAAATTTAGTTATACTTCAACGATTGTCACCCCAGAGCCAAAGCCAGAAGAAGGCGGTAATCCATTCATCGAAATCGATGTAAATGACGATGTGGAAAAAGTTGTTATCCAGATTTATGATAAAGATGGTAATCCGATCTTAGTTGATAAGGACGGTAAAGAAACTCCAATCATTATTGACAAAAGTGCTTTTGGCGAAGATGGTAAGCTGAAGGTAGAATTACCACTAGACAAGTATGGAGTCAAAGAGGGAGAATATACGGTTGTAGTGGATGCTTATGACAAAAATGGCAACATCATCTCTGTAAAAACTACACCAGTCGAATATACTCCAGCTACTCCAGAATTACCAAACACTGGTAGTCTAGTTGGCGAACTAAATATTTCTCGTCTGGATTATATCGTAACTGGATTAATCGCTTTCGCTTTAATCTCTGGTTTCGCGGTCTATCTCGCACTACGCAAGAGCCGTCGCTAGATAAAGTCACACAAGAAAATAATACCCCACTGGGGTATTATTTTCTTATCAAGATCAATGAATTTGCTTATGCATAAAATATGTTACTATACTTGACTTTTAAGAACCTACGTTATAGAATGGGGTAAATTAGGAAAGATTTGGGAGAAAATAAGATATGAATGGAATTCGTCTGGCTTTAGTCGCCATCTTGGCAGTGGCAATAGCTAGCATACCGATGGACAGCTATGCTGATGGTGCAAATACCTCAGATGATGTTACAGCGGACAGCCAGATAGTGGCAAGTGCCCCTGGCGAAACTCCGGATCCTGATGCACCTGATGATACGGATGGCTCTGGCGAACCAGGTTCTGAAGATTCGGGCGATTCTGATGGCCCTGGTACGGGCACTACAGAGAATGAACCAGAAGCCTCAGAGGGCATGGGCAGCGGTGTCAATGGTGACGAAGCTGGTATGGGTGAGTACGAGCCAGATCCTACCGTAAGTGATGATTCCGGTTCAGCCGATCAAACCCCAAATGACACTACTCATAAAAATGATTCTAATCGCAATGATGGCGCTGGATCTAGTAATAGCGCAGACGGCAATTCTTCTAACGATCAATCGTCCGATCATCCTGATGCCGGCAACACTGAGGGGAACGAAAACCCGGATAATGAGAGCACATCGCTGCCCAAGGCTCCTAGTAGTGATGCTTCAAAGGTTAACTCCAAAGAGGACAAGTCTGAAGGCAATAGCTGGGATAAGTTCATGCGGATTATAGCAGTTGTCTTGTTGGCTATTGCGATTTTGACTATTACCATTGCTTTAGTCGTGCGTGGGCTTGCCCGTCGCCGCGAAAACAAAGAAAAACAGCAGTTTGATTAAGTTTTTCGATTAGTCGAAGAGTGTTTATCTTCTAAGATTTACTATTCACAACTGGTAATAAGTGTGGTATGATATAAACATCGGGCGGTTAGCTCAGTTGGCTAGAGCGCGTCTTTGACGTAGACGAGGTCAGAGGTTCGACTCCTCTATCGCCCACCACATTTCGGGTTTAGAAAATAGACACTTACGTGTCTATTTTTGTTGATTTAAAGATCGGCACCGAACCGCGACATAGGATAGGCGGACGGGGAAACCGTTCCAACGATTGTTCGGGCCGTGGGACGGGCGAGACTCTGAGGTATTAAACTCAAACCAGTAAGAGTTAGCCAAGGTCGCAGAGGAGTAAGCTACAGAGGTACGCGACCAGTCGTAGCCAATGTTGCCCGAGTTCCTCAGTGAGCCGTTGTTCAAGTTGACGTTCCCGCTACGGACGAAGTACTGGAATGGAACCAGCGAGGTAGTCAATAGAAAAGCTATGAAGCCGGACTATCAGCCACAGCAAAAACGGTCAGAAATAGAATAGTCGTCAGGTTTAGAAGTTGATTTTAAGGCCCTAAGCCTTGGATTAGGGTGCATTCTAGCCTCTATAACTCTTTTGTAAGCTATGCAGAGGATAACTTCACGATCTTTATATGATTCAGGGAGCTGCTGGGAGCTGGAGCCAAAACCTCAAAATAGCCCCTTTAGATCCCATAAGCCTTAGGCTTACTAACTCATTTTATCACGTTCAACTAGTATACCAAACAGCGGACGGGGCGACCGTTCCAACGATTGTAGTTAGCCGACGGGTAAACACCTGAAGGATTGAAGTAGAGGCTGTAAGCATTAGCTGAGGTAGGTGACGAGTAAGGTTTAGCAGCCCGCGACCAACTGTAGCCAGAGCTGCCGAAGTCTCTCAGAG
This sequence comes from uncultured Candidatus Saccharibacteria bacterium, assembly GCA_947570505.1. Lineage (GTDB taxonomy): Bacteria > Patescibacteriota > Saccharimonadia > Saccharimonadales > Saccharimonadaceae > Nanosyncoccus. The sequence continues at coordinate 36,851 of CANOTH010000009.1, forward strand.
CACTATTACCAAGATTAACCCACCCGCTACGGACGAAAAAGGACTGCAAATAGTGCAAAAAGTATCTTCTGTACAGGTTTACGTTTTTTAAAAAGTGTAAACCACACTTATCACACATAACAGGGTCAAGACGAAATTTTAGGCTATCACTTTTGAAAAAACGATAGCCTAAAGCAAACGTCAATTTATATGACTAAATTAGCATTACTTCGTCCGTAGCGGGGCGATCCATTTGAATACAGGGTATATTGGTTACTTAGGTAAC
>CANOTH010000010.1 GCA_947570505.1 uncultured Candidatus Saccharibacteria bacterium
AATCTAAGTATAGAACTTACCTTATTTTGTTGCAAAGGTAGTGGAGCAATACGTTCCTATTGATTTTTTGCAGTATCTGTGGTATAATGGTAAAAGGATGGTGATACAAAACATCCAGCTATACGACACTAAAGGAGGGGTAGAGGTGTCAAGGAGTTTTAAAAAAATAGGCTAAAGGATCTTCTCTAGTGCTTAGTTGACGGAAATATTCCCATAAAAGGAGGTGAAGAAATGGGATTTGGAGATTTTCAGATTTATAAGGAACGATTGATTAAATATTTTACAGACGATAGTAGGGTAAAATATCTAATGCTTGCGCAAGCATTAAAGATGGTAACCATGGTTATTGTCATTTTTCCGACACAACTAGCGATTTGGACCGAAAACAGAGTGCTACATGGACGACTCATGATGGTTGGCCTGGCGATGTTTTTGGTGGCGGTTTTTGTAGTAACGTGGGGATGGTTTGACCGGTTTTTCGGCTGGTGGTTCAAACTCCCAGTGTTAAAGCATCGCTGGCGCGAGTGTAACCTGTGCAGTACGGTTTTCGCTCTGGATTTTTACGCAGCTTGCCGGTACCATTGGCTTTTCATGATGCCAGGTGTTGGACTGTTCTTGATCTCATTCTATATAGACTACCAGAACCTGAAAGCTACAGAAGAAAGAGAGGAGAAATAGCCTATAACGATGTGCGGCTCGCTACGGCGGGCCTTTTAAATTATTTCAACTCGACTAAGACCCGATTGTCTTTTTGGTAAATATTATGCAACCGGGTTTCCTTAACTAATTTTAGATCCGTCGTATCAAATTTGCTCTGTGATTCAATAATCCCAGGCATTCGATAGTGAGAAAACATATAGTAACTGCCCCAGAACCAAGAATTATCGCTTAATAGTGGTTGAACAAGACTGTTTAATACTGGGTATTTTGGGATCAAACCATCTATAGGTGTAGAGAAACCAATTGTACCATTAATGGCGACTTCTAGGGTTTGGTTTTCGGGAGTATTTAAGGTATTGAGATCATTCATTAGTAAAGTAGCTCGATAATCAGCATAGTGTTTTTGTTCTGCTAGAGCATTACCATATGTAATTGCAAAGACAAAAAACGCATATCCCAGATATAGCACACATAATTTTGAGATATAGGCATGATAATAATTGACCGCTACGATTGCCACTAAAGCGAAATTAGCGAAAAATCCATACATTGATCTTGGCGCAAACAGTGGAGAGCGGATCAAAACATAAAGACCGAATGACATGATACCGACAAAACAGGCGATGAGCATAGCAAAAATCGCAGACGAAATTTTGCGTTGTTTAGAGCGCATTATGCAAGATACGATGAACATTACGTAGACAGCAAATATCAAGACTAGCCAGTACGGTTTGAAATCGCGACAAATTGCTTTTATATATGAGTCGTAATTGGAAAATATACCTGGAATTAGCTCACTAAACTTTAACATTCCTGCATCTAGATATGATCCAGATCGGGAAACAAAAAACTGGAATACTAGGGTACCCAAGCAATATCCGAGAGCTGAAAGCCCAATAAATTGACCAATTTCTTTATATTTTGCTTGTTTGACGAACATTAACAAAGCCAGTATGGCTGTCAATGCTGGAAAAATCCCACTTGATGCTTGATAGGTAGTGCACATACCAATAGTACAGATGAAGATGATGACGACAGAAATGATTTTCTGACACTTAGACTGATCGCGGTAAAATAAAAACGGAATGATACTAAATAATACCGACAGGGCCATGTAGGGTGAATCGAATTTATAGGAATAGTTTTCCATAAAATATGGCGAAAGTCCTAATGGCAAAGCTGCAATTACATACCAGAGATTAAATTTAGACTTTTGCTCTAGAGATGTTCCGAACGAAGAAGTGAGGAGCTTTATAGCTAAAGTGCAAGACAGGGCCATGATTGCTGCTGCGAGTATTTGGGTGTAGGGTGATAGATCAGTAGCGCGTCGGCCGGCATTGACCACGGTAGCAGCAATATTAGAAGTATAACGGCCAAAACCGAAATTGAGGTAGCCCTCTCGGATTCGTCCTAGATCATCAATGTAATTAAAGTTGGCTCGAAATAGCGGAATCAAGGCCACCAGAAAAATCGCAAATAAGATTAGGAAATATTTGGCATAAACGGATTTTAAGGCCGCCTGAACGGATTTTTTCGCAATTTCGTACCACTGGTTAAATTGAATTGTCCTCATGATACATATTATATGCCGGTCATTTCTTATCTACAATGGGGGAAATTTGGTTGACTTTTCTGCGAGGTACGATATAATGAAGCTATACAGATATTGACCGACCCGGAAAGGGGCGGGTTTTTCTTTTGGAAGACTGGCCGACGGGGCGAATAATTAAAAGGAGAAAAAATGGAAGGTTTAGATCTCAAACAGTTAACTGCGATGGTAGGGGTAATTGCTGAAGAAAAAGGCTTACCAGAGGAGGCAGTGCTAGATGTAGTACAAATGGCGATTGCGGCGGCTTGGCGCAAAGATAACGGCGACCGCGATATGAATGTGCGGGCGATTCTGGATACTAATACCGGTAAAGCTACAGTATTCATTGGACGCGAAGTGATTGAGGATGACGTGGCTTATAATCCAGCTACGGAGATTCCTTTGGCAGAGGCTAAGAAGGTGAAGGCAGATGCCGAGATTGGCGATATGATTGAAGAGAGCGAGGAGGTGAAGGATTTTGGGCGCGTTGCAGCGATGACCGCGAAGCAGGTCGTAGTGCAACGCCTCCGCGAAGCGGAGCGAGACGCGGTCCTCACGGCCTTTGAAGATAAAATTGGTACGGTGATGACTGGGGTGATTTCTCGCGTCGAGCCTCGAGTAGTGCGAGTGGACTTAGGCAAAGCTAACGGCATCATGCCCCGCAGTGAGCAAATTGATGGCGAATATTATACCGTAGGTGAACGCATTAAGGTATACATCAAGGGTGTAGAGCATGACGATGCAAAGGCGCAACTAATTCTTTCGCGCGGCAATGCTGAGTTTATTGAATACTTGTTCCGTCAAGAAGTACCAGAGCTGGATAATGGTTCGGTGGAAATCCGGGGTATTGCTCGTGAAGCCGGTCGTCGCACCAAGATTGCCGTAATGTCGACGGTGCCAGGAGTAGACCCAGTAGGAACCTTTGTCGGTGGACGTGGCATGCGAGTCCAGGCGATTATGAATGAAATCGGCGATCGTGAGAAAATTGATATTATTAACTGGAGCGATAATCCATCTGAGTATATCCGTGAGGCTCTCAGCCCAGCAGAGGTGGTGAAGGTAGAAATTGATGGCAAAAAAGCCAAAGTTTATGTGACTGAAGACCAACAGTCAATCGCGATTGGTCGCCAAGGCCAGAATGTGCGCTTGGCTTCTAAGCTAACAGGCTACGATCTAGATATTGAGCTAGCTAAGGCTCCAGAAAAGAAGAAACGCAAGAATGCCGAAGATTCCCTGCTCAATGCTCTAAGTGAAGCCGATGATGAGAGCGAGACACCAGAGTCCGTGCTGACTACAGATGAGTCCGTAGAGGAGAAACCGGCTGAAGGATTGAACGAAAAAGTCGCCGTAGATGACAGCGAAGAAATGAGCGGGGCGGAAGAGTAAGATTGGGCTCGTAGAGACGTTTAAAAGCCTCCGTGCGTAATGCTGGAGGCTTTTTGTCGACCGACAGCCTGGATGTATTATTTCTGGTGGAAGTACACTTTTGTAGTTAGACAAGCACCTGTACGTGCCGCAAAGTTGTCTCTTATGGCCGCATCATAGTTTTCCGCCTCTTTAGCAGAGGTATACAGTTCTATGATGACGCCACGATCGAAACTGCCAACGTCCCAAATACCGTCGCCGATGATTATGATTCTATTATCGCATATCATCTTTTCTCCGTGCACAAATGATAAATCTTCATCTGCTACAAAGTTATAATGACCACGCCAAATATGCCCATATTCATCTCTGACATTAATGTTGATGCGACCGTTTTCCTCGGATTTCACTTCTTCTGGATAATCAACATCAACTCTAACTTTAAGTCCGTCTGGCAGTAATTCATCCGGAATAGTTAGTCCAAAACGGTAATTAGTGTCCGCCGAGAGCATAGTGCCTTCAGGGTATTCATTCCAAGAACGGCTATCATAGCATTGAAGACTGACGCTCTTAGCGATGTTACCATGGAGACCAAGTGCCACTATTATCAGTGAGACCACAACAAGAGCGCATATGGGCACCCAATTTCCCTGCATTTTTGTTACAAGATCAGAAAATTTTTTTCTCATATCTGTTTCCTCCTAAAAAATAAAAATTTAGGGGATTTATCCAAGTTACCAATCTGATAATCTACTACTGGATAGTCCCCTCAGTTATTCAGTTACTTCCATTGTAGCACATATTGGCGAAAATGTCAATAGTTTTTATGGTTAACTCTATGCTTTTCGTCAAGTTGATAGCAGTTTGGAGATATGTTGTAGAATTATTAGAGTTTTGCACAAGGGTGGAAAATGACAGGAAAATTTGTTCGGTTTTATGAGAAAAGGAGTCCGTTTTTGGCGAACTCCTCTTTTTGATGCTGGTCTAAGTATACTTAGGAATACTGTGACACAGTATTCGTCTGGCTACCGCTAAAAGCAAAGATCCTCGTGAGTAACTGGCTCCAAAGGGTAGTATTGTCGGGCAGACGATACTCGTATTTATACTCGCGCTGTGGCATACCCTCAGAATTGTACTTCAGCACCGAAGTCGTGTAGCCATGGAGAAGCGGACGATTAGGATGTAACCAGTTCTTGACATTCTGCCAGTACATTGGTGAGCTAAAAATTTTATAGCCATTGCCGGCACTATCTTCAATGACTACATCCGTCTGATGATCAGGCATAGCATAGTAACTGATTAATTGTTCGCAGTCTGAGCTGGTATAAGATAATACTATCAGCTTTGTATGACATTGAACGTTAACCAACTTATACTCCTCCTGTTTATCAATTGCCGTGATCGGAATAGCCTTGCGACTCTTGAGGCCGGAAACCGTCAGATACGGTGTTTCGTCTTTGACCCAACTACCAGATCGATAGTTGCTGGTAGAAATGCTGACTAATTTCAACCCAGGAGCCTTTGCTACTTCCCTGAGATCCGCACTACAAAGATTACAGATGTCGAAGACGCCCAATTCGGGCAGTTCATAAGTAATTGTGTCCATAATAAGATACCCCCTATATTTTCTAATATGGCGAAACTTAGACCGATAAAAAACGATGGCCCGCCCCGCCGATACATTTATATGGTATCAATTTATATGTGTTTTGTCAATATTTATAAGGTGTTTTTGATACTATAGCAAGATGATATAGCAATACAAAAATGGAACCGCAATCGGGGGGGCGATATACGGTTCCATTTTGGTGGCGGGAGTTGGATTTGAACCAACGACCTTTTGGTTATGAGCCAAACGAGCTACCAGGCTGCTCTATCCCGCGATATGCGCTTATTATATATCGCGAGCCTACAAAAATCAAGAGTTTTTTGTAGAATTGCGGCAATAAATTACGAGGATGAGGGGAGGCATGAGATAGATATGTAGGGCATTCGGCAGCCCAGAGAAGAAGTTAAGAGTAATGCCGTAAGCCACTACGAGCGATAATAGCAGGGGCAAGGCAGGACTGGACCAAAATTCGTTCTCCTGAAGCTTAGAAATGGTACGACGGACAATTCCCTGATTCTTGTATTGGTTACGGGGGCGCTTTTTGCCCGACCGACCATCGACAAACCACCAGGGTAACAGGGGCGCTAAGAACGCAATCACGAGAGCTAGGTGGATCAGGAAGACTCCGACGAGACCGAGCTCAAGTAAGAGGCTGAAGGTTTGGTTTTGGACAATTTCCTTAGGTGAGGTAATTTGATCTGGGAAGGCAGCATGCATGGCCGTACCAGCCCCACCAAGGCCCACCCCAAAAAGAATGCTGGTGGGAGTGAGTTTTATACTATCATTACAGGGTTCACCGGGAGTATGGCAGTTGTATCCAATCCAGAATGTTCTGGGGTGACCAGGAGCAGAGAGCCAGGTCTTGAGGGCAATTTCGTTGAGACCCAGCCGAACATTAGTGGATTCGGCCACATAGCCATCGAAAATTGGCTGATTTTGGGTCTCTAGAGCCTCGGTGGCACTAGAGACTGCTTGAGCTTGGTCATCAGAAGGTGCAGAGGTAGAATGGCCTTCTGATGCCTCTGGTGATCCTGCAGGGCTATTCTGCGACTCTTGGGACTGATTTGGGTCGTTCTCGGAATTTGAGCTAGGTTTGGAGCTGGAGCTCGCCTTGGGGCTTTGACTTTCTTTAGGACTTTGGCTCGCTTTGGGGCGCAAATCAACGATGCCAAGGGAGAGATGATGGATGGACTTAGTGATGGCTTCGGTAAAAGTGGTGGAAGTGGGGCCGAGCATGGCAAAAGTGCCCTGCATGGCTAGAGCGAAGAGAAAGGTGGCAGCTGGCAAACCGATGATGGGGGCAAAGCGAGGCCCGCACCCGGCATCGGCATGAGTAGATGGGGTGCGAGAGGAAGTCGCCTGGGATTTTTGGGTATGAGTGGAGGTGGCAGTATGGGGTGCGCCAGTTACCTTCGGGTGCGCCAGTGTGGGGCGCGATTTATGCTGAGCGATAGCGAAAATTAACATAATCGCGAGAGCGACGAAATAGGCATAAATCGCGCCCCGCGAAAACGTAATAAAGAGAGTAGCGGAACAAATCGCCGCCGAGGCCCAGGCAAAAACTTTGCTGACGGATTTTGGCTGCGGGAAAGCTACCAGATATAATGCTAGGAGTGTGGGCGCGAGCAACAAATTACCCATAAACTGCGGCTCAATGGCAAAGCCGGATGGATGAGGAAAACCGAACATATCGGATACGCAGCCACGGCATAAAAGACTTTGCTCGCGCCCCACCCCCCAAACATCGAGAAAACATTGCAGCCAACAAAATCCGCACACTGCCAGGCTAGGGATTAGGATAGCTTTAATCATTTTTGCTCGAAAGTTTTTTGGTTGTTCTAGCAGTGGTAATACAAAAATTAGAGTAAAAACCGCAAAAAACAATAACCAGATAATCCCAGCAGTTAAAATTGCCCGGACTGGATTCATTGACCAAAAAATTGATAAAGTGGCAAAGAATGGGAAAAGCGATAAAAGGAAGATTTTACGATCAGATATACCTGGGAAATTTATACCCCATTTCGTGTTCCTAAGCTGCTCTTTGGCTGCCGGATTTGACCCCTTATGCATTTGAGACCACCGTAAAATCATGGTGGCAAAAGCCAACAGATCAAACACTACCAGCCAGATTAGCGGCACTGATAGCTCAAAGTTCATAGAACTATTGTTGCCCAAGCGAATTATAGGATAATAAGAAAAAAACAGTACGGCCGGCAGAGCGAAAACTAGGCCCCAGAGAATCTTATTAAAATATTTCATGCTTCCCCTCTTTTACTAACTTTTGCATTGCTTTACGGAAATGACTGCCGGAGAACTTTTGAGCAGTGGCGGCAATTGCTTTCGGCTGTAATTTCAACTGCTCAAATTCTCGAAAAGCCTTAATTAGAGAGTTGACGTCCTGCCTTGGAAAAGTCACACCATTGATTCCTGGCTTAATAAAATCCTGGCTCCCACCCTTAGCATAGGCAATCACCGGGCAACCTGCTGCTAAGGCTTCAACTGGAGCAATACCGAATGGTTCTAGACTAGGGAAAATATAAGCTTTGGCATGTTGCAAAAAAACTGCTAATTCCCCACTGGTGAGCCATGGAATAAATGTAATCAAACTAGAACTATTGGCCAATTTAACTAGGCGCTGATGTTCCGAGCCGTCACCAATGACTACTAAGTGTTTCTTTGCTGCCAAGCAGGCGGAGATAGCTAGATCTACCCGTTTCCAGGTTACCTGGCGGCAAGAAATGACATAATATTCGAATTTTGACAATGATTTTTGGCCTTTTTTGTGGAAAACTTGTGGAAAACTTGTGGAAAATTCCTCCAGTTCTGTGCATTTCTGTGACTTTTCTTGTGGAATACTGGTGGATAACTCTTGACTAGCGGTGGATTTTTGGCGCGAATCCGTGGATAAACCTGTGCATAACTTGGTGGAAAACCGTTCTACATCCACTGGAGGATGGACTACCTGAGCCTCGCGGTGATAATATTTCTGAATTTCGTCGGCAGCATAATCCGAAATCGTGACAAACTGATCTGGTCTCTGACTCGCCTTATAATCAGCTCGACGTAAAGGTCTAACAAATATTTTAAAGCAAAAACGCACGAAGAAATTCAGCCAACCAAAACCAGGATCTTGGATATACTGGTCGTAAGCTTGCCAATAATACTGTGTGGGTACATGGCAATAACAAATATGGCAGGCTTTATGATATTGACTTTTATCATGATGTGTGCTATAATTAGAAGATGGAGTCTTTTTCTTGGCCGGTTTTATAGTCTGTACGGCTTTAGCTTCGGCACCAGTCACAGAAATTACTACATCGTAGGTAGATAAATCTAGATGTGAAAAATAGATCTGCCGCAAGGGACCCAGAATTTTGCGCCAGCTTTTCGGGAAAATTTGTAACCAGCCCGTGCGCACATCAGCATCACGGAACCAATCAATTCCCTGTTTGCTATACTGAGAAGTATAAATCGGGGCTGAAGGATACATACGATGCAATTCTAATAAAACTTTTTCGGCTCCACCAGTAGTAGTGAGCCAATCGCAGACTAAGGCGATGCGCGGTTGAGACATAATTATTTAGCCCCTCGGCGAAACAATACGGCACTAATTGTGCGCAATATAATCTGAAAATCCATGGTCAGCGACCAATTCTGAATATAATATAAATCGAGAGCTCGGCGTTCTTCAAAAGAGATGTCGCGGCGACCAGAGACTTGCGCTAGGCCAGTTAAACCAGATTTAACCGACAATAACAGCGAGCGATCTCCATAGTGACGTAATTCGCCAGAAACCAGAGCACGGGGGCCGACCAACGAAATATCGCCTCGCACCACATTCCAAAATTGTGGCAGTTCGTCAAGCGAGGTAGCCCGCAAAAAGCGACCAATTTTGGTAATGCGTGGGTCATTTGGAATCATGTCGCCACCTGCGCGGTATTTTTTGATTAAATTAGGCTTACCCATTTTTTTGAAGGCCTCCTCTGGAGAAAGCCCTGAGTACTCGGGTTTCATAGAGCGAAACTTATAAATCTTAAAGTGCTGATTATAGCGGGAGAGACGAGTCTCGGCATAGATGGCTGGAGCTTTGGGGTCAGAAATTTTTTGTACGATCCAAATAATACCAATAGGGATCAAGGACAGAATAAGGGCTAAGCTGCCCAAAATTAGGTCGCAGGCGCGTTTGGCGATTTTAGCACTACCAGAAAGTGGAGTAACCTTAACTAAGATAGCTGGAGTGTCACCGACTAACTCCAAATCACCCATTTGCGACGTCAGCATGGCTGCAGACGGGACAAAGTAATACGGCAGGTGCCGATTGAGGGCTTGGCGATAGACGTAATCGGTATGCTGATCGTCAGTTTGGAAAATCACATCTGGCTTCGCGCGACGCAGGGCTTCTTTGAGCGAAGAATATTGCCTGCGACGTAAATCCTTGGGGATGTAACGAGCTCCAGCAACCACCCCGCCTAGGCTGAAGCCAGATTCCGGAAAGGCAGAAATATAATCGGCCAGGTATTCGGTATTCTTGCTATTGCCGATAATGACGGCACGGAGGGTAACTCGGTGAGTCTTGAAAATATGATTACGAATAGCCCGCACAACTCCTCGAAAGATACACAAAAAGAAAAAACAAGACAAAACAGCATAAAAAGCCATAGTACGCACCGGGAAAAGATCGACCTGGAAGAAAAAATCATAGGTAATAATCGACATCATGCCGACAATGGAAGCGAGAAAAAGCCGGCCGATTTCTGACCAGCGATTGTAATTCAGAAAAATAGACTTACTATAAAGGCCGAAGGCTGCTAAGACGATAATATAAACTGGTAGAAGAAAGAGCATTGAACTAGCAAACTCAACTGGAGCGGATTCAAAGTAAAATGGGCGCTGATCGAGGTGCGTGCGTACGAGATAAGCCACCAAAAAGGAGAGCAACACGGCACAGGCATCACCAAAAATCAGGAAAACGTGGAAAATTAGCCCAAAATCCCTCTTCATGGGTATATTATAACATACTAAATGGAACTCGTTACTCCTTCGGTAAATTCTTCTGATTCTGGCGATCAGCAATCCTGCCGTTGTTTTTTAATTCTTTTTGTAATAACTTAATATCTGGCTCTGGTGGTAAATCTTCAAGCTTGATGCCTCGCTGAGTTAAACTACTACGGATGGTCTGATTATTAGCGCAGTGTTCAGAATTAATAGGTGAGAATCCGTTTAGATTATTGCGTTCTGTATTAATATATGTCATTTCATTGGCTAACTGTTTTGCTGTTAGAGAAATGGTAGGCAGCACGTCTGCTAACGGCTTTGAATTATTAATGCCTAGCTTTTCTTTCATTTGCTGAGTATTATTACCGCCAAAAAGCACTTTATCACCATTAGATTTTATACGGGCCAACTCACTTCTGGTCACTTCATGATCATTGATAATAGTAGATAGTTTTTTGTCCGATTCGCTGTATTTATAGCGAGCTTCAATACGGGCCATTTTTCTTTCTTCGATATCTTGTAATTCCTGACGTCTGGTCTGAATAGCAAAATAAGTTTGCGCTTGAGCAATTTCTGGCTTGTCTGGTCGCCCATTTTGGGCTATAAGGTAACAATCATAGCGAGTTAAGCGATAATCTGTGATGTATTCTTTTTTTCCTTTACCACTAGCTATTGGCTTCTTGACTTCAGGAAGCCAATCATTTATGTTATAATATGGTTGGTTACGAGTGGCGGCCATTGATCGACAAGCCTTTTGGATGACTTTAATAAAGTTATCCCATTTTGCATAGCCCAATGCTCGCATTAATTCACGAGCACTCCAATATTCCTGACCGTTATCATCGAGGTGTCTGATAGATTCAAAAGAATACTGTGGCCGTTCGAGATTATTCATATTAAGTATAATAACAAAAATGTCAAAAATATGAAAACATAACTGTATTAGATATGCTAAACTTATATTATACAGGGAGGAAATATGGCAAAACAGAAGGTATTGGTAACTGGTGGGACGGGTTATATTGGTTCGCACACAGTGGTGGAGTTGATTGAAAACGGTTATGAAGTAGAAATTTTGGATAATCTGTACAATAGTAAAATCGGGGTCTTGGACATAATTGAGAAATTAACTGGGGTGCGACCGAAATTTTATGAAGTAGATTTGCGCGATACGGAGGGACTAGCACGAGTTTTCGCGAAAAATCATTATGATGGTGTGATTCATTTTGCCGGTCTAAAAGCTGTAGCAGAATCTGTAGAAAAGCCACTCGAATATTATGAGAATAATGTGGGCGGGACGATTAATTTACTTGAGTGTATGCAGGCATACGGAGTGAAAAATCTGATTTTTTCGTCTTCGGCTACAGTCTACGGTGAGCAAGGTGAGGAACAGTGTGTTGAGGACATGCCGACTGGCCGCGCATTGACCAACCCGTATGGACGCACTAAGTATTTTATTGAAGAAATACTAAAGGATGTTTGCGTAAGTGATCCGGAGTTCCATGCGGTGATTTTGCGCTATTTTAATCCGATTGGAGCGCATAGTTCTGGGTTACTAGGTGAAGATCCAAACGATAAGCCTAATAATTTGATGCCAATCGTGATGAAAGTGGCCGCTGGCGAGATTTCGGAGTTATCGATCTATGGTAACGATTACCCGACACCTGATGGCACCTGCATGCGCGATTACATCCACGTGGTAGACCTCGCCAGGGGGCATGTCTGTGCATTAGAAAAAATTGGTCGAGAGCAGATACAGGTTTACAACTTGGGGACCGGCCAGGCGACATCGGTATTAGAAATTATTAAAGCTTTCTCTAAGGCAAGCGGAGTGGCTTTACCGCACAGAGTTGTTGAGCGAAGACCGGGAGATTTGGCCATAATCTGCGCTAATGCGGAAAAAGCTAAAACAGAGTTAGACTGGGAAGCTAAATTAACGGTGGAAGATGCAATACGTGATACACTAAATTATTTGGAGCATCAAGATGCTTAAGGGGGAGCCGCTAGTTTCGATCATTATCCCAGTTTGGAACACGAGGGAGAGTGCCGAAAAGTTAATCAATGAGCTACTCGAACAGCCATATCGGAATATCGAGATTATTGCTGTTGATGATGGTTCGACCGATAATTCCCTGCAGGCATTACAGGGGTTAGCAAAAAATGATACCAGGCTCAAAGTTATACACCAAAAAAATGCCGGTGTGAGTGCAGCTAGAAATCGTGGAATAGAGCTTGCAGCCGGAAAATATTTAATATTTATCGATTCTGATGATCAGGTAACGGCAGATTTTGTAAGTTCGCTGGTCGAAGTTATGGAGAAGAATTCCGCTGCTACTTTAGCATTGACGGGTAAGACATACAATAAAATCCATGAGAGAAAGTCGGTGGATACTTTTGTGCAGGCAAGACGGTCACGACGCAAGGGAGAACTGCTGTCGCATTATGTGATTTATCTAATGATCCTAGATGGACGAATGTATAGTATGACTAGTAAAATCTTTCGTGGTGAAGTTGTTCGTCAATATAATCTCCGCTTGGAGAAAGGTCGGGATTTTGCTGAGGATACAAAATTTACAATTGATTATTTAGCAGCACAAGATGGAGAAATTGTTTTTATTCCTCGGCCACTCTATATTTATAATTTTGGGACGGAGACTAGCTTAGTACAAAAGTCGTCTTTGGAGTGGGAGAATTGGGAGAAGAGCTACCAAGATTTGGAAGAGTGGGCGCGTAATGAGAATAGCGGAAAGTTAGATCTGGGAACGCGTGTACTTTTAAGATTAATTCGTTTGCGTTGGCATATCTCACATTATAAAGCTAAGCGGCGCGCCAAACACAAGCTTAGTTCCAGAGATTCTCGTAAGCCTTAGCGACTTTTTCGGGGCTACCCTCGCAGGCAATCTTGCCACCTTCGATCATGATAGCACGATCACAGAATTTTTTGACATTATCCATAGAGTGAGTCACAAGGATCACGGTCTGTTTACCATGCAGTGAATCAAAATAATCATTACATTTTTTCTGGAACTCAGCATCACCTACGGCCAGCACCTCATCGAGAATCAAGATATCACCCTTTGCCCGAATCGCAATTGAAAAAGCTAGACGCACCTGCATACCGGACGAATAGTTTTTGAGTTTTTGGTCCATAAAGTCGCCTAGCTCAGCGAACTTCACTATATCATCATACATACGATCAATTTCTGTATTACCGAACCCGAGAATTGCACCATTCAAATAGACATTCTCGCGACCAGAAAGCTCCATGTTAAAACCGACACCTAGCTCGATAAACGGTATTAAACTACCATTGACGACAATTTCGCCAGCACTAGGATAATAAATTCCCGCAAGTAATTTCAACAAGGTGGATTTGCCTGAGCCATTGCGTCCCACGATGCCAACAAATTCACCCTTCTTAATCTCTAGATTAATCCCATCAAGGACTTGCTGGTCACGATAACCTTTGATGCCGCGCAGACGATTAAAGAGGGCTTGTTTGAGACCCCAAGAGCGCTCAGTAGGAAGCCGGAAGCTTTTGCAGAGTCCATGTGCACTGATAGCTAAATCATTATTCTGATCATGAGCTTCGACACGCGAACCAATGGTACGTTTATTCGACATCTAAATTTCCTCCGCAAAGAAATGTGAACGCTTTCGGAAAATGAGAGCTCCGATCACAAACACGATAACAACTAAACCAATCGCAAAACATTCAGCCCATCCACCAACAAAACCAATTGTGGTGGTAGTCTCGGTAGTAATCAAACTCCAGCGCACATCTTGTATGACTTGAGCAATCGGGTTGAGCAAAATGACTTTTGCTGCCCACGCACTGGTTTCCGCCACCATAGCTACGGGATAAATAATTGGTATGGCATAGAAAAGCGCCTGGATAATGACATCCCAGATTGAACCAACGTCGCGATATTTAACATTGATAGAGCCAAGCAAAAAAGCGATCCCTAGAGCCAAGAGATAGAGTTCAAAAACTAGCGGTAAGACTAATAACCAACTCCAGCTAGGAGTGACACCATTAATCAGAGCAAAAATCGCTACAACTACAAGGTTAATTAGAACATTGATGACCGCAGTCAAAGTCGTCGAGACGGTGACAATATACTTCGGAAAGCTAATCTTACGAATCAAATCACCGCGGCCAATCATGGCCTGAATTCCCTGCTGGCTACATTCGGTAAAGAAGCTCCAGAGCACAGTACCGGTCAATAAATAGACTGGGTAATGTGGGATACCATCGCCGAAGCGTAGCAATTTAGCAAAAACAATATACAGAATTGCAAACATTAAGAGTGGGCGTAACAAAGCCCAAAGATATCCTAAAACCGAGCCTTGATAGCGCAGCTTGAAGTCGGTCTTCGTAAGCTCCTTCAGTAACACTAGGTTATGTTTGTTCCAAACTTGAGGTATTTTCATATAGAAATATTATATCATAGTTTCGCTATAGCTGCATAATCACAGCTGCCTGCGCCATATTTGTGCCGTGGGGGTTTGCATAATGGATAACTTGGAGGCATCCGTGAATAGCATTGAGAGGACTGATATGTTTAAGACTAACCGTAAGAATAGTAAAAAATTTTCTAGAGCTTTACTCTTTAAGCTAAAGAAACTTGAAGATAATATTTTCAGTGTGGCTAACGCAAAGACTATCTAAAAATGGCAGCGGTTTGAATCCGTAATCGCTAAGGCCATTTAGTCTTTTCAAAACAGTGATTTAACAAAAAATCTGAAAAAGATTAATATGTCAAAAGACGACAATTAAAGTATCGAGCGGTGATACACTCGGTAAAAGGTTTTAGGAAAATGTTTGAGAAGTATGGACCTTGGTAGTGCTCTGAGGTTGGGAGGATGAATATATTGTAACATTCCCTTCTGTTTAGTTGTTTGATGAACTTGCAAAAATTCATTGCGCTCCAAATCAGTAGCCCCACTTAAGAATGATACTACTAGATAATGTAAGATTGCCTTGGTGCCCGGAATAGCGACAAGCTCGGGAAACATAATTTGTAATTGAGCCAGCATATCTACGACACGACGAGTAGTATGTGTAGTATCGTGCATGATACTACCTGTACGTTGACGATAATTATAGCAAATATCTGGAATTGCCTTCACTTTCTCGGCGCGGGCAATAATGAGTGGCGTAAGCCCAAAATCTTCGGATAAGCGGCCTTTAGCATAGGTAAAGCCGTTTTTTAGAAAAAACTCCCGGCGATAGGCATAAAGCCAGGCATTTTCCGTATAATGATAGCGCGCTAACTTTGGAAAGGCTTCCACTCCAGGAATAGTTGTAAACCCAGTTTCCGTATGTTGAACTGTTTTGCCATCGGCAAATACTTCTTGAGCTTGGTAACGTAAAAGGTCAAGGCCCGGTTCTAAACCGTCACGAATCGTTTTTAGAGCCGTATGTTCAAGATAATCGTCTCCGTCAAGAAAGATTAGATACTCGCCTTGGGCCTCCTTAATACCGGTATTACGGGCAGCGGAGAGGCCAGCATTATCCTGGTGAATCACTTTAACAGCATAATGCTCAGAATTAGCTTTAACATATTGATCACAAATCTCGCCAGTGCGATCCGTTGAGCCGTCATCGACCAGGATTAGCTCGTAATCCATATAACTCTGACCCAGTACACTCTCAATACATTCTGAAAGATAATTTTCAACATTGTAAGCTGGTACAATAATCGAGAACAGTGGGTTATTCTTTTGTGGCACGGAGCACCTCCTGTTCAGGATTTTGCTTAAAGTCATGCAGGCGATAACAAAAAACTGCCACATACATCATAAAAAGTAAGACCATTGATAGCATATAGCTTAAGCAAGCCCCAAACACACCGCTTGACATGACAAAAACTCGCGAAAGTATCAGAGCGCCTACCGACACGACACAATATATCCAGAATTGATCACTAGTACGACGCATAGTGACTAGAGCTGTAGAAATAACCAAAACAAGGGCATTAAATATTCCTCCAACGATGATTAGGATAAGACCTGGTAGATTACCATCCAGCTCGATAGCATAGAGCAACCCTAGTACTGGAATCCCTAGTAGCCAGGCGGCCAAAATACAGATTAGACCAATTCCGAATAGGGTGATGCAAAGTTTAATCACAAGGGTTTGGAACTTATAAACATCAGTAGAAAAAAACTTTTTAAAACTAGTCAAAAAGGGTTGGATAAGATATTGCCCAGCGAGACTAAGCACCGTCGCTGGCATTAGAATAATGCCATAAATTGTCTGTGTACTATTATTAGCGATAGAATCAAGAGTATATCGCGCAGCATTGATAGTGTAAAAATTGAGAAAAGTAAAGCCGAAGGTGAAAAAACCAATCTTAAGCAAATACCAAACCTTTTGACGGTGAAATTTTTGTAAGTGAAAACCTGTTTTTTGCAGTTTGGAAAAATCATAGAAGATAATTAACACAAGGTTTGCCAAGATAATCATGAGACAAGAAAGAACCATGTTTTGAGTGAAATAGTCAACCATTAAAAAACCAATCAAACTTATCAATGCCTTGGCAAACATAGAACGACCAACTTGATAAAGCCGATCGTTTTTTTGAATAACTGCATAAGCGCATTCCGCTAAAACCTCGAGAGCCCGAAAAACCACTAGTGACATAATGGTCATAATCTTTATCCCAGTATACCCACGAATAAAACAAAATAATACACCAACGAGCAACATAACAGTGCAAGTGACAATCTTAAGATAAAAATAATCCGAATCGGTGGTTTTTTTGTTTTTGTCGGTAACTTGAAAAGTCCTACCACTATAAGTACCAATGACTAGAAAAAAACTCGCCGTTGAAAAAGCAAACGAAAAAATGCCTGCATCATCAATACCATTAATACGTGTAACTATCATCATATAAAATAATGAGACGAAAGCCCAAGCTGTGGAGCCAACTAAATTCCAGGTGAAGTTTTTGCGCAGGTTGGGGCTAGTGTTGTTTTTTCGCGTCATTAAGTTCCTTCTTCAAGATTGCTAGCTCTTGAGAAACTAAGTTAATCCGGCGACGTTGGCTAGCAATCATCACTGTGAGGGCGATATTAAGTAAAATCAGAATAACCAGAATAAAGGCTGTCATAAAGTTGGCTAGTGTGCTAAAGCCGAAAGCACCAGCAATGCTAGAGAAGATATTAGGTACTAGGCCAATTAGTAAAATCAATACGGCAAAAGTATACCAAATTAGAGAGTATTTGATGGGCATTTTGGCGCGGACAAGCAAAAAACTGGTAAAAATCACGAGAATTATCGCAAAGATGACGAGTGCAATCGAAAGCTGAATGGGCATACTATCTCCTCTTAATTTTGGTTACCGTGAGAGCGAGGCAAACATTAACCATATAATAAATATTTTTCCAGGAATGAATGGACGATGCCCCCGCAGTGCGTGGGTTCATTTCTACAGGAATTTCTTTGATACGATAACTTTTAAGCAAACAATCGGTGGTACTGACTGGCTCGGGATATTCAGCAGGATAATCATGGGCGAAATTGGCAATAACCTTGCGATTACAGGCACGAAACCCAGAGGTGACGTCGGTAATACAATGGCCAGTCAAGAGCTTGATGAAATTAGAAATCACCTTGATACCAACACGGCGGGCAAAAGTTGACCGGAAGCGACCAGATTTTGTAATGAAACGTGAACCGATAGTCATATCGACCGAATTATCAAGTAATGGCTGAAGAAGTGTTGACAGATAAGAAATATCGTGCTGACCATCTCCATCAAACTGAACAGCGAAATCATACTCATGAGCTAGAGCATACTTATAGCCAGTTTGCATAGCACCACCGATGCCAAGATTGTAGATATGGCTAATATATGGCAGCGAGTGCTCTTGGAGAATCTGTTCGGTAGAATCGTTAGAGGCATCATTGATAACGATAAAATCACAGTGTGTGCCAGCCCGACGATTGTATTTATGAATCTGTTCACAAGTCTGGAGTATACTTTCGGCTTCATTGTAAGCAGGGATTATAAGTAAGACCTTATTCATACTACGATTATATCCCATATAAAATCTTTTGAGAACACCTTAAGAATCACCATGACAATTAAACTGGTAGATATATATGCCATCTTCTTCGTAAATTAACTTTTGAGGTAACTCCGGAATAGGCTCGTACTTGGTGTTACTGAGGAAATAAGTTGGGTTCAATAGACACACATCTTTGTAGTTCAGGGTTAAGTCAAAAGTATCCGGGACTACAAGTTGAAACCTGGTAGGCTCTTTGTTTGTAAGTGTAATGCTAATATGTGCATATCGATTATAGATATCTTCATATTTCCTATCCGGATCCAAGAGATGCCACCGATCCATAACTGGATAGTAATTTACTGAGTTGATTACTCGCGCACCATTGGTTAAGGCATAACTTGAGAGAACTGTCCCCGAAGTAAGCCAGAGAGCATCTTGATTCTCAGAACTAAGTTCACGAATCTTTTGAGCAACTGGTTTGTCCATATATACGTCAAGGCCTGTCTTTAGTGGATGTATAGTGAGGAATTGATATCCAGCAAATAATACCGCAAGTGTCCCAATCACGTAGCAGGTTGACTTACGATTGTCTACCAAACAGTATACTGAAATATAATATACAATAAAAGCGGCGCACATTAGTGCAGGGTGCATATATAATGTTTTGGCATAGTCATTAATTTGATTAGTGCCAAAGTAGACGAAGAGCGCAGTGATAACTACCACTATTATGGCGAGTAGCGCAGGTCTTTTTGGAGTTTTAACCGCACGATATGATGATAATAATCGAATAGCAATTAGTACGCAGGTTAATTCTAATACCGGTCGGAGTCGTTCAGATGGTGTAAGGAAGAGTAGTGTGACTTTGGCAAGCAAACCATTACCAATAAAATACATAAAAGAAAAGAAGATACTAAGTACTATGAGACCGATTAACCATGGGTCATATTGCTTCTTTTTAGCTGAGCGGAAAATTATATATATTCCCAAGAAAATAGGAATTGGGAAAAGACTCACAAAACCACTGGCTTCGCATGAATTGGGTACTTCATTGATTGGGAAAAAGATGGATGGTATAGAATAGAATATCCAGGCTAACCCACCACCACCACTGATTGATCTTTGACCAGGATAGACCGTCTGAGTTGTCAAGTGGTATTGTTCCAATGATATAATGATGCTAGGAGCTACCAATACTGCGATAATGCCAACGACTGGCAAGGCATAGAGCAGGTCGTGCCATCTAAGACGTTTGCGATTACCAACAATCAGACAGATCAGTAGTACAAGTAGCACATATCCATACGGTACCTGCCAGGCTGGATAAATAACCATCACAAAACAAGCAGCAATCCAACCAAACAGAAGCGAGAAGACTAGTTTTGATTTCCAGGTCTTACCACGATGAATATATAAATTGAAGATATCAAAGAGCAGTGCGATATACATAACATATTGCACACTATCAAACCAAAGTACAACTGGACTAAAGATGATAAATAATGATCCAATCAGCGACATAAGTTTGCGTTTTTTAGTGATAACCATCAACATTTCAAAGACGGCAAAGAATGCTATAAACCAAGGTAATAGCTGGTAAAACGAGAATGCATTCTCAAAAGGCAAAAACATAAAACCTAAATATTGCGGACTCGTTAAGAATGACAACGGCGACTTGTTAGGTAATTTTGGATAGAATGATGTAACGACATTATCAGCCATCATGTCTGGATTAACGAGACTGAAATCATTGCGGTATTGAGAAATAATCATTGGAGTATTAACAACGTATTCGTCTGAGCGAATCCTTCGATTAGTACCAATAAGAGTATTTTCTGTTTGAGTGGGGTGATTTGGCTGGATAACACTATCCAGAATTCCAGAAGATGAATAATTGACACGCAGAACTACACATAGGACAAATAGCGCTACTCCTACCAAATAACGGTATTTGTAGAAATATTCTATTCCCTTTTTACCATATGAAACGATGAGGAGAAATGTTTCCGTAACAGCTCCGACGAGTATGAACCGTTTGATATTGAAAGCTAAAATAGTTTTGAGAAAATGTTCATAATAGATGCGCAAGCATTTGTCTAATGCGAATGTAAGCAAAATACCAATACAAAAAATAATGGTTACGCATATAACAGGATGCCGACGTCGAAATTCTTGAAAATTGTGCCATATCCTAAAGAAAAAAGCCTTAGAACTTTTATTATCCCTCGTAGGCATTTCGATATTCTCCGCTCTCGATATTCTCCACCCATTTTTGATTGTTCATGTACCAGTCAATAGTTGCTCTGATACCATCATCGAAATTATATTTACGGGTCCAGCCCAGTTCAGTCTCAGCTTTGGTCGGGTCCATCGCATAACGCAAATCATGCCCAGGACGATCCGTCACAAATTCAATGAGACTCTCTGGTTTGCCAATTGTATCTAGAATAGTTCTAACTATGGTTAGATTATCGCGTTCAGCTCGGCCACCCAGATTATAAATTTCACCTTCTTTACCATGGCGCACAATCATATCTACACCGGTATTATGGTCATAGACATGGATCCAATCACGCACATTCTTCCCTTCACCATAAACTGGAACTTTCTGATCTTTCAAGGCACAGGCGATAGTGTGCGGGATAAGCTTTTCTGGGAATTGGTAGGGTCCATAATTATTAGAACAACGGCTAATCGTAGCTGGTAACTTAAAAGTACGCATGTAGGCCAAAACCAACAGATCGGCGCCACCTTTAGAGGCGGAATATGGGCTAGAGGTATGTAGAGGAGTTTCTTCAGTAAAAAGCAGATCTGGTCGATCAAGAGGCAAATCACCGTAAACTTCATCAGTGGAAACTTGGTGATAGCGCTTGACACCGTGCTTTAGGGCCGCATCCATCAGAACTTGCGTACCCATGACATTAGTTTTGACAAAAATTCCGGGATTTTTGATCGAGTTGTCGACATGGCTCTCGGCTGCAAAATTAATCACATAATCAGGTTTTTCGGTAGCAAAAAGCTGATCTATGCCTTCTCGGTCGGTAATGTCGAGCTTCACGAAGCGGAAATTAGCTTTATCAAGAACAGGCTCAAGATTATGATAATTCCCCGCGTAAGTTAGTGAATCGAGGCAAATAAATTCATCCTCAGGATACTGATTAACGACATAGTGCAAATAATTGCTGCCTATAAAACCACATCCGCCAGTTACGATAAATTTCATAATTCTCCTTCCTTCTTTAATTCTGCCAGGTAGCGCCGAGTGGCATCTTGCCAGCTAGGTAAACGTGTAAAACCGTTTGCCTCAATACTATCTTTACTTAGTTTGGAATAATGAGGTCGCTTAGCCTGCTGGCGACCAGCAATTTCGATATACTGCTCTGTGCTAACTCTATTAACCTTAGTACTAAGGCCAGCATCCTGGTATATTTCTTCGGTAAATTCTGCCCAAGAACAAAAACCTTCATTTGTAGCATGATAAGTCCCATACTTATCACTTCCAGATAAATCAATCAGGAACTTTGCAAGATCAACGGTGTAAGTTGGCGAGCCGATTTGGTCATCTACTACAGAAACTTCTGTGTGCTCCTCTGCAACTCTTAGCATAGTTTTGACGAAATTGCGCCCATTAATACCAAAAACCCAGGCAATGCGCACGATAAAATGCTTTGGATACTCTCGCACGAGCTTTTCCCCTTCGTATTTAGTTCGCCCATAAATGCTTTGGGGGTTGGCTGGCTCGTTAACTTGATAAGGATCGGGATTTTCTCCGTCAAAAACATAGTCTGTAGAAATATAGATAATTTTCGCATTTACTTGCTTTGCGGCCTGCACGAGGTACTTAGTACCTTCAACATTTACCTTACGGCAGGTTTCTGGATCCCCTTCTGCCTCATCAACATTAGTATATGCTGCACAATGAATAATTACATCGGGACGAAAGTTTTCCACATATTTTTCCACAGCCTGTTTATCTGTTATGTCCATCTCTGCAGTGCGGGGAGTAGCAATGTCCGCCTCTGCAATGCCACGGCTTAATAATTCGCGTTTAACGTCATATCCGAGTTGACCGCTAACACCAGTAATAAGATATTTCATGAGCCCATACCTTTCTCATACTCAGTCAGAGTGTGCCGATGCTGGTCTTTTTCAGAAAGCATTGGCTTGTCAATATTGTATTCTCTGAAAATTGTTTGCCAGTCTATTTCAACATCCGGATCATCCCAGGCAATACCGTCTTCTTGGTCCGGTGCATAGGTATTATCAACAAAATACTGAAAGATTGTATCTTCTTCTAAACTCAAAAAACCATGAGCAAAACCGCGTGGAATGTAGAGTTGGCGGTTATTATCTGGTGTAAGCAAGGCCGACGTCCACTGACGATAGCTTGGAGACTCTGGACGCATATCTACTACAACATCTATGACGGATCCATACATAACTTCTACAATTTTTGCTTGAGCAAAATCTCCCCTCTGAAAGTGCATACCACGCAAAATACCTTTGCTGGATTTACTACGGCTGACTTGTTTGATGCCTTGAAAGCCTAGCTCAGCAAGTTCTGAATCAATATACACCGGTGAATAATATCCGCGAGCATCGCCAAATTGCGTCGGTTCTAGGATATAGCAATCATTTAGATTAGTCTCAATCTTCTTCATTTTGCACCCTCCAAAACTTTGGTCAAAAACTCGCCATATTTATTTTTTCTACAAAGTTCAGCGCGCTCGACTAGTTGTTCGCGCGTGATCCAACCGCGATCAAAAGCGATTTGCTCCAGACAAGCAATTACGCGACTTTGGTTAGTCTCGAGAGCACGAATCATTACGGCAGCATCCATCTGGCTATCAAAGGTGCCAGTATCAAACCAACAAAAACCGCCGCCTAGTAGCTCACCTTTGAGCTTGCCTGCTTGGAGATATAGATCATTAAGGGTAGAAATTTCGATTTCTCCACGGTCGGAAGGCTTAACTTGCTTTGCTAGTTCAGAGATACCGGCTGGATAGAAATAGAGTCCGGTAACAGCGAAATTGGACTTAGGTGCAGCCGGTTTTTCCTCTACACTTAAAATGTTCCCTGCGTCATCTACTTCCATAATACCAAAACGTTCAGGATCGTGTACGCGAAAACCAAAATTAGTCGCATAGCCGGCTTCAGCATTAGCTCGCGCTCTTGATAAAAGCTGCGTAAAACCATTACCGTAAAAGATATTATCACCTAGAACCATGGCGCAGGCTTCACCATTCAAGAATTCTTCGCCTACGATGAATGCATCTGCTAGCCCACGTGGCTGAGGCTGAACCGCGTAGGATAAATTAACTCCAAACTG
The DNA here is from genome assembly GCA_947570505.1 of uncultured Candidatus Saccharibacteria bacterium. Classification (GTDB taxonomy): domain Bacteria; phylum Patescibacteriota; class Saccharimonadia; order Saccharimonadales; family Saccharimonadaceae; genus Nanosyncoccus. The sequence goes on from CANOTH010000010.1 coordinate 23,566, forward strand.
CGAGCCATCACCTAGGAGTTTTTGGAAGCTAGCTTGATCATTCGGAGTAGTAATAACCAGAATATCCCGAATATCAGCTAACATAAGAACTGAAATCGGGTAAAAAACCATGGGCTTATCATAAATTGGCATTAGCTGTTTACTAATACCCTCAGTAATCGGATAAAGACGTGTACCGGAACCGCCGGCCAAAATAATACCTTTCATGAAAATTCTTTCTCCCACTATTTAATTTTATAAATTAGTGCCTGATACCCTTTAATACTTCTAATTTTATCACAGTATACTTCAAATGGGTCATTTCCAACCACTAGACCGTGCACACTTAAAGCAGAAACTAATCCTTCTGAACTCAGGATATCTCGATAATGGTCAGCCTCTACCGTACGAACTAGCATAACTAATACTGATTCGTAGAGCATTTGTTTTTTGACATTAGCAATGAACTCTTTGATATGGTCATCATTGATTTTACCCGCAAAAGGCTGCACGAGGATTAGATCAAATTTAACAGGTAGTTTCTTTTGATTGTAGAAATAAAATTTACTTAGGTCATTTGTCTCAAACCAGTTCGAGTGGCTATCCTCTATCCAAAGATTATTAAGATATACCGGATAATATTCGTCAAAACCAATAATAGACAGATTGTGTTCGCTCATATTACCGATTAACAATATATCCGCCTCGTGAGTTAGTGGTAGTGGGAGTGGTGATAGGTAATTCTCAGTATAGTCACGTAGCGCAAACCTGTAACACGCGGTGCTTTGTTTTTTATGACTATGTATCGCATAAGTTTTGAGTGGATAGGCATCACTACTAACTTTGGCTGCGAGCAAATCAAAATCATGCTTTAGATTACGATAATTACGTGCTAAAATATCGTCTCTTAGATCATAGGGGCACAGTTTTGTGTAAATATATCCATCAAAAATATGCCCGACTCGATTAATGATTTTTTTGACGATCCTGCGGATTAATGATATATGGTCCGCTTTTTGGGTTTGTGCCAAATCCGGATCATGATTTTCTCGCAAAATAGTATCAACTTCTGAAAGTTCAAAACCGCGGCGCACAAGATCATCTTCGATCATTTTGACGGAGTATTCACTCACTCCGGTAATCATCTTATGCCAATTTTCTACTGGAATTTGATCACGAATTTCTCCAGAAAAGAACTTTACCTTAAGCAACGGGAAATTATACTTCTGAATCGCTGCCTCTATATCATAATAAGGATGATGCGCACGATCCCCGTACGGGACTAGTGCGTCAAAGTTGAAACCAGCTTTGTTGAGAATATATGTAAAACGTTGTTCGTAGCAAGCGCAAACCATTTTATGATTCTTTTCTGATTTAACACTTTTCATAAAATCGTAAAAAGTATCGTCTTGGAGCACGGGCTTTTTGAGTACCATAAAGTAACTTTGAATATGAATATGCTGCAAATGTGCCATTGACAATCCCCAAACATCACAATCTCGACTATCCATTTCAGTAAATAAATCGCCAAGATTAAACAGTGGCCCATAGCATGAGTCGTTAGCTAAAATTAGCTCATCATACTTTTCGACTTTTTCGCGCCCAACTTTGCTTAATAGCTCTTGCCACGAACCAAAGTCATATTTTCCGTGTTTAGCACAATATATTTCTTTACAATATGGTTTAATTTTGGACTTTTCTGATTCACTCGCTTCGAATTCACCCCAATAATATACATCAGCAATTTTTGATAATGCTTTTATATAATATATGACGTAATCAGCAATTTCACCTCTACTATCAAAACCAGCAAAAAAGCAAAGTCTTTTCTTATTCCCTATCATTACTATGATTATATCATAGAATTATCGAAAGTCTGAAGGTTGCATCTCTCTCAAACTGCAATCAGATCTATGACAAGTTAGGTTTGGGTTGTAATATGGATCACCATTTTGATATAGATTAGGCCATGATTCTCGTAACTGCTGAGCTTCATGTTCCATACGTTCACGTTTTTCTGGTGTGGTGTCTGCGCCGCGACTTTTACTTTCGTAATGATAGAACTTAGCATATGGTGTATAGACAATTAATTTACCGAGGCTACGAATTCTGAGGCAAAAGTCGACATCGTTAAATGATACTGCGAAGTCTTCGTTAAACCCCCCGACTTCTAGGTAAGTGTTCTTCTTAACCATCAAACACGCAGCGGTAACTGCCGAGTAATTGGTTACGCAGTTTGCACGATTAGAATAACTAAATTCTGGCCGAATATGGTGGAAGATATGTCCCGCGCTTCCACCTAAGCCTATAATAACTCCTGCATGCTGTAGTTCTTGATTAGAATATACCAATTGAGCACCCACCGCGCCTACACGATCGCGTTCGATAATTGCAACCATCTCGACAATTGAGTCTTTATTAATCATTTCAATATCATTGTTGAGGAGCAACAATATTTCTCCCGAAGCATATTTTACTCCAAAATTATTGATTTTGGAGTAATTAAATTCCCCATCATAAGTGACGACTTTTATATTTTTGGCTTTTTTTATTTTTTTATAATAAGCGAAAGTTTCCGGTGCGACAGAATTATTTTCAACAATAATAAACTCAAGATTTTTATAAGTGCCACTCTCGACTGATTCAACAGTACGCCGAAGATCTTCGATATGGTCTTTGTTGGGAATAATCACACTTACTAATGGCTCATGCTTATTTTGATATCTGATACGATAAGTACCCAAAACCTTAGTATGCTCAATGGACTGAATATCTATACCACGACGTTTAAAATATTCTTCTAGCGCATGTTTGCCAGCATCAAAAGCATAAAGTTTATTGTGTGGATCTTGAGCGGTCGAACCGTCTCCCGCTCGCCAGTGATATAGAACTTTGGGTACATGATAAATTGTTGATGATGTATATAGTGCATCTTTCACTTTGGTTGATTCTTGGACTTGTAATTTATCGTCTAACTTTAGGGCTTCTTCGATTAGTCGTAGGTACAAATCATAATCTTGTGCACCATCATACTCTGGCTGTTCGTAAAGCCCATCACTAGTCTGGACCTTTTTAAGCAGCTTCTTTTCGCAAACAAAGAAATGATTAATATAATTGCAGCTTTCCATGAGGAACTCATTAAAATCTGGCTTCATGACGTAAAAAGCATTTGGATCATCTTTGAAAGCTACAACATCTTCATCAGAATAAATTATCTTGATGTCTTTGTTAGTATTTAGCACTTTAGCATACTGATAAAGTGCATCAGGTTCAAGAAAATCATCATGATCACAAAGACCAACATGAGTAATATCAGAATCTTGCATAGCAAGTTTAATAGCCTTATTAGTGTTACCAGCGATGCCTTCATTCTTATCTAATATACTATATATTATCCTAGAATCTTCGACGGCTAATTGTTTTATTCTCTCGGTTAGCTGAGTTTTGCCTTGTCGATGTGGTGATGCATCTACCATGAAAAGCTTGAAATTCCCATAAGTTTGTGCCTTGAAACTTTCTAATAAGTCTTCTAAATATTCTGCTTTAGTATTATAAAGCGGGATTGCGATTCCAAAACATGGCTGATACTCAAACTTGAATAGGGTTTGCTGTTTTAATTCTTGTTGCGTAGGACGTGTGACTTTGAGATAGTCGCGATATTGGTATCTCTGTTCTATATATTGATAGTGAAGCTTCGATCTTAATCGCCGCCGAAATTCACCCAATCCCCCCCTACGGAGGATTTTATAACCTTTGGAAATATTTTTTGGATATACAAAACTAACTATAAATGCACCATGACGTCGTATGCGCCCAAGCAACTTATGAATTCTATTTACACTCATAATTATGATTATAACATATGGTAATCCACCTTAAAAAGGACGACTCTATGATAGAGGCCACCAAGGTGCACTATCTTTTGCGTAGCTGAATTTCTATGGCTTCGATTTGGTGATTTTGGTCTTTGGTACCGGATAGGCTACCATTTTCCACCCAATCCATCCATCCAATATCAGAAACGTGTGTACGATATCTAATGGTGAACCGTTGAGCAAGATCTCCCGTTAGCCTAATCTCAATAGCTTCGATAGGTAGGGCTTGACCAGTGGTGCCAGCAGTTTGACCATCTGTCATCCACGAGGACCAGCCCTTGCCTCTAACATATACATGATATTGAACGTCAGGCATGATAATACTATTACCATCATCACCTACAAGCCTAATATTGATAGCTTCCATTTGGCGAGCTTGTCCAGTGGTGCCAGACAGATTACCGTTTTTGACCCACCCCATCCAACCAATATCGGCAACATGCGATTGATATTCAATGAAGAAATAGCGGTCGACGATATCTCCATTAATACTACGATAGGTAACATTGGTCACACTAGCTGGTAAATCAATACTACTATTTTTCTTTACAATAGCAATTTGAATTGCTTCAACCTGGCGAGTCTCCAATTCGGTCCCAGCAGGTGCACCGTTTTTGACCCACCCCATCCAACCAATATCAGCGGCATGTACACGATAATATATATCATATTGTTTCGCTAACTCTCCGATTAGTTGTAGCTGAATAGCTTCGATAGCTTTACTACGTCCAGTGGTGCCAGATACCTCACCTCCGTGGTGCCAAGTTGATTCCCATCCTATATCTTGAATATGCGAGCGGTAAACGATTTGGTCATTATATTTATCCAAATTCACTTTAACTGCCTCAAGTCTAGTCGACAAACCAACTGTCCCAGAGGCTATACCGCCGGATTGAGTATCTTGCCAACCAATTTCTGCTACATGGGTTTGATAGTTAAAATTTAGATCGTTACGAACTTCTGGTACTTCGTCAATTTTATTGATGTGTGCTTCTTGTGTACTTCCAAACCAATCCGTAAAATACATATAGAAATTACGGTTGCCATAAGATGAACAAGTATCGCCAGTACCATAGCCAGCACTTAGAGCGGCGCTATTAGGTTGATATGGAGTATACCGGTATAAGGCTGAAGTTGCCCGGTTCTCGATGTAAATATTGGTACCGCCACAGTTTCTATTAGGATGATACTGAACATAATTAGTGCGTCCGGCTGGATAATTAGACCAGCCACCATCCAGCACCGAGCGGAACATGGCAGCAGCATTGCGAACTTGATTCTTGAAGCCATAATACTTTGTATCACAAGCAGCTGTGTCCGGGCAGCCATAACCAGTGGCAGCACGATAATTATATGAGTTGGGGTAGGAATCCGTAATCAAACCTTGCTCTTTCTCGAGCAAGACAATAATAACTTGGGGATTAATTTTGTAATCTTGGGCCGCCTGATAGATAATCTCTGCTGCGGTTTGCCCAGAGCCAATTGTTTGGCCATCACCAAAGCGCTCTTCAGAGAGACAGACAAAATGTCCATTCTCGAAATGCCAAGTGATCTTAGGATATTGTTTGGTTAATTGTTGATAAAGGATATAATTAGTGTTATTACAATTCCCTTTTTCCGTCAGAAAGCTCTGAATCTCATTTATTGACATAGAGTTATAATTCCCCATGACTTGATCGCTAATAATATTGCCGGGGTTAAACCCGCTGGCACTGGCGGCTGAGGTAGTAGATTGCAAAGTTTGCAGTATACAATATGCCAACACAATCATGGCGAGTGTTGCACAAAGCGAAATTAGTTTCCCTGCTTTTCTAATCATAGTTGTACTCCATCTTTAATAATACCTTTTTTATCATCACTTGTAATTACAATTTTGATCTCATAATAGTCTGACGGTAGACCCTGAGCTGGAATCTCAAAGGTTTCACAGTAGGATGTGGCAATATCGGCATGGGCTGCCTTAGTCATGGTATCGCTATGGCCGGTGTTCTGCCCCTTAATAGTAACAGTACAGGTACCACCACTAGTGAGATATTGGTCGATATTAGTATCAATAATTAATTTGCCGTTCTCTACATTACGATAACTTACTACACCGGTGATTTCTTCTAGTTTATTGGGGTCTTCACCCTCAAATTGTACCACTTTATCCTCAGGACGTTCTTCTTCATCGGAAGGCTCAGAGGAAGCTGGCTTATCTTCGTTATTGTTTGGTTGATTATTCGACTCGACACTGGTTATTTTATCATCATTCGCACTATCATCTTCTTTATGACTACGGCTAAAACAAATAATAAGACCTGTGATAATAGCTACAATCGCCAAGATAATGGCTCCGATGAACCATGGGCGCTTCAAAAGTGGAATACGATGCTGTTTGGGATGGGTTTGAGATTTTTTGGAACTAGTGTTTTTATTTGTCATGGAATTATTCTCCTATTTTTAGTATATCAGATGTATTGGATGCGTCAAGGTTACCTTGACGGGATGGATTAGCGGTGTGTCGCTAGGACACACCGCTACTTACTATATCTAGTCACTATATATGACGATAAACTTCTGCGTGTCACTATTGATGAGGTTCCATAGTGCAAGATTTGTGCCGATAGTAGTTTTATTGGAATAAGTATAAATGGCATAGCGCCCCGAACAAGCTGGAATAAACTCATAATATCCATCTCCAGTGGAGACTATTTTCCAACGTTGGCTGCAAAGCTGACTATTGGTATTGACCTGTACTTTTGCCGTGGGGACCATAAATCCTCGATATACTTCAAGTACCTTACCAGTAGCTACATTTGTGATCGTATAATCGTCGGTCCTCTTATTGTATGTAATGCGCCACTGCTGATTTTTACTTCGATTTTTAGTCCAAAGTTGTACATTGCCATTACTATGAGCATTAAGTGCTACAGCTTCTGGGTTTTTCTTGGGTAAAATCACATAATTACGATTTGTAGAATTTTTACTAATTGGCACACTCTTAAGTGGTGTAGCTTGAGGTTTTACCGTAGATGTAACTATAGGTGCTCGACTTGAAGTGATCTGCGTACTACCGAACCACCTTGTAAATAATACGTAAAAATTACGGTTACCGTAAGCAGAGCAGGCATTGCCAAGACCTGTACCAGCATTGAGAGCAGCACTATTAGGCTGATAAGGGGTATATCTATAAAGAGCAGCCGTAGCACGGTTTTCTACATAGACATACGTGCCACCACAATTTGCTTTGGGGTTATAACGAATATATGTGCTACGATAAGCTGGATAATTTGACCAACCTCCATTTAGAACCGTCCGAAAAAGTGCTGCAGCATTTCTAACTTGATTCTTAAAGCCATAATATCTCGTGTTGCAGGCTGACGTATCAGGACAACCATAACCAGTAGCCGTACGATAGTTGAAAGAATTCGGATACGAATCGCTGATTAAGCTCTGCTCTTTCTCTAGCAACACAAGCAGGACTTGTGGATTAATACGATAATCTTGAGCCGCCTGATAAATGATTTCTGCTGCGGTTTGTCCTGATCCCACTAAAAGACCGTCCCCGAAGCGCTCTTCTGCTAGACAAACAAATTTTCCATTTTGCCAATGCCAAGTAATGCCTGGGTAACGTATGGTGAGTTGGCGATAGAGATTATAATCACGGTTATTACAATTCCCTCTTATAGTGAGAAAGTTTTGTATCTCTGCAAGGGTCATAGAATTATAATTCCCCATGACTGCATCTGACATAATATTACCTGGTCGAAAGCCGCTCACACTAGCAGCCGAAGCCGATAACATAAATTGCGGCATAAGATTTAGTAGGAAAGCCATAATGGCTATTATTCCAATGCGAACAAGAGCTCTGAGTTTTTGTATCATATTTGCGCTCCCAAAATAGGATTCATGTCAACCTCCTTATTTTCTGACATAAAATTAATGGATTTTTAACAGTAAATTCGCGATATTTTTCTGTCTGACTGGAGTATAACAAAATTCAAAAAAAATTAGCAAGCATATCCTCGTTAATTTGACAAAATTATAATTCGAGACCCAAAATATCAGCGGCTTGACGGAGGATTTTGCGTTCTTCAGGATCAGCAATTTCTAAACTGCGATTAAACAACTCAACTGTTTCCGTATGATTAAGATCTAAGACTTCTAATGATCTAGCGGCACCAGGAATTTTTTTCAGAGCATTTTTAGCTACGAGATTATTAATATGCTCAGCAACTGCAGAAACCGAAGATAATCCTAAAGCCGTCATGATTTCACGATAAGTTGGTGAGACACCATGAGACATAGTATAATCATTAATAAACTCAATAATAAGCATTTGTTTTTTGGTTAATTTCGTCTTCATATGTTATAATAAATTATAGATTAAAAGATTCGTAAGGTCAAATGGGAGTAACATGGCAAGAACAACGATTGATGGTTTGGCTGTGCGTAAGTCCAGCTCCACCAAGAAAGTGACTACTTCTAGCTCACACCGTGTGGTGGGTGGTTCTTTAGCGGATAACCCTATTAATCGAAGGACTAATACTTCTAAAGTGACTGCACGCAAGTCGACTGGCACACATACAAATGCACGACGTGTACGACCTAGGAATACGGATTTTTTGGATCCAGTACGTGGTTTTGACTATAATTCGCCAGATACGAGTATTGGTGTACCAGAGGAGTCAGATTGGTCCGATTTATTAAATAGCTTTGGTGATGATACACCACGTAAGCCTAAGAGGACTAATGCAAGCAAGGATAGAAGTCGAAAAACAAGAAAGTCCGATTTGGGTTTGGAACGTGATTTAGTGTTTGATGATGAGATTTTTGAGGAAGATCCTAAGAAATCTAAGCGTGGGAAGAAACCAAAGAAAAAACGCAAACATCATATTATTAAGAAGATTTTTTTAGGCTTGTTTTTATTGTTGATTGGTGGTGCGGTTGCAATATTTATTTGGGGTGATAGTTTAATTTCCCGGTTAACTAATGGCCAGTCGGGATTTTGGGATACAGTTGGTTCCCTGTTTTCTGAAGAAGTGCCTTTTGAGACGGACAGTAATGGTAGGACTAATATCATAATCTTCGGTACGGAAGGTTATGATATGGACGGGACTTCTGGAGATGGTGTACATGACGGAGCCCAGCTGACCGACTCGATTATGGTAGTAAGCCTTGACCAGAAGACTCAAGATGTTGCATTACTTAGTCTACCACGTGACCTAAAGGTGCCTATGGCTTGTTCGGCTGGAAAAATCAATGAAGTATTCTGGTGTAAAAACCAAGATGGCAATAATGAGAGTGCTGGCGCCGAAGCTCTCATGAAGCAGGCTGGGGAAATCTTGGGTATTGATTTTCAGTATTGGGCTCATGTTAACTGGGGCTCTGTAGTAGAGATCGTTGATTCCCTAGGGGGTATTACAGTGGTTCTAGATGAGGATATTAGTGATTTCTATTATACTGGTATGGTGATTGAGGCAGGAGTTCCAACCAACTTAAATGGTCAGCAAGCAGTGGCTTTGGCTAGAGCTCGTCATGGGACGATGGGTGGAGATTTCACGCGTGGTAACTCTCAGCAAAAAATCGTTGAGGCGATCGCGCAAAAACTATTAGAAAACGGTATTAGTGTATCTGAAGCTCTGGGACTCGTAAACATCCTGGGTGATAATTTGCGTACTAACTTTACTACCGATAATATTAAGGCTGGGGTGCGATTACTATCTAGCTTTAATATAAATAATATCCGCAATGTGTCTTTGGTGGATTATGAAAATAACATCTATTATGTGCAATCAGAGATGATTAATGGTGTTTCGTATGTGATTCCAAGTGCAGGACTAGGTGATTATGGTGAGATCCAAGAGTATTTGGATAGAATGTTTTCGAGTGAAGCTGGTGTGAGAGAAGGTGCTGAAATTGCAATTTATAATGCTAGCGGTCAGGTGGGTGTAGCAGGAGCAGAAAAGACCCACTTAGAATCTATGAGATACCATGTGGGGACCGTCGGTGACGTAGCACCAGAGTCTTGCTTAGAGGAGTATTGCTTGTATGTTTTGACAGAAGGGATGCCTGCGACACAAGCAGTGCTAGAAGATCGTTACCAGACTACTGCGCGGCCAGCAAATGAATTACCGGCTGATGTTTGGCCAGGAAATGCTGATTTCGTAGTGCTGATTGGTAATGATAAGAGTAACGAACTTTAATCAGCTATGGATATAATCGACCACCAGACTGAGGTCTGGTGGTTTTGTGTTTGCCGGCCATGCCG
>CANOTH010000011.1 GCA_947570505.1 uncultured Candidatus Saccharibacteria bacterium
CTCAGTGGTAACTTCCATCCCTTAGGACATATACTATACTCTACGTTGGTGTTTTATCTTTTCTTCAAAAGAATTTTGAAGAAAAGCCGATTATAACCACAAGCGGAATGAGAATGCGCAACGGCACGTAACAGATATAATTATTCCTAAATACCATCATAAATGATAAATGAAACAAATACAACAGTCTCTTATACATTTATGATAAAATGACTATTGTAGACCGACGGTCTACTGGGACCCAAAGGGGCTATTTTGAGGTTTTGGCTCCAGCTCCCGGCGGCTCTCTGTTTTTATCAAGATCGTGAAGTCGCCCTCCATCTGTTCCAAAGAGAACTACAGAGGCTAGCATGAAAGATAATTAAAGTTTTCTGTCATATAAGTGCTCGGTGCGTGTTCGGACTTCGTCCGTAGCGGGAATGTCAGCTTAAACAACGGCTCACTGAGGGACTTGGGCGACATTGGCTACAAGTGGTCACGCAGTGCTGTAGCTTACTCTTCTGCGACCTCGGCTAGCTCTTACTGGTTTGGGTTTAGTACCTCAGGGTCTCGCCCGTCATACGGCCCGGACCGTCGTTGGATCGCTTTCCCCGTCCGCTGTTTGGTATACTAGTTGGATGATGAGTATTATGTTTGAGTAGGAGAAGACAGGCAGGGGGAAAGGGAGAAGAAGGGGGAGTGAAAGAGGGGGACACAAAACAAGAAACCCTAACTCCAGCCTGGACTGCCTGGATTCTCCGTTGCTCAAACCTCAAGAAAGAAAAGAGTAAATAAAAAAGAAGCGGTTTGGAACTCGTCATAGAAATATGGCGAGTCCTTTTCTTTCGACTCCTCTAGTTTCGCGTCAAAATTAGAACATATCAAAAAGCCTGAGTGGCTAGCTGTATGATGGCGGACATTCAAAAATCTCGCGGTGAGAGTGCCGATCTTTTTCTACCTAGTTCTTCGCCTAAGGGCGAAGAATAGTTGAACTTGTAATGACATTACAAGTTCAAACCCAACACAACAGAGGTGAAACTAATGCTCATTCAACTTTATTCGTCCGTAGCGGAGCCATTGGTCTATATTATGGTTCTCTGAGAGCATCTGGATACAATAGTCAAAATTGGTCTGGAACAGCCGCTAATTACGGAATGGGTACTTGGGCTGCTGCAGCTTACAACCTCGACTTTGGTCCGTCAAGTGTTAACTCGTCACATGGCCCAGATCTTCGTTGGAACGGTTTCCCCGTCCGCTGTTTGGTAATACTAGTATAGTGCTTCTTTAGTTCCTATTCTGTGAGAGACTAAAAGAAACTAGCAGTGGATCATTATTACTCTACTGCTCCACTTACCTTCCATAACGAGTCTCGAACAGAATAGGAACTAAAGAAGCTTATGAGTAGTATTAGGAAGACAGCGGACCCCTACTCCTCATCATCCCCTGGCAACACTACTCCGAGCGATGCCACCGCATCCCCATCATTCATTCGCATAATCCTCACACCTTGGGCAGCACGCCCCAAAGTCGGAATCTCCTTCACCGCTACCCGAATCGCAATTCCCTTAGTCGACATCAGAATAATCTCTTTAGCAGCCGGATCAAGAGTGTGCACCGCAATAATCGGCCCAGTCTTTTCTGTCACACTAGCCACTCTAATACCGACACCACCTCGTTTGTGTGCTGGGAAATTCTCCGCCAGAGTCGCCTTGCCATAACCATTCGCCGACATCACTAACAGCTTCTGGCCACGATCACGAATCACATCCATACCCACAATTTCGTCCTTCGGACGCAACCTAATACCACGCACACCTTTAGCACTTCGCCCCATGCTACGCACATCTTGCTCATTGAACCGCATAGCCTGCCCAGCTGAAGTCGAAATCACAATATCATTACCACCAGTAGTCTCCTGAATCCACTTCAACTCATCACCTTCATCTAGCTTCACTGCAATCATGCCATTAGTACGCAAGTTCAAGAACTCCTTCACCGCCGTCTTCTTAATCGTACCCTTCTTAGTCGTCATAAACAAATATCCGTCTACATTCTCACCCTGCTTGATAATCGCCGTCACCTTCTCATCTGGATGCATATTCAACAAGTTCACTGCCGCAGTACCCTTAGCTACCATCGAAGCCTGCGGCACTTCATAAGCTTTCAGTCTAAAAATCCGACCCTGATTGGTAAAGAATAACAAATAATCATGCGAATTCGCCGTCACAATCTGAGCAATTACATCCTCATCCTTAGTAGTCATACCCTTACGACCCTTACCACCCCTATTCTGCCGTTTAAAGTCGCCCTGTAGTACCCGTTTCATATAATTCTCAGTCGTCAGCAAAATCACACTTTCCTCATCTGGAATCAGTTCTTCCTCAGAGAACTTCCCTACCTCGTGATTGATAATCTTGCTCTTACGCTCATCGCCATATTTTTCCTTCATGGCTAAGAGCTCTTCCTTGACTACTCGTAGCACCTCTTCTTCACTAGCCAAAATCTTCTCGTATTCCGCAATCTGCGCGAGTAGCTCCTTCAGTTCCTCTTCAATCTTATCGCGTTCTAGACCTTGCAACCTCCTCAGCTGCATTGCCAAAATCGCTGCCGCCTGAATCTCCGAAAGACCAAACCGCTCCATCAACCGCTTATCAGCATCATCATAGCTCTCACGAATCGTCTTGATCACTTCATCAATATTATCCAGTGCTATCTTCAACCCCTCTAAGATATGCGCGCGCTCCTTGGCCTTTCTCAGCTCATACTCAGTCCTTCTTCTGACCACCTTTTGCCGGTGCTTAATAAACTCCGCCAAAATTTCTTTCAAACCCAAAATCCTTGGCTGCACCCCATCAACCAGCGCCAACATATTATAATGGAAAGTCGTCTGCAAACCTGTCATCCGATACAATTGGTTCAAAATCTTCTTCGGAAAGGCATCTTTCTTCAGCTCTACCACTACCCGAATCTTACCCCGAGCGCTCTCATCGCGCGCATCCGCAATATGATCCAGCTTCTTATTTAAGACCAGTTCTCTGACCTTCTCAATAAACCCCTCTTTGCTCATCCCATATGGTACTTCAGTAATCACAATCTGATAACGACCATTTTTCTTCTCTTCAATCCCAGCCACTGCCCGAATCGTTACACTACCCTTACCCGTAGCATAAGCTTGGCGCATCGGCGCACCACCATAAACTTCCGCCCCAGTGGGAAAATCCGGACCTTTTACGTGCTGCATTAAACCATCGAGACTAATCGTCGGATCCTCAATCTGAGCCACCGTCGCATCAATCACCTCTGACAAATTATGGGGTGGGATGTTAGTTGCCATACCCACGGCAATCCCCATCTGACCATTCAACAAAATATTTGGCACTGCCGCAGGCAAAACCACCGGTTCTTGCTCACTACCATCGAAATTGTCTCGAAAATCCACTGTTTCCTTCTCAATGTCAGTGAGCAATTCCGCACCCACCTTGTCCATCCGTGCCTCAGTATACCTTGATGCAGCCGGATCATCACCATCCATTGAGCCAAAGTTACCCTGCCCCTCCACCAGAGTATAACGCATCTTCCAAGGCTGGGCTAAATTCACCATTGCATCATAGATCGAACTATCACCATGCGGATGATACTTACCCATCACCTCACCCACAATCCTCGCCGACTTCACCGTCGCATGAGGAGCCTTCCAGCCATTTTTGTTCATAGCATACAAAATCCGCCGATTCACTGGCTTCAGACCATCCCGCACATCTGGCAGAGCCCGGTCAATAATCACTGACATTGAATAACGCAAGAAGTAGCTCTCCATCGTACTCTCGACGGCTCGCTGCTCAATACCATCCACAATCTGGCCTTCTAGCTCCACCCCATCCACACTGGCATCTTTCTCTACTTTCTCATTCAATTCTTCCGGCCTCACCTTACTGTCCTCATCACTACTTGCCATACAATCTCCTCTCTCTTACCCTAAAAGTCTAGCTCATCCAAATCAACCGTCGCCGCCCCCGCCTGGATAAAGTTCTTCCTTAAATCTACTTGATCGCCCATGAGCTTCGTAAATACTGCATCGGCCTTCTCTGCATCATTAATATGCACCTGTACTAAAATCCGATTCTCAGGATCCATTGTCGTCTCCCAAAGTTGCTTCGCATCCATTTCGCCCAAACCTTTGAACCGATTCTGCGCCGTATATCCAGCCTGCTTAAACCTCTCCTGATTCTCATCAATCTTCGTGCCAGCTGCCCGTCGTTCCTCAATCTTCTCACTCAGCTTCTTCTCTAGCGCCACTTCATCATAAACATAATCAATCTTGCGATTACTACCAGTTCCCTTCGTCAGCCCGAACAATGGCGGCTTCGCCAAATAAACATGTCCCGCCTTGATTACCTCCGGCATATACCTAAAGAAGAACGTCATGAGCAAAGTCGCAATATGTAAGCCATCAACATCCGCATCCGTCATGAAAATCACTTTGTGATACCTCAAACCACTAATGTCAAACTGATCACCAATCCCTACCCCGAGACCTTTAATCAAGCTCACCAGTTCCTGATTAGCTAACATCTTATCCAGCCTTGCTCGCTCAGTATTCAACACCTTACCGCGGAGCGGTAAAATCGCCTGAATCTTCGGATTCCGACCCTCCTTCGCACTACCAGCCGCTGAATTACCCTCTACAATAAACAGCTCGCATTCCGTACGATCGCGGCTCGAGCAATCCGCTAGCTTACTCGGCAAATTCAACCCCTCAAAGGCCCCCTTGCGAATCACATTATCCCGTGCCGCCCGCGCCGCCTTGCGTGCCCGCGCCGCTAGAGTTGCCTTACCTACAATTTTCTTAGCTACCGCTGGGTTCTCCTCTAGATAATAGGCAAAATACTCGCTCATCACCTTATCAACATAACCCCGCACCTCTGGGTTACCGAGCTTGTTCTTCGTCTGACCTTCAAACTGCGGATCCGGTAGTTTCACCAAAATCACCGCCGTCAAACCTTCCTTAATATCATCACCGGTCAGATTCGGCTCTTTCTCTTTGAGTAAACCGTTCTTCCGTGCATAATCATTCACCACCCGCGTCATCGCCGTTCGAAAGCCAATCACATGCATACCGCCATCCGGTGTCAACACATTATTCGCAAAAGGCTTAATCGTCTCTGCATAGCTATCATTATACTGCAAAGCCACTTCAACTTCTGAGTCTTCAATCCCCTTCTCCACATAGAAGATATCATCAGCCAACACTTCTTTGCCTTCATTTAGCTTACGCACGTAACTGCGAATACCACCCTCGAAATAAAATGCCTCTCTATCGCCCGTCCGCTCGTCCTTGACCGTAATCAGAATTCCCTTGGTCAGATAAGCCTGATGCCGAGCATAGCTCACCACCCAATTATAATCAAAATCCGTCGTCTCCTTAAAAATCGTCGCATCCGGATAAAATGTAATCGAAGTCCCTGTGCCCTTCGTATCCCCTACAATCTTCAAGCCATCACCAACCGTCTTACCACCATTCTCAAACTCCACCCGGTGCAACTTACCATTCTTGCGTACTTCAGCGACCATCTTGGTACTTAGTGCATTCACTACACTTGACCCCACCCCATGTAGACCCGAAGACACCTTATAGCCACCCCCACCAAACTTACCACCAGCATTCAAGACTGTTAGCACCGTCTCAAGTGTCGACTTCCCGGTCTTCGGATGCAAATCCACCGGAATCCCCCGCCCGTTATCATCTACCCTGATACCACCATCTACCAGAATCGTGATATCTACCCGGGTACAGAACCCAGCAATGGCCTCGTCTATAGAGTTGTCAGCAATTTCCTTCAACAGATGATGTAAACCATCAAAACCAGTACTACCAATATACATGCCCGGACGAATCCGTACATGCTCAAGACCTTCTAGAACCTGAATTTGTGAACTATCATATTCGTGCCCATCACTTGTTTGTTTTGCTGACATCCTGATGTACCTCTGCTTTACATTACCTCTACATTGTACCTCAGATCATATCTAAAATCAAGCTTATTTGCTGAATAAATCGCTATGGGTACCCGTTTCCACCAGCACAATCACCAGCCCCGCCACACAGACCGCCACCACCGCCACAATTACCCCAATAATCTTGCGGTTACTCTTGGCCGCCTTTTGTAGCTTCTGCTCGGTTTCCATCGTCACCTCGGCTAGCAGCGCTCTCGCTTCGGCTTCGCTCAACTGTTTCTTGCTCATCACCTTGCACTCCTCATTCCACTTTCTCTAGACTTTCAAATATATAATTTCCATTCGCGTCCTTCACAAATGTTCATATTTTCTTCCTCTTCTACCTCACCTTAAACACCGCTTCTTTTGGTTCCTCGGCATCTGCCGCCTCTGCGACTTCTTGTGTAGCCTCTTTACCAGCCTCTTCCTTCACCTCTGTATCCGGCGCCACAGGCTCTTCAGAGCTCACAGGAGCCAGTTCTGTCGGCGCCGAGCTAATTTGCTCACGTTTTTTCTTCCAGGCCTCCAGGAAGCCTCCAGCTGACCTCTGCGGTGAATTCGCCACTTTCGTTGCCTCCGCAACTGGCTGTTTTACTGTGCTTTCTCCTCCAGCCGCCTTCTCCGGCGCATTTATGGCACTTTGCGTTTTTTCGGCTGTCTTCCAGCGCTCCTTAATCTCTCGCTCCACCTCGGCCCTCGTACGACCATATTTCGTCGCCGTATAAGTCTTCATACTTTCTAAGAGCTGCGCATTTGACTCGCCCATCGGCGGTAACAGCTTCATCGTAAAAGGCGCACTGGGCACATTGTACATCATCACCGTCGCAATCGCCTGGAAATTCCCCTGCTTATGCAAATCTTCAGCATTAAACACTGGTGAAAAGGCCTTTTCCATCAGTTCCGCATCCGTCACCCCCAGCCTGCCCGACATAATCGTACCACAGTTCCCCAGAATCCCCTCGCGAATCTTATCTGTCAGCTGGGTCATAAACTGATTCGCCAAGAACAAATTCAATCTATATTTCCTCGCCTCACTCAAGATACTCTCAAAGCTCTCCGTAGCAAAATTCTGAAACTCATCCACAAACAAGCAGAAATCTCGCCGCTCATCCTCGGAAATATCCGCCCGGCTCATCGCCGCCTGCTGGAATTTCATCACCAAGATCATACCCAGCAAATTCGCATTAATATCCCCCAGCTTACCCTTCGACAGATTTACTAGGAAAATCTTCCCCTGATCCATCATCGCACGCACATTGAAGCCACTCTTCTTCTGGCCCAAAATATTTCGCATAATTGTATTGCTGAGGAATGGTCCCCACTTTGAAGAAAACCACGTAATCACCTCACCGGCATCATTACTCTTTTGACTGGCTGGAAACTCCTTCGTCCAATAATCATACACTGCCTTATCCTTCACATACTTCAGCTTGCTCTTCACAAACTCTGGATCAGTAAAACACTGCGGAATATCAATAAAAGTCGCCCCGTTAGGATCGCTCATTAGTAAGAGGGCGGCATTGCGAAACATATGCTGCCCTCTCGGACCAAAGAACCCCTGATTATTTGGGTCAAATAGGCTCGTCAGCATACTAATCCCCTCTTGCACAATGAAATCCTTCTGGTCATCCGTAGTAAATTCAAACATATTCATCCCAATCGGATGCTCAATATCCGCCGGCTCAAAATACACTATATCATCAATCCGATCCTCCGGTACTTTGCTCAGCAGCAACTCCACCGCATCGCCGTGCGGATCAATAAAAGCAAATCCGCGCCCCTCACACATATCCTGATAGGCTACATTGGTCAGCAAAATCGACTTACCCATACCCGTCGAGCCAATTACGTAAGTATGGCGCCGACGGTCATTCTCGCTCAGCCTAATCTGTTTCTGCACCCCACGAAACTCATTCACACCCAGCAGCACCCCATCTTCCACTAATTTCGCTGGTCCATCTACCTGCTTGATCGCCTGGCGCTCCACCTGCGAAGTCGGAATCGCATTCTGCGCTGGCAAATGAAAAATCGAGGCCAGCTCCACACTATTTAGGATATTCCCATCCACTTTTTGCGGGAACATCCGAAAAATATAATCCACCGCCAGTTTCCGCGGGTCTTTCAATATATTATATTGAAAACCATTATAATTTTGCGATTCAAACTGCGAAAAAGCCGCCACCAAGCTCGACAACATCGCCTCCGACCGCTCCTTAGCATTCGAGCTCGCAACCACCCGCACCAAAGTCTCAAAACCTGGATATTTAGTTTTGTGTTCAATTGCCGCAATTTCTTCTTGCTGCAAGTTTGATAAACTTTTTTGTTCAGACTCCAAACCTTCATGTGCTTCTGGTGGATGAATAAAAGCCTGAACAAAATCTTTAATCAACATACCGATTTCGTACAGAACCTTCCGCCCACTATCATGCGTCTTCACTCCATCCTTGATATTTTTAACTTTCTCCGTCGCCGCCTTGGTCCATTCACCATTCGTCGGTCGGAATAATAATTGTAGCGCCAAACCTTCACCTGGTTTCGTTACCGACATCGCATTCAAAATCGCCAGACTCGCATCGCGCTGGGTATCTTCGTAAGTGCTGATCGGGTAGACAAATTCCTTCTTCAAGGTCATTTCCCCACCCGCAATCTGCTCAGTTGTCACTTCTGGGGCAAAAATACTGTCTTGCTCAATCTCTTCCAATCGCGCCGAAGGGTAAGCCGAAATAATTGCCTGCTTTACCGTCTCGGTAATCACCGTTGGTACCACTGCATAATATTTAATCAGCCCATTCACTGCCACAATCTCAAAAGCCAGATGCCGCTGACCATAGACTTTGCTCTTAAAACCTTTGGTCAAGGTCGAAGCGATAATCGAATACATTACTTGCGCTTGGCTCAGAGCTTCATTCGTCACATCACGTTCATCACGTCCACCGCCTTGAATATCATCCGTCGACGGAGGTAAATGAATTAACATTGGCACCATTTTGAGACCGCGCTCATAATTCTTCGCCTTGCGCTGTCGATTCATATGCCGCGACCACACCAACCCTGCCGCCACCACTACAGCCAAGACTATCAGAATACCAATTAACCAACTAGGCATTAATTACGTTCTCCCAACTTACGACCAAATATACCACGAGCTTTTTCTGCTCCTTGATTATAAACCTTCACCAAATCCGCTGGCCGAAACTTCGGTTGATTAACTATTTTGTTCACTACTGGCATCATGGCCTGACTCAGCTCCTCCTGACTCCTCGCCATCACCTTCACTGTCAGTGGATCACCCATCCCCATCTCCGCCTGCAAATCTGCCTGGTCTTCAGCCAAACGTTCAGCTGCTTGCAGTTCCGACTCCACCCCTACATACTTCTCCGCATGTTCAATCTGATCTTCATCTCGGGCCAGTTCTTTATTTGCCTCCATTTCCATGCCCACGAGCTCCGTGGTGCTAAAAATCGCCGACCCACCTAACTGCTGAGCTGACGAACCCATCGCTGCCCCCTTATCACCACCTACCTTCTCTACCTCATTTAATGGGGTAGTCGCCCGATCAATCTCTTCCGTAAATGCTTTTGCATCCACCGGCATGTTTCCACGATTAGCTGACCTATTATCCATATGCTTATTTTAACATATTTTAGCGCTTACTGACCCAAAAACAAGCTAACAATACAAAGCCTGCAGTCAACAAAACCATCGCCAGGCTCATTGAACCTAGCGACTGTGCCAGCAACAACATAATCGGCCCAAAAGCTATGATAGCCGCATAAACATAAGTACGTTTACCCTTTTGTCCACCTGATAGACGCGTAAAAATTTTCACCACCCCCACAGCAATCCCAAAAATCAATATATAAAATGTTGTAAAAAATACCAAAACCCCGAGCGGACCAATGCCCGCCGGGGTCGTAAAGTACAACATCGCCAGCAGAATCACTGCTGCGATCAAACTCATTACCGGAACCAGATGCTTTGGCATACCCTCATTATATCATACCGCCTATGCCTTCCTTGGCACTTTTCCGCTTCTCCGTCCACCTGTCACTGCTTTTCCCCTCGAGACACTGTCAATCTGAAAAACTGAACAAAACCTTTACTGCATCCCTAATTTTAACCCCCACACCTCTGATTCTACAAGAAAAGGATAGATACACCCGAGTCCCGCCCACCGCAGTACCTTTGCTACTTCGGGTGCGAGCACCCTAATGTACCTATCCTAGGCGAGAATGGGTCAGTTATCTGGCGCTTAAACATTGTTACTTTGGGCCACAACTAAAGCCCATTCTCTATTTTGTTTGACCGCTCCACATCTAGTGGGGCATATGTCTGATTGATTCAATTCCCTGTTATCTTATCGTCAATGTGCTAACAGTGAATCTCCTCAATGCGCTCGCGTTTTTGTTTTTTGTAGGTTTTGGACTAATAATAGGTCACCACCACTCTATTACTATGACATAGAATGATTTAGACTACCGGAATTAACTTAGGATCTGTCTTTCTAAGTTTACCGCTATTATCGTCACCTAAACGGTTGCCCGACGTGATATCATGGTATCAATTTTGCTCCCTAGGAGCCTAAAGGCTACCAAATAATACTCTCGTACTATGGCAGTCTTCCGGTTCCATCGGGGCGATCGTGACGGCAAATCCCTGAGAACTCGCCACCAAAAGTGTTCCATAAAGGACGACTTTGCAGCCAGTTCCACATTCCTGCATCGGGAGCAGTAGGATGGCTTGACGATCGCCCGGGTAGAAGTCAATGGGGGATTGCCCCCATCTCCTTCCCAAGGTCGCTTGCTTTATTTGTCCCCTTCCTGAGCCAAAGTCTTACATTCCCTAACGAGAATCGCTTCTAACTATCAAAGAGGAATACCACTTGGCAATTCCGCAAGCTGTAGGTAACTCCTAGGAGTGTAATTTATGACTAGAAATTACCTTTTCGCCCGTGGAATTAACATAATTGCGCTTGCGCATTTTTATATTGTTAATCTGCTTTTTTGTTGTCCGTGTTTGTGTGTTTGCTTGGACTGTCCTTAGAATATCACACTTATGTTTATATTTCAATAGTTTTTTACAAAAATCCGTTGTGATTATTACAACATACGCAATTTTGTATCTGTAAAGTTGCCTAGAAATACTGTTGTATTTTCTACAACAATCACCTTTGTTCCCCTTTAGTTCATATCACAGAACAAAAAAGACCCCTTTCGAGGTATAATTCCTAGATATTTGACCCTTTCAGGCAAGAAAAAGACCGGTAACTGCGAGGAAAACCGGTCTTTTGTAGAGTGTGGAGTTAATTTTTTGGACTATGTTTATTTTTGGTTCCTGAATAAATTTTGTATTCAAGAACTATCTCTATTATATGGCTTGACAGTGCTTAAGTCAACTACTTTTTGTACAAAAATTTTATGATTTTTTATAGAGTTTTCCACAAGTAAATTGCGACTAATTTTTAGCTCACATTATGTATGATTCACTAGCATTCCAACAAAAAAATGACCCACACAGGCCACATAAAACAATACATGGTGGAGCTGCCGGATACTGCCTCCGGGTCCGAAAAATCTTCATGACACCATTCTACACGCATAGTTATTTGTTTCGTCAGCTTAACCCCACAGCTGCAAATAACAAAACTGTGAGAGCTCTAATCAAAATTGTCGAGTTCGGAATGATTACTTCCCTCACCGTAGCATCGTAATCTAATAATCCGCAGCCTACGATACATCAGCCTTGGACCAGCTTAAATAATTAAATCTTAAGCAAATGCAGGTGCGTAAAGCACATGCTTAGTAGTGTTCTTTGCACTTATTAGTAATACTTACGGTATTAATCGACGTGCCTGATGTCTGTTAATAATCCGTCTAAGCTTTGTCAGCCCCAACTACCCCAATTATACTACAACTCACCGCAAACACAAGAGGTAATAACTGTTAATGTTGTAGAAAATAATCTAACAGATTCAGACTATGCCGTTGTAGAAAAAACTTATACAGATATAATAATCAGTCTAGGGGTTGCAAAAATCGCTCACATCAGCTAGGCTTAGCGCATGATTGCAAAAGTTTACTCCGCCATCCCTTATGGCTATGATGGCCACATCGTAGAAGTTGAAGGCGACTCCAATCGAGGTCTACCCACCTTCAATATCGTTGGTATGGCTAATAAGACAATTAGCGAAGCTAAGGAACGAGTGCGCTCTGCCATCGCCAATTCTGACCTCTGTTTCCCCACCCGCAAAGTCACTATTAACCTAGCTCCAGCCGAGCTAGCCAAAGATGGCACACATCTCGATCTTCCAATCGCCCTAGCTGTTCTTTTGCTCTCAGGGCAACTCCTGGAGCCTGACATAGTAGATCGACTCTTTATCGGCGAACTATCACTCAGCGGCCAGCTGCGACCTGTTCGTGGCATTATCAACGTTGTAGAAGCCGCTCTGGACAAGGGGTACCATGAAGTCTATGTTCCCTATCAAAACCTCCGCCAAGCTAGTCTCATCCAAGGTATTAAAATCATTGGGGTAAAAAATCTCCGTGATCTCGTACTCCATCTTCAAGGGCTGAAGACAATATGTAATGATTTGAACACTATTTTTCCAGATTCTCATAATTCTAGTACTCAAAATCCCCTCGTCTCTGTTGTACAAAAAACTTGTACTGGGGTAGCAGCATCAAGCGAACAAAACGTTGTCAAAAATAATTGTACAGATAGTCAGGCCGAAACAACGAGTGATGTAAAAATTACTCAAACAGAAGAAAACATGAATGTTGTGAAAAATACCACAACAGATCCAGAAGAAGACTATACTCTAGACCAAATTATTGGTCAACCACTTGCCAAACGCGCCCTCGTCATTGCCGTCGCCGGCCATCACAACCTCTTACTCTATGGGCCTCCCGGATCAGGCAAAACCCTTTTAGCAAAAACCGCTTGCAATCTGCTCCCTAGCCCCACCAAACAGGAACAAATTGAAATGACTAAGATTCATTCCCTCTTCGGTGACCCCAATCAAATCATCAACCGCAAACCCTTCCGTGCTCCTCATCACACCGCAAGCGCCAGTGCTATTCTGGGAGGCGGACCTCACGTAACCCCGGGTGAAATCTCCCTCGCTCATCATGGCATTCTCTTTCTTGATGAAATCCCTGAATTTCATCGCAATGTTTTAGAAGCCCTACGTCAACCCCTTGAAGACGGCACTATTAACATTTCTCGAGCTAACAAACATGTAGTCTACCCCGCTAACTTCATGCTTATCGCCACTATGAACCCCTGCCCCTGTGGCTACTTTGGAGATCCCGGCCACGAGTGCCAATGTTCTGCTGCTCAAATTGAGAAATATCATCAAAAAATTTCTGGTCCCATCTTGGATCGCATCGACATGATCTTATCGGTGAAAAATTTACCCCAGTCGCAACTTATTACCACAAATATAACTTCTCTGCCAAATTATACAGAACATAATGTTGTAAAAAATAATATATCAGAAGCCATTCAGAGACAGTTCCGGCGCTACAAACAAGAAACTTATAACGGTGATTTGAGCTCTACGGCTACACAACAACACCTTACTCTAGATGAAACCACTAGAAACATATGTCTTTTGGCTGCCGAAAAGCTCAATCTCTCAGCTCGAGGCTATTTCAAAATGCTCAAAGTAGCCCGTACCATCGCTGACCTCGAAAACTCCAATCAGATTACAAGTGCACATATCGCTGAAGCTCTCAGTTTTAGGCAAAACTTCACCCTCAATTAATCACCAAAATCCCTTGTTTTACTCAGAAAAGTTTGCTATAATTAGACAAGTTCAACTAAGCGAAAGGAAGCTAACTATTAGTAAACCAACCAGAACGAAACTCAACGGCGAGATCCGTTACCCTTCTGTCCGTGTCATCGGTACTAATGGTGAGCAGCTTGGCATCATGTCTAGTCGTGATGCACAAATGATCGCTCGAGAACAAGGGGTAGATTTAGTTGAAATATCGCCTAATGCTGACCCGCCTGTTGTCAAAGTCATTGATTGGGGCAAATATCAGTACCAAAAGATGAAAGAGGAGGCTAAAAATCGCAAAAAAGCTCGCGAAAAACAATCTGAGCTTAAGACTATGAAGATTGGTCTCAAAATCAGCGACAACGATTTGAACATTAAAGTCCGCAAGATTAAAAGTTTCTTGGAAGACGGCGACCGCGTAAAGATCATGGTGATTTTCCGAGGTCGTGAAATGGCGCATAAAGAAATTGGTCAAGAAATGGTTGATAAAGTTATTCAACGCATTTCCGAAGAAACTGAAATCGTTACCGAGGGCAAACCTCAATTCGCCGGACGCAATTTGTCTATTAGTATCCGTCGTAAGTAAATTTACTACGGTTTGATAATAGAATTACCAGATTGGGTACAGAAGAAGTAATTTCCTACTTCCATGGCTCCCTGGTCGCACTTTCCGAATATCAACCCGTATTGGCACTAACATAATTAAAGTGCTAATATAATAATCTAAAGGAAACCGCTATGCCAAAGTTAAAGACGCATAAAGGCACCGCTAAGCGCATCAAGATTACTGGTTCTGGTAAACTAGCTCGCGAGCGCGCCTATGGCAACCACATTCTTGCCAAAAAATCCAAAGCCCGCAAGCGCAACATGAAAACTGCTGCCTTCGTGAATGGCAAAATTGCTAAAAACGTTAAAACTGCATTAGGAGTTTAAAATGAGAGTAAAACGCGGTGTGCCTGCACGGACCAAACACAAGAAAATTTTAGACTCTGCTAAAGGGATGCAACATTATCGCACCCGCAGTTACCGTCTAGCAAAACAAGGTGTGATCAAATCACTACGATATAGTTATCGCGATCGTCGTAACCGCAAACGTGATTTACGCGCACTTTGGATCACTCGCATCAATAATGCTTCGCGTGAGCTTGGTTTATCTTATTCTCAGCTCATGGCTGGTCTTAAGGCTAAAAATGTTAACATTGACCGCAAAATGCTCGCCGAGCTAGCCGTCAATCAGCCAAAAGCCTTTGAAGCAGTTGTTAATACTGTAAAGGAGACGAAATAATGGCAGTCTGCGAAATTACTGGCAAGGGAAAAATGTACGGTCACAACGTATCATTCTCCCAACACAAGACCCGCAAAGTCTTCAAGCCAAATATTCAGAAAAAGACCTTGATTGTAGATGGCAAAAAAATTAAGGTTAACGTTGCTACTTCTACTTTGAGAACCCTCAAGAAAAAAGGCCTAATCAAGTAAATTGTTCAATTATTACCAAAAACCACCTCGCAAGAGGTGGTTTTTGTGAGTCTTCAATAAGCCGGGTTCTGTAATTCCCCTTTAAAAGGAACTGACAATCATCTATCTAGGCCAAAAATTGCTCTTTGGCTCTAGCGGTGAGCATGCATCCTCGGGTCAAGGTGTCTAGCATTCCTTGCAGCCGGTAGGGTTTGCCTCCACTATATGTCACCATACAGTGCTGTGGGCTCTTACCCCACTCTTTTCACTTTTGCCGAGCAAGCTCGGTAACCTTGTTTCTGTGGTACTTTCCCTATCCTTACGAACGGTCGCCGTTAGCGACTACCGTACCCTGTGCTGCCCGGACTTTCCTCTTGGTAAACCAAGCGATTGTCTTTCAGGCTCCTCATAATGATAGCATGTTTTATCGCAAAAGTCTAATCATAATCAATTAGCTTGTAACTTAACGATCCAACATATATAATCAATGGCAGTCCTATCAAATTACGACCATGATGCAGGTTGGATGATAACTTCTTAACTCCTAAACAAGCAACTATCAATGCTGCTGCCTATCTAGTGTTTAACTTTATTATAGCAATGGTAACCATCTATATATTATTCGTTACCGCCCGCACAGCATTAAATATGCACTGACGTGCGAAAAAACAAAAAATTAGTACCGACTGGAAGGTCAATCCGCGCCGTCATGCTTCGCACCGGGCGGATAACGAACCAATGCGAACGGCACCAATCACCAATAAATAAAACTCCCAAAGGAGTTTCCTTTATTGGTAGTACCGACTGGGATCGAACCAGTGACCTTGGGCTTATGAGTCCCACGCTCTAACCATCTGAGCTACGGTACCACATTTGAAGGTTTCACAAAACAACCTTCTGGCGGAAGGGACAGGATAATAATCTCACTCCGCTCGATAACGAACCTAGGTTCGCCTCCTGTTGTTGCTTTCCAAGCAACTTTTGTCTATGCGTGAGCTAAAGCCCACCATAGCCAAAACTCCCTGGCGGAAGGGACAGGATTCGAACCTGCGAAGCTACTAACTTGCCGGTTTTCAAGACCGGTGCCATCAACCACTCGGCCACCCTTCCGTGTCTAATTGTATCATATGCTATCTGCCCTGACAAGGCTCCATAAAAGAACAATTACTCTGCAAATTGACGATCAATTGCCAAATTAGCCTGTGCATCCGCCCGAGTATTCTGCTCCCTTGTCACATGAATAAAGGCACAAGCCTCAAAATACTCCAACAAACGGTGTATATCATCTTGAATTGGCAAAATATCCCGATTTTTGACTTTATAAATCCCATTCATCTGATTCACCAACATCAAATTATCACTCACAAAACGCACCGTCTTCAAACCCAACTCAATCGCTTGTTCACATCCTTCCTTCAAAGCATAGCACTCCGCGACCCTCGAAGTAGCAAACCCAATGAACTCACCGCCTTCCGCCAAAACCTGACCATTCTCCCCCACAATATAATAACCAATCCCAGAAGGACCAGGATTGCCTCGGCTACTACCATCAACGTAAACTGTCGCACTATTAGCCACCTCTTTATAATTAGTCCGCGAATGTACGTGCCCTTCCATACCTAACACAATCGCGCTGGCCTCATCCATCCGATAATTAGCCATGTCATCTGGATTTATAAATTTATAAGCTGTATAACGATCTTTCGCTGTCATCTTAGTTGACTCATCCAACCGCACACTAAACACAATATACAAGTTGCTCAACTGGCTTGAACCTTGCGGCGCCATAAAAGTCACCACATCATGCAATTTCGTTTGAGCCGTCACCTCAATTCCTAAATATTCCTCCAATGTACGGTCCATAGCTTCTTCTGGCTGTTCACCAAACCTAATCTTGCCCGTGGGCAACTCCCACATGGGCACCCCATCAACCCGTCCTTGAGACTTCTTCATAATCAAGACGTCTGCACCCCTCTGAATAATACCAACCACCCTAATTCTTTGTTTCATTCTCCACCTTATCTTTAAATTCTCAAGAGCACAGCAATAGTGAATTATTACAGAATAGGAAAACCACTAGCTACACATTAGCGCAACGACAAATCTTCCTCTCCCAACACAATAATCACCATTAATGTGCTCCTGGCCCTAGTAACGATGTTTTCCCTTGTGTATGTACAAGGTGGGTAAAATCTTATGCGACATCTCCGCAGAGATGAGCCACGAAATCCCTAAACATGATTATTCAGGAAAATCATGCCGCCACTAGGGTTACCCCCATAATAGCATACTCTATCTTATTCAGCAACAATATAGAACCTCCACCCCAATATCCTTCGTCCGTAGCGGGCTTATACATCTTAACAATAGCGCCCTAAGAGACACTGGCGGTTATGGCGATAGCTGGTCAAACACCACTACGGTTTATGGGGCTGGTACCTGGGGCGCTAAAGCCTACTATCTCTATTTCGGCCCTGTGGATTCTACCGCAAACACTAATTATGTCCGGTGGTTCGGTTTCCCCGTCCGCTGTTTGGTATACATAGTTAGCAATTGATATTAGCTAGCAGATGAGTGTTAGTGTATTTCTGCTACTACTTCTCGAAGTCATGACAGCTCGAAGGGCTGGAGCTAAGGCGCATCTTTAGATAAGCCTTGCTCCACCCGGACTGAGAAAGTAGTAGCAGGAATACAAAAAACCATATTACGAGCTAGGGCCATAAGTAGAGCTAGGGCCATAAGTAATATATTAGGAAACAGCAGACACTCTCTAACGAACACCCACCAGCCAATAAAACCCTTGCAAAATCGCGTCCATGGCTCCACCCATCACTACAGCAATAAAACTTGGCACCAGAATCACTAACATCATAACTATAATAATGCCAAAAGGCTCTACTTTTTGCATAAAATCCCGCACTGGATCCGGGGCGATAGCATACAAAACTCTTGAGCCATCTAATGGCGGAATAGGAATTAAATTAAACACCATAAAACCTAAATTAACCGAAACAAAACTCATCAAAATCACTCCCCACTCCGTTCCACCAAACCATCCAGTAAAGTGACCTAGCAAAAAAGCTACAAGCGCCAACACGAAATTCATCGCCGGTCCAGCAATCGCCACCAAAGCCATCCCCCAAACTCCGTGTTTCAGATTACGTGAATCCACTGGCACTGGTTTCGCCCCTCCAAAAATCGGACCACCCGTCAAAAACAACACCATTGGTAAAGCGAAAGACAAAACCGGATCCAAATGTTTAAAAGGATTCAAAGTTAACCGCCCCTCTCGCTTTGCCGTATCATCACCTAGAGCATAAGCCGCCAAACCGTGTGCCAACTCATGCAAAATCATCGAAATCAAGACTATTACCAAAGTAATAACCATCGACAAAACATAAGCCATACGAAATCCCTTCCTCTAAACCAAGGTCACTACTTCCAGAGCAGCCGGCAGCGCATCCTTACTCTTCACCTTCAGCTTCTTCTCAGTCCTTGCGGACAGCTTCAGTTCCGTCACCATTCCATCGACATTCCCCATCGCTACCACCAATTTTGGCTCAATCTCACGCACCGCCCGTACCGAACTCGTACACAGGATATCTGCCACCCCTAACTCATCCAGAGAAATCGCTTCTTCAATACCACCGATAATACCCACCCGCACATTACCAATTGCCACATCATAAATTGTCTTCTGCTCACCCCCAGTCTTAACTGCAATTCCCCGAATAGCCGCTTCGCCGATCTCAAACTCACCTGGACCAATAATCTTCCCCACTTCTAGAGACGCATCAATCTCTTCTCTCGCCACATTAAATTTGATCGTCCGAGTTTTCGTCAAAATCGTAATTTCATCTGGGTCTTTACTCTCAATCTCAAACATTCTTTCCTCCTCAGAACCTATTATACTCTAATTTGCCTGAATAATCCGCTCGGGATCATACAACTCCGCAAGTTCCATCTCCATCACCTCAGAAATAAACTTATCACGAACACTTTTACGATATAAATAATCATCCCGACTCATAATTACATAATTCATCGGTCGACCCTGGCGCTTCTCCACTACTTCTGCCCAACGCGTCAACTTCTTTGTTCGATCATCACCAATTACTAACATATCAATCCCTTCCTGACCCGGCAACCGATTAGTTACAATCAAAGCACTTAAGTACCTCGTCACTGGTCTAATCGTCTCTTCCCAGTTGCTATTGCGGAACATCCGATTAATCTTCACCGGAGCAACCGTATTTACATTCACAGGCACAGCTACTTTATGTGGATTAAAAATCTCTTGAAAAGCATGCGCATAAGGGCTCTTCATATTAGCAGAATAATATACTTTATTATCATATGTCTCGCTCTTGACAATATTTATACTCTCAAGATTCATCAGCTCACGTCGCACAGAATTAATTTGTTCACCAATCACTCGCGTAATCTCACGCACATAATAAGATTTAGTCGTATTAGAAAAGAATAGCTCCAACAACTTCGCCCGAGTCTTTGATCCGAACAATTTTTCAATAGGTGCGCTATCTTCCTTACTCATCTTGTATACATTTTAGCACATAGGGGCATACATCAGCAAGTGGCAACCAGTTAATATTTTTGTTCCGTTTGAACCATGTCAGTTGTCGCTTAGCTAAATGCCAATCGTCATATGCGAGCAATTCTTTTGCTCGCTCCAAACTTATTTCCCCTTGCAGATATCTCCAGGCAAACTGATAGATATTACTTTTCATCGCTTGAGTATTCCAATTATACAAACTTGCAGCCCTCTTGGTCTCTTCATAAAGCTTATCATTAAATAATTTATTCACCCGTAAAACAATGCGTTCGCGTAATTGTTCTGGAGTCCAATCTATGCCAATGAGCAAATAATTTGAACATATCTCATTTCGGTCGCTCTGATCAAATTTTTTCTCTGCACTAAAACCGTAATCGTACACCAAAGCATCAATATAGAGTCCAGTGCCACCCACCACTATCGATAAATTCCCTCTTGAACGAATTTCCGCAATCTTACCCTCGGCATACTTTTTCCAATCTGCCACCGTAAAGCGCTCGCCCGGCTCTACCAGATCAATTCCCCAATGCGGCACACCAGCTTGCTCTTCCTTATTAGGCTTCGCTGTTCCAATATCTAAACCCTTAAAAATCGCTCTAGAATCAGCTGAAATAATCTCTGCACCACCATAACCACCAAGATGATTCTGGGTAATTTCTTGAGCAAGCTTAATTGACACCCCAGTTTTACCCGAAGCTGTTGGACCCAGAATTACTACTACCATCTCTTTCATTTTTATATTATAACATAAAAAGTTGCAAACAACTTTTCCTCTAGCCAAATAGTATACTCTACTCCGTAGAGTTGTATACTTGCGCAGTCTCGGTAAAATCTGCAAGCAGCTTTTACACTCGCCTACTTAGTATACCAAACAGCGGACGGGGAAACCGTACCAACGAAGGTCCGGGCCGTAGGACGGATTAACGACGGAAGGATTAAAGTACAGCGGGTAGGCATTAGCCGAGGTAGCAGACGAGTAAGCAACACTCGAGCGCGACCAACCCCAGCCAGATTCACCAGAGCGCCGCAAAGCACCGTGGTCCAAGCGGACACCCCCGCTACGGACACTGTCTTACTTGAGATGGATCCTCTGGCTAAAAGCTGACGGCAGTGTGGTTGATGTATAGTATAGGAATTAGGTTATCAAAAATACAAAATTGATAACCTAAAATTTTCCTTATACCTCTGTTATGAGCGATAAGTGTGGCTATCATTTATTAAAAACTGTCAACATACACAGATCTGTTTTTTATCCTATTTCTGCTCCGAAATTCGTCCGTAGCGGGCTCATTAGCCTTAACTACTATGCTTTGCGTTATGCAAATACACACGGTGGAATATGGTCTAAATCGGCACATGGTTGTATATCATCTAGCTCAGCTACTGCTCCGCCCGACTCACCAGCCACCCCCGCAGCTCATCCAATTTCATCTTTTCTTCCCCCTCCCGAGTGCGCACACTCACTTCACGAGCTACAGCGTCCTTCGGACCCACAATCAACACCACTGGAATCTTCATATCCGTCGCCCGCTTGATCTTCTTCCCTAAGCTGTCATCCGTACGGTCGACTTCAAATCTTAGCTCATTATTCTTCACCGGCTCCTGCAATACTATCCCAGATAATGCCTTCTCCACCTCTTTCACATAATCCTCAGCTTGATCATTCACAGTCAAAACCCTCACTTGCTCTGGTGCACACCACAACGGAAACCACCCGGCCGTATGTTCAATAAAGATACTCATAAAGCGCTCAATTGCCCCCAGCAAAGCACAGTGAATCATAATCGGAGTCTTTTTGCCACCATCTTTATCCGTATACTCCAGCCCAAAACGCGCCGGCATTGCATAGTCTAACTGCACAGTAGCGAGCTGCCACTCCCTCCCGAGAGCATCCACCGCCATGAAATCCATCTTCGGACCATACATCGCTGCCTCACCTATACCGATAAAATACTCCATCTCAAACTTTTTCGCCATCCGTTCAATTGCCGCTTGAGCCTTTTCCCACATCTGTTCATCGCCAATATAGCCATCACCATCATCCCGAAAACTTAACCTCAGAGTCAGCTTCATTCCCACTCTCTTGTACAAATCCTTAGCACTCTCAATCAGCTCGCCAAACACCCCTTCTACCTGGTCTTCAGTACAAAAAACGTGCGAGTCATCTTGAGTAATCGCCCGCACCCGTGACAAACCACCTAGTTCCCCTTTGCGTTCATCACGATAAACCATCGTCGTCTCCAGGTACTTCACTGGCAACTCTTTATACGAACGCGGCACACTGGCAAAAATCTGGCTATGATGCGGACAGTTCACTGGCTTCAAAGCTAACTCATCCCCACTCTCGGAGCTCACAAACTTCAATAGCTCAGGAAACTTCTGATAATGCCCCGAAGTCTTATACAAATCCACCGTCGCAATATGTGGAATACAAACCTTACGGTAACCACAACGCACCCGATATCCCTGCGCCAACTCATTCAACATATCCCTCAGAATCACCCCTCTAGGTGTAAACAAAGGCAAACCCGACCCCACCAAATCCGAGAAACAGAACAAATCCAACTCTTTCCCCAGCTTACGGTGATCACGTTTCTTGGCTTCTTCTTGCTGATCCAGATATGCCTGCAACTCTTCCTCAGTATTAAAAGCCAAACCATAAATCCGAGTCAGCATCTCGCGCTTTTCATCACCGCGCCAATATGCCCCCGCCAATCGATCTAACTTGAATGCCCCAATCTCCGACAAATCCTCCAAATGTGGACCCTTACAGAGATCCATAAACAACACTTCCCCGGTCTTCGGATCAACCAAATCATAAAAACTAATTGTCTCACTCTCAGGCAATTCCTCAATTAGCTCTACCTTATACTTCTGACCTTTACTTTTGGCCCAGCTAAGAGCCTCCTCGCGTGAAACCTCACGACGTACCATCTGGCAGCCTCGCGCGATAATTCCCCGCATCTTTTTCTCTATCTTCGCTAAATCGCTATCAGAAACTTTAGTCTCGCCAAAGTCAATGTCATAATAAAATCCATTCTCAATCGCCGGACCAATCCCAAAAGTTGTAGTTGGATAAAGCTCCTGTACCGCAGCTGCCAAAACATGACTGAGGGTATGACGCATTTTTTCTAATTGCTCTTCCATAGCTTTATCCTTTCCTCTAGTGTATTACTAGAAATTATTACCTCTACATTATATCACACCCTTACCTAAAAGAGAAAACTGACCAATCGTCAGTTTTCTCCTAAATTAATACTGACCAACGGTCATTTTTTTCGTCGACGAGATTTCTTTCTCTTCTCCGCCTGCAGCTCCCGTACATAGCCACTAATTGAGGTAATAAACATCACAGCTTCGCATACTACCCCAAAAATTGACTGCACAAATCCGTTGTAAGTCATCCAACAAAATGCCACTGGTATACCAAGCAATTTGTAAATTTTTGTACTCTTCTGCCAAATGGAAATTTCATATAACACCGTCGCCGCCACTGACAACAAACTCAAAGGCCCGTCATAAGTCAAAATCGTCACCACCAAAATCCCCGTTAGCACTACTGCGAGCACAACATAATCCCGCACATGTAATTTTGCTCGTTCTTTGGCACTATGCTTATGTTCATCCCAAAGATAATAAAAATTCGCCAGCAAAATAATTATCGACATCGCCATTCCCAGATCTGCTCCTAAGAATATAAAGGCGATAATCCCACAGCTCATTGAGGCAATATCTAATAACACTACAGCTTTGCGATTCTTCGCCAAATACGACGCACCGAGCAAACCATACTCTACCACGGTAAAAATCTGCGACCAAATGTATGACCAATCATGCCAATTCATTTATCTCTTCCCTTGCTTAATTTTTTTGTTCATCCTAATAAAATTATAGCACTAAGCTAAAAATGTTTATAGTTAAATAAATTATACAACTGATTTATGCTAGGATTCTCCAGATAAAAATCATGATTTTAAAAGTCTTGACAACACCACAATTACCATTATAATTAAGCTTAACAAGGTCATATAATATATCAACATAAAAACACAAAAAGGAAAATCTATGAATATTTCCAAAAGTTTAATGGCAATCCTCTTAGTTGCCACTCTTATGATTGGAGCTACCAGCATCAATAATGCAGCCTATGCTGCCGAAACCCGTGTTGGCGCCGATATAGTTACGACGGCAGATCCTGAACCAAGCCCAGAAACCAATACTACAGATGAAGAAACGGATGAAGTCACTAATTCTGCAGATTTAGCAACTACTAGTGGCGATGAGGTCACGAATGAACAAACTAAAGCCATTGCCCCGCCTATGCCAGATGCCCTCAAGGCTAATTATGCCACTGCCCTCAAATCCATCAGTAGTCTCAACAAAGTCGAAGCGGTCAGTGCCGCCATCAATGATGTTGCCACCAAGATTCCCAAATTTAAAGATCTCGTCGAAATTGAATATGCCATCCATCAAGTTAAAGGTTTCGCTGCTATCATTGTCATGGGCGACAGCACTATCGACCACGGAGCTGCAGAAGACCAAACTACTACTGGCCCGACACCAAACAAATGGACATTAATCGATGAAGGTGAATTTGCTAGGAACCAGCTTATTACTGCCCTAGCTACCCAAAACGGCACCCTAAACGAGTCCAAGCAAACCGAACTTCAAAGTAAGACTTTTCTAGAACTCATCAATCTTGGTAAAGCCGACAGTCGTTATGTCGTCATCGTGCCTCCAGAAACCGATACGGGAAAACAGGACAATCGAGAAATTAACAGTGATCATGATTTCAGCGCACTAGTCGATAGCTGTCAATCTCTTTATGATGAGGGTGTAGCCACTCTTAACAAATTACTTCCTGTCGTCGGTGCATCAACCGTAGGCATTAATAGTATGAATGGAGAATCTCTTGCCTCCTTAGCTACTTCGGTAGGAGAATATGACAAATACGGCTTTTTTGCCGCCAATTACGTCAAATCTGCCGATCTCTATGCAGCCTCTACTGATCATTATTGGGAACTATTCCCTAGCTATATCAATGCCAACCTCGCTTGGTTCCAGAACCAAGGCAAAGAAGTTAGTAACTATAATACTGATACCCTCACCGTCGCTTACGGTCGTGTGGTTGCTGCCGCCAAAGCCATCAACCCCGAATTTAATGTTGATCTGAGCAAAGTAACTACATTAAAAACTCTACCCACCTTACCCAATACTGGCTCTCTGCAAGATGGCGATAATTCCGCTTCAGTAATTGCACTCGCCCTTGGCGGTATTGCTGCTACGGTTACTCTAGGTGGTCTTGGTCTTACTGTTAAAAGGTTCTGCTTCAGCCCGCTGAAACGACGTCGCTAACAATTGCGGCCAAGCTAATCAAGGTGTAGTAGTATGCCAAAACTGCTACACCTTTAGTATGAATATTTTCGTCCGTAGCGGGCATGTCGCTCTCAATACCGGCGCTATGAGGAACTTCGGTGTCAATGGCTACGATTGGTCTCGTATTGCTACTGTTCACGGGGCTGGTACCTGGGCTGCTAGAGCTTACTACCTCTACTTCCATCCTTCAGGTGTTTACCCGTCCAATAACAGTGCTCGTTGGCTCGGTTTCCCCGTCCGCTGTTTGGTATACTAATTCATATTGTTGCTGTTTCATGATAAGGACCAGCGGACAAAAAACCGCTCTACAATCACAAAGTGACCATAAAACGGCTAGAACTAACGATTTACAGGAGTCAAACAACTAAAACCATCCTAATAATTCATCGTGGTGGGTCGCGAGGGATTCGAACCCCCGACTTCCTCGGTGTAAACGAGACACTCTAGCCAACTGAGTTAGCGACCCATCTCACACCAATCATTATATCAAACTTTCACCTAAATTCAAACATTTTATCATCACCTCTTTACTTCGTCCGTAGCGGGAATGTCGACTTGAACTTCGGTTCTCTGAGGAACTCCGGTAGAACTGGCAACGATTGGTCTCGCTCAGCCGTGGCTTATGGGATTGGTACCTGGGCAGCTAATGCTTACTACCTCGCATTTGATCTCTCGACTGTCTACCCGTCCTACGGCCCGTACGGTCGTTCCTACGGTTTCCCCGTCCGCTGTTTGGTATACTAAGTAGGCGATTAATACCTCCTAATCTACAGTTCTGCGAAATAAAATAAGTCAATTCAAGACTTTCTACAAAATCCCCATTTCCCCTCTTTACATTTTCAAAAAAATTCGGTATAATCATCTAAAGTAAATCAATCATTAACTAACTTCGAGGAAATTTTAATGCCGATTATTAAATCCGCAAAGAAAGCTGCGCGCCAAGCTGAAAAACGCACTGCTCACAACCAACAAATCAAAAAAGATATTAAAGCCGCTCTAAAAGCCTTCAAAGATAACCCAGTCGCCGAGAACATGGCCAAAATTCAATCTGAATACGACAAAGCCGTCAAAAAAGGCTTACTCAAGAAAAATACCGCTTCTCGCCGCAAAGCTTCCCTGGCTAAGTTTGCAAAAGCCGCCAAAGCTTAAATCGACGACCTAGAACACAGATCAATTAGCAGTACTCATATACTGCTAATTTTTTAGCGACCAAAATCTCCTGATACCTCCAGTAAAAAAGCTTTCACCAACAACCAAGGCTCAATCGTGGTAGTCTTCATCTGTAAGTCCAGCTCGGCTAGGCGCTTCAATAACTCCCTCTCCTTTACACCCTGTTTAGTGGCAAACTTTTTCAAGCCCTGCGTTACCATCAAGCCAAAGAACATATACGGATCTTGGCTCTCTTGAATTTTCTCCACCATCTCTATCGCTCGTTTACCATCACTCATAGCTGTATCTAAAATCCCAAACACTAAATTTGCCTCTGGTGGTTTCCTCAGAGCGAATTCCTTTATCTCCACACCCTTAGATTTAAGATTCTTGTAACCTGCCGACCGCTTATCAATCTTCGCTTCCCAAATCACCACCTCATGATCCGTATCCGCATATTCAGCGACTTTTTCCCATACTGCAGTATTTTCACTCAAATCTTTAATCAATATCTGACGTTTCTCCGTCTCAAACAATGAAGTCCCCCGAAAAATACTTGGTAAATCTATAAGGGTCAAATTTTCTCCATCAAATACCTCATAATTCGCATTTAGAGCCCGTTTTAAGGCCTTCTCAGCTCCAACCCGATCTTCACCCACAAAAACCCTAAGCATAAGCTCCTAGGCCCTCTCCGTGCCTTCTGAGGGCATTTTCTGACAAGTCGGACAGACATGAGTCCCCCTTCCAGCACACCGCGTTTTTTCAATTACCGAGCCACACTTATAGCACTTCTTACCTTCCCGACGAAAGACTTGAGCAAATTTTTCCAGGTAATCCCCCGTCGTACCATCTGGACGCACGTAGGTCGCCATCGTCGATCCCCCCGATTCGATCGCCGCAGTCATAATTTTACAAGCCCCCTCCAAGATCTTCGCCACCTGCTCCTCAGTCAAAGCCCCTGCCATTGTAGCTGGATGCACCCCAGCATAGAACAATGATTCATCCGCATAAATATTACCGAGTCCAGCAATGTTTTTTTGATCCAATAACACTGCCTTGATAGGTGCGCGCGCATGCCGACGGCATTTTTCGAACAATTCACCAGGCTGCATCTCCCAAGGCTCTTTGCCGAGCTGAGCAATAAATTTATCCAATTCCACCTCTGTTGTAGGTAG
The DNA here is from genome assembly GCA_947570505.1 of uncultured Candidatus Saccharibacteria bacterium. Classification (GTDB taxonomy): domain Bacteria; phylum Patescibacteriota; class Saccharimonadia; order Saccharimonadales; family Saccharimonadaceae; genus Nanosyncoccus. Next base: position 27,482 of record CANOTH010000011.1, read on the forward strand.
CACCTTTACAAAACCAAATTTTCGCTGATCGTTAAAAAATAGTTTCCCGTCACTGAACACAAAAATTACTCGAGTCTGAGAATTGGGCAATTCTGACGTAAAATTCTTGCTAGGATGCCCCGCGGCGAACTGGTTCTCTGTTTCTACAGATACTGTCTGTTCACTTAGACTTGCTCCCCTCCAAATTAGCTGCCCCGTCATTCTCAGATGAATCATCAAGGTAAAACCATTATCCAGATCTATTAACAAGGCTTTACCTCTGCGCCTTAGACCAATTGCCCTAGCCTCATTAACATCGGCCTCTGCTCCCTGAAATCCCTTATCTGACTTGACTTCAACCTGAACAATTTTTTTGTTCAAAATAAACGGCTTTAACCCTCTTTTTACAGTTTCTACCTCTGGTAACTCTGGCATAATACCCTCATTATATCACACCTCTCAATCTATGCTATAATATGACTATGAATGTCAAAACCAACAAAATCATTCTTCCTATCAGTATCAGCATAATCACATTGGCTCTTCTAGGTGGAATCTTTTATTTCGCTTCCAAGGCTCCCTGGATAAAAGCTCCAGAAAGCAGCACATCAGAAGAAATAGAAGATAGTAACGTACGTAACTTCGACTACTCTTGGACTACAAATCCATACATCGCCCATGCCTTTGGGGGAATTTTAGGAGATACCTATACTAATTCTTATGAAGCTTTTTTGCTCAATTATCAGCTCGGACACCGAGTCTTTGAGGTAGATTTTTTCATAACAAATGATGGTAAAACCGTCCTCGCACATGACGACGGGCACTGGCAAACCAATGCTACTCTCCAAGCTGACGGTTACGTTCCGATTGATACTTCAAAATCCAGCGAATTCACTTATGATAATTTTATGTCTTCCCTGTGGTACGGCAAATATCACCCTGTCAACCTAGAAGAGCTATTTAAGCTAATGCAAAATTATCCGGATATCTATATCGTTACCGATACAAAATACACTGACAAGCAACACGTTCAAGACCAATTTAGCGCCTTCTTGGAATCCGCAAAAAACATTGATAGCACCCTACTTGATCGTTTCGTAGTGCAAATCTATCATCCACAAATGTTGGATTGGGTCATGGAAGTCTACCCCTGGAGGTCCATCATCTACACTCTCTATGCCAATCCAAACTGGACCACAGAAAATGTTATCGAATTCTCTCAAAGTTCTGGTGTTAAATTCATTACTATTCCCAGCACTAGTCTCACCCCAGATAATATCAGCTCTTGGGAAGCTCAGGGTATCAAAATTGCTGTTCATACCATTAATAATTATGCCGAAGCTCAAAGATTTCACGGTCTGGGTGTATCCAATATCTACACTGATTTCCTAATCCCTTAAGCTAGCACCTATCTTGTGAAGAAAACTATCAATAGCACCACCCTATTGCACCACAAGTTGGAGTCATCCCGCAAGTGTATACTTCGTCCGTAGCGGGGGCATCGATCTTACTAATAGCGCTCTGAGGTCCTTCGGCATCAATGGCCACGGTTGGTCTCATATCGCTACAGCTTACGGTACTGGCACCTGGAATGCTAAAGCTTACTACCTCTACTTCCATCCTTCAGGTGTTTACCCGTCCAATAACAGTGCTCGTTGGCTCGGTTTCCCCGTCCGCTGTTTGGTATACTAATTAGAAATTAGTTAAAAGGCCAACCTAGCTTGACATTCACCTAAACTTTGATAAGCTTAAGTTATAAGGTTTTTTGAGTTGTCGTGAGACAACTCATTTTTTGACTATAATAGTAATCTTAACTATAATGATCAATTTCTTCAAAAGCTTCATCATAGCAAACCCTCCTTTCCCCACCAGTCGAAGGCGGAAGCCAAAAAGACTCTCTACACTCAGAAAAGATATCAAGCTAGCATTAGCCTAGTTCCTAGAGCAGCAAAAATCTCACAATTTTTGCAAGCATAATTGTGATATTTTAGTGATTTCACTGACTAGTATTACCAAGCAGCGGACATAGACCCTACAACTCTCCCCAATTCTTCCCCACTGACACATCCACCGCTAGCTTCACGGGCAATTCTGGCGCAACCGCTTCCATCTCCCGTTTCAAAATCTGCCCCACTTCATCTGCTAAATCTTCTTTGCACTCCACAATCACCGAATCATGCACCTGCATCACCATCTCAGTTCCTTGCGGCAAAACCCTGTCTAGTGTAATCATTGCCCGCTTCATCAAATCCGCCTCTGTTCCCTGGATTGGCATATTCTGCGCCGCCCTCTCCGCCGCTGTCCGAACAATAAAATTACTCGATTTCACATCCGGAGTTGGCCGCCGGCGACCAAACAAAGTCTCCACATAGCCCCTCTCTCTAGCTTCTTCCAAAATCCCCCCCAGATAATCCTTGATCGGTCTCCTCAGTTCAAAATAGTGCTCAATGAAGTCTTTCGCCTCATAATATTGCATATCCGCCGCCTCAGCCAACCCCCGAATACTCATACCATAGAGAATACCAAAATTAATCACCTTGGCTGCACGGCGCTGAGCCTTAGACACTTCCTCCATTGGCACCCCAAAAGCCTCTGAAGCAGTCTTCGTATGAATATCCACATCGTTATTAAAATCTTCAATCAAATCTTGATCACCCGCAAGAGCCGCAGCCAGCCTCAATTCAAACTGCGAATAATCCGCGCTCACCAATACTTTACCTTCATCCGCCACGAACCCTTCACGAATCCGCCTCCCCACCTCTGTTCGCACGGGGATATTTTGCAAATTCGGATTCGTCGAAGACAATCTCCCCGTCGCCGTCACATCTTGATTAAAAGTAGTATGCACTCGCCCATGAGTATCTGCTAGCTCTGGCAAAGGCGCAATATAGGTCGAAAGCAGCTTCGCCGCCTCACGATACTCCTTGATCGCCTTAATAATCGGATGTTGGTCCTGCAACTTGTCCAATTCTTTAATCCCAGTCGAATACCCCCGCGCCGTCTTCTTAATTCCCTTAGTCGAAAGTGCCAACTTATTAAACAACACGTCAGCCAGCTGCACCGGCGAATTTACATTAAACTCCGTGCCCGCCAACTCCCAGACTGTCCGCTCCTTCCCCGCCACTTCGCGCTCAAACTCCACCTTCAAACGAGCAAAATACCCCCGATCAATCAACATCCCCCGCTTCTCCATCTTATAGAGTACCGGTATCAAAGGTAAATCAAACTCGCGATACACTATATAAAGCTCCGTGCGCTTAGCGAACTCTGTCTTCTGCACCTCATAGGCTAAACACTCATCGCTTCGATCCACTTCCCTCATCAAAGGATTCAGCAAAAATGCCGCCTGCCCCAAATCCCAATACTTTGTCCTCGTCAAAATCTGCTCCGCTACTTTCGCATTCTTGTGCATCAAATCTTTCACATTCCAACTCACCAAAGTCCCATCTGGTAATTCCCGTACAATCTCCAAAGTTTGCTGTCCATAATCTACCACTGGTGTTTTTATGCGCTTATGGCTCTTTGCCGACCCCCTAGCGGCCTTTTGCTTCCGAACCGCTGTGTCATGGCTATCCAAATCTTCTAAGCCTTCTAGACCCTCCTGCGTACCTCTAGCGGCATTTTCGCTAGCTTGTTCCTTTTGTACAGCCTTGAACTTGCGAATCAAGCTCCGAAATTCCAACTTCTCTAGTGCCGCTACAATACGATTTTGATTAATTTCGAGATCTGGCAAATCCTCTAACCTCACCGGTGCATCCGTCATAATCTTCGCAAGCTGATAAGACATCTTGGCACTCTCTTCCCCAGCAATCAATTTCTTCTGTACTGCGCCCGTAATCTCATCAATATGCTTATAAACCCCATCTACCGTACCATAAGCATTTAGTAGCTTCACCGCCGTTTTTTCACCAATTCCCGGCACCCCTGGAATATTATCCGAAGCATCACCCTTCAAAGCCTTCAAATCCAAAAATTGCGATTTTTTAATCCCATATTTCGCCTCTACCGCCGCCACGTCTAGCTCTTCAAGCTGTGTAAAGCCCTTCAAGATTCGGTACATTCTAGTATTGTCATCCACAATCTGCAACATATCGAGATCAGAAGAGACGATAAAAGTATCATAGTCACCTTCGTCATCCGCCTGCAAAGCCAAAGTTCCAATAATATCATCCGCCTCGTAATCCGCACACTCCACAAAATCCCAACCTAAGGCCTTCACTAAATCCTCTAAATATGGAATTTGCGCATAGAAATCATCCCCAGGCTTCGTGCGCCCAGCCTTATAATCCGCATAAATTTTTCGCCGTTTCGAAACCGAGCTCTTCGCATCCCAAGCTACCACCACCTTCGTTGGATCCAACTGTCGCACAATTTCCATCGCAATCGCCGCAAAACCATAAATCCCCCCAGTTGGCACACCTTCACTAGTGGCTAATGCCCCCATCGCATAATACCCACGATAAAAGACCGATTTTCCATCAATAATTACTAAGCGCTTCATATCCTCATTATACCATCTCCCTAACCACGACCACAAATATAGTTTGTTCGGTTTTTACAACATACTACTGTACTATCGACAACTAACCAGGCCAGCTTTTACTATGTTATAATTAAACATATGAAAACTCGAGACGTAAAAATCATAGCAATTGTTGGCATGAGCGGCAGCGGCAAATCAGTTGTAGTCGACTACCTAACAGAACATGGCTTCCCCAAAGTCTACTTCGGAGGCATGATTTATAAAGAAATGGAAAAACGCGGCATTGAATATAGCCCTGATAACGAACGCGAATTCCGCGAGATGATTCGTAATACCGAAGGCAAAGATTGGGTCGTCCGACAGGCCATTGCCGAGACCAAAGATTTAATTGAAGCCGGGCAAAAGCGCATTATCCTTGATGGAGTGTACTCTTGGACCGAATATAAAGCCCTCAAGCACGAATTCCCTGGAGAATTAACCTTTTTGGCTGTCGTCACTCCAAAAGCCCTGCGCTACGAACGAGTTGCCAACCGCCCCGAGCGCCCCTTTGATGGCCAAAAAATCCGCGAGCGCGATTATAGCGAAATCGAGAATCTCGAAAAAGGCGCCCCTATTGCCATGGCCGACTACTATGTTTTGAACGATGGCGCAATCGCAGATCTGCAGAATCAAGTCGCTAAAATCCTCAAGGAGATCAATTTCTAAAGCTGGAGAGTTTAGCTACCAAGCCGCCTGTTGGGATTATTATCGTCGCTATCTAGAAACATTACCTTAATTTAATCCAACATATACTCTTCGTCCGTAGCGGGTACATTGCGTTGGATTATGGCTCCCTCAGAGATAATGGTAGACGCGGTGATGAATGGTCTTCAGTAAGTACGACCTACTCATCTAACTTTCGGGCTCTAGCATACAACCTATTATTCACTGATTTAGGTATTTTCCCATCTGACGGCCCGCTCAATCGTTGGGGTGGTTTCCCCGTCCGCTGTTTGGTATACTAGTTTAGGCTTCGTCCGTAGCGGACACATTACTCTATACAACGGAGCTTTGTGGTCATTCGGCTTCGTTGGCGACGGCTGGTCTAGAACGGCAGCTAGTTATGGAGGGAGTGGTTCCTGGGATGCTATAGCTTACTACCTCAATGCAACTACATCCAGTGTTGAAGCAGCCGTTCACTACGTTCGTTGGCTTGGTCTCCCCGTCCGCTGTTTGGTATAGCTAGTTATATGTATCAGCCTTCGTTGTTATTACTAACTATTGTAGGATATAAAAGTGTTGAGCCAGAGGGCTAGTTTCTAATTTTAGCAAAAGTCAGCACGGTCACGTCCGGGGAACTTTTGCGTCCGTCAGGAAAATTAGCAACTAGCCCTCTGCGCGAAGCACTCATCCTACAATAGTTAGTAATAAAAACGAATGATAGATTCGCTTGCAAGAGGCTCCACCCGGACT
>CANOTH010000012.1 GCA_947570505.1 uncultured Candidatus Saccharibacteria bacterium
TTTTTAAATTTTTTTTTTTTTTAAACTGGTTTTTTGGGGGTTTTTAACCCCCAAAACCCCCCCCCCCCCCCCCCCCAGCAAAATTAGTTCAGAAAATGCTTGTATTGTAAGTGGAGGTAGTATATAATTAAGAACATGACAAAAGCAGAGGACACGGACAAAACAAATCAGCACAAGACCACTTGGCGCACTATGCACTACTATTGGCAGGAAATTAAGAAGTACAAGTGGTATTCATTAGGAATGATTATTACAACCCCGATCGTAGTGTTTATCCGGGCGATTCTGGCCCCTTTGATTTTCGCGGACTTGATCGAAAAGGCCTCCATGGGGCTGTCAGCTGAGGAAATGTTGACGGTGGTCTTCTGGGAGATTTTGGGGTTCTTCGTGCTATACATCTTCAACAAGGTGGTGCTGGAAGAGCTGCGGCTTTATTGGTGCTGGAAGATGGAAGTGCTGGCGATGTATGATTTGGCCGTAGATTGCTTTAAGGTAGTCAATGATCAATCAATGCAGTTTCACAATAATCGTTTCTCTGGTTCCCTAGTGTCGCAGACTAATAAGTTCGTCTGGGCTTTTGAACGACTGATTGATACAGTGGTTTGGAGTTTGTGGCCGACTTTGGTTTATATTGGCATGGTGATCATCGTGCTGGCTCCGCAAGCTCCGTGGTTTGCGGTGGGGATTGTGGCTTTCACAGCGCTCTATGCGGTGGTTTCCGGATTTTCGTTCAAGAAGATCGCTCATCTCAGCGACAATGTGGCAGCAGCTGAAGCCAAGCAAACGGGGCAGCTGGCGGATTCGATTTCTAATATTATCTCAGTAAAATCTTATGCTAATGAAGCCCACGAGCGACATCGTTATGCGGATTTTTCTAAAACGACTTTGACAGCCAATAATGCGCAAATGCGGGCTACGATTAAGCGCGATTTGCAATTTAATGGAGTACAGATTGGTATCACGGCTCTCATCTTGGTGTTTTTGGTCTACGGGCGCAGCTGGCTGGGGATCTCGGTCGCAACTTTGGTATTAATCGTGAATTATGCTCAGTCGATTCAGGGGCAGCTCTGGGATATTAATAGTATTTTCAAAAATATCAACCGGGTTTTTGGTGATGCTCATGAGATGACAATCATTCTAGATATGGTGGATGATGTGGTGGATCTGCCCGGAGCCAAAGAGCTGGAGCTACGCGAAGCGGCAGTGAGTTTTAATGGGATTGATTTTAAACATAAGGATGCCAAGGAGGCGATTTTCCATGGCTTCACTCTAAACGTGAAGCCTGGTGAACGTATCGGTCTAGTGGGAATGTCAGGTTCAGGCAAGACCACTCTGACCAAGCTGCTACTGCGCTTTGCCGATGTGGATGCGGGCGAGATTACGATTTCGGGACAGAATATTAAGGATATTACGCAGCATAGTCTGCGTAAAGCTATTGCCTATGTACCACAGGAGACCTCGCTTTTTCACCGTTCGATCGCGGAGAATATTGCTTATGGTAAGCTGGACGCAACCGAAGAAGAGATTAAGCAGGCGGCGGAGCTAGCTAATGCTCATGAGTTCATCAAAGATCTACCGGAAGGCTACGAAACCTTGGTGGGTGAGAGAGGGGTGAAATTGTCGGGTGGTCAGCGGCAGCGGGTGGCGATTGCCCGGGCAATTCTGAAGAATGCACCAATTCTAGTGCTGGACGAAGCCACTAGTGCGCTAGACTCGGAGAGTGAAGCACTAATCCAGAGTGCTCTGGAGAGGCTAATGCAGGGTAGGACCAGCATCGTAATCGCACACCGGTTGTCGACTGTGGCGAGCCTAGACCGCATTGTGGTACTAGAGAATGGTAAGATTGCTGAGCAGGGTAGTCATGAAGAACTACTGAGGCGCGAGGGCGGGGTCTATAAGCACTTGTGGGATCGCCAATCTGGTGCTTTCATGGAAGAAAGCTAAGTGTTTCTAGCGGTCTTGGCGATGGCGACTGAGGTAATTAGCTGCCAGTACAAAGACAACTGTGAATATTATAACAACTGTTATATTTAAGATAATTGGTAGCAGGGTTTCCCAGGAAAAAGTTTCAAGAAGCTTGATCTGCTCATTAGCATCAATATACCAATAAGAGGGTAAGAGGTGAGCAATAGCTTTGACACTGCCGGGCAGCCAGACCAAGGGTACAAAAGCGCCGCAGAGGAAACTACTGCCGAGCCCAATCACGTTAACTATACCATTCAGGGCATTGCGACTATTGACGAGCTGAGCAATTAGGAAAGCCATAGCCGTAATACAGCCAGTGAAAGCTAATGAATTCCCGATAAACCATAATCCCTGAACCGAAAACATTACTGTCCCTGCGATCCAAAAGCTCAACACTATATAAATTAGCCACATGACTAGAGCAAAGAGTAAATTCGACACCAGCAAAATACGATTCACTCGCTCAGGGCTAATAGCACCAACTTTGATGCGCGAGGCAACTTTGGAGTTACGAAAACTCAACAAAGTCAAGCAAATCATGAAAATACAGCCCGCAATCAAAGGATAATTCAGGAAATTATAGTAAAAAGCCGCCCTATTCAGCCCACTAGTATCGGTGTGCGCTGTCAACTCCACGGTTACAGATTGGCCTAAGGTGGATTCGACATTTTGCACCAGCTCATTCTCGCCCTGACTAATCAGCCGATAAGCTCCAGCGGTTTCGAGATAGCGCTGCAAGCTCATTTCGGCAAGACTAGCATTGTAATCTCCTGTGCTACGAAAATCAATTTCAGGATTTTCGCCGGCCAAATAATTCACACTAAAATGCTCGGGAATTTCCATGACAAAATTGACCCGACGATAGAATAAGGCATCGTTTAGACTTTCTTGATCGCTTGGTAAATCTATCACATTGCTGCGTTCGCTTAGATATTTAACTAGCGAATCACTGAGTTCATGACCAGAATCATGGTTGAGAATGTAGATGTCGGGCTTAGTGGCTTCGAAATTTATTGTGGATTCATTAGATTGTAGACTAAAGATACTGAAACAAATGAGGATTGCACTATAGAGGATAAGTACCCCCTTATTGCGATTCAGAATTTGCAAAAAAGCTTTAAAGATAGTCATATTGTTCCTTTCTGAGGCCCCAGACTGCCACTCCAATTATAACAGCCGTTATAATTGACAAGGTGGCAATGCTGGTCCAGAAGCGCTCTGCGGCGCCATAATAGTAGAGTGCATAGAGTCCGTCAGTGATTAAGTTTGCCGGATTGAGCTGATTAAGAAGTGGGAAATTTGTGTCGACTAGATACTTCATCGTGATACCCATCATACCAGCCAAGAAACAGCCAAACATCGTGAACGCGATAATCAGACCAACTTTATTATTCTCATTAGTACGCATCACACTGGCAATCATGGCTCCTAGAGCTAAGCCACAGAGACTACCAATCACTGCTAACAGGATAATCATAGGTAAGTCGCCACCATAGTCTACCTTGAGCACGCAAACCGTATAGGCAAATAGCAAGCCTAGACCTACCAGCTGCACAAGATAACTGGAAAGTAAACTACTAGCCAGGAGGCGGAGCTTGGGGGTGGGACTCACTGCAATGCGTTTACCACTGGCACTCATGTTTGCTAGGAGATGGTTTACCGCCGCCATGCTAATAATACTGCCGTAGAGGCAAGTCATTGCAATCAGAGTATAAAACTCAACCATGGTATAGCTGAGATGGTCAGGTGACGTATCATGTAAATTTACCGCTTCTGCCTGCGCGAGCTCGGCTAACTTCTGTGGATCCTGGGTACTAATCTGGCCGATAATTGTAGCCTGGTCCAGAATGCGTAGAAGAGTGAGGTTGAGAATCGTCACCTCAATACCGCTAGTATGAGCCGTGACTTTAGGTTTGCCCTCCTCGAAGTCTACAAAACCCACGATCTCCTCATCTACCAACAAACGTTCCGCTTCCTCGCGTGAGGTAGTGGTGAGATGGAATAGCTGCTCATCGCTACCCTCTTGGCTGAGCTGCTCTAGGGTTTGCAAAATGAGCTCTTGCTGGGGATCTGCATCTGCGGTTGGCTCTACTACCGCAATGTCGATCACTTCTAGCTTTTCGCTACTCTCGATATTGGAAAAAGCTAGATTGAAAAATGTAGCCATAATCAGCGGGAAGGCCAAGGTCCAAAAAATCAAAGCATAGTCGTGTAAAAGAATCTTCAGGTTATATTTGAAATTATGCCAGAACATTAGTCTCGTAGCTCCTTGCCGGTCAGCTCCAAAAATACATCGTTAAGAGTGGGGCCAACCACTTGCCGAGTGGGTTTGCCCTTGACCAGCTTCTTCAGCTCGGCTGTGGTGCCGCTCGCAATTACGCGACCTTGGTCAATGATGATAATACGATCACAGAGCTGCTCGACCTCTTCCATGTAGTGTGAGGTGTAGACGATGGTAGCTCCTTGCTTGCGCAACGATTCTATATTATCCAGGATATGATTACGACTCTGTGGATCAACCGCTACCGTAGGCTCATCTAAGAAAATAAGTTTAGGCCGATGAGCGATGCCACAGGCAATGTTGAGACGACGTAGCAAACCGCCCGAGAGTTGCTTAGGGTAGAATTTGTGATATTTCTCTAAGCCCACCAGTTTCAGAGCATGTTCGACACATTTATTGCGCTCGGTACGATCAGTAATATACAACCCGCAGAAGAAATCAATATTATCCTCAACTTTCAATTCATCAAAGACCGCCACGTCCTGAAATACTACCCCAATTTGACGTTTAAGCTCATAGGCCGTAGGAGTCATAGCCTCGCCAAAGATTTTAATCTCACCCTTATTGTATTTCAATAATGAAAGGATGCAGTTAATCGTGGTTGACTTGCCACTACCATTCGGCCCAAGCAAGCCAAGAATTTCACCTTCCTTGACTTCAAACGAGAGATCATTGACGGCTTTGAGTTTTTTGTAGATTTTAGTAAGGTGTCGCACCTCAATTATGTTAGGTGATGATGGGGTTTTATCTTTCATGTTTAGCTCCAATTATCATTTCATGAACGGTTTCTCGCAAAAGCTGCTCTACTTCGGTATCATTGATAATTACAGTACCATTAGCCACTAGAGTAGCTAGGCCGTGTGTAAAAATCCAGACTTTGAGATGAAATTTCCTCTGATCTGCGTCACTGAAACCAGTCAACTCGCGGCCAGCTTCGATAATGTGATTACCGGCGCTGTCTTGATCAATGAAATGCTCTGGGGTCAAGTGGCTTTGGCTAGCAAAGAGGATGCGAAAATAGTTGGGAAAATCCCGCGCGAACTTAATGTAAGCCATGCCCATGCCGCGGTAAGCTTGGGGCTGTTTGGCGCCTTCGATCATATAGGCCTGGTAGAGATCGTGCATAGCGGAGACGGCAGCCTGACGCAACTCATCCATGTTATCAAAATTATAAAAAATCGGTTGCACTGAACAATGAAGCTGTTCTGCGATTTGACGGGTAGTCAAATCGTCAAGGCTTTCAGTCTTGAGCAAATCAAGGGCGACCTTGATGATGTCGTCTCTTTGAATTTTGCGTTCTGTAGGCATAAAATCTTTCTGATGATTTCTCGTAAATATTATAACACTTGTTATTATATCGCACGTTATAATATAAGTAAAGACCTTGCGGCCTAAGCTGATTAAAGTGTAAATACATAAGATAGAGCGCAAATAATATCGTTTGAATGTGGTATAATAAGGGAGTCTGCGCAAAATCGTTATCGTCAGTGCTTTCTCGCTATCGTCTATCTCGGTATCATTCTTGCCACCATTCCCACTTACGAAGGGTTCCTAAGCCTGCTCTCGGTCTTCGCCATATCCATCTATACTTATTCCATTTGGCAGAAAAGCCCGCGCGTCTATAAGTTCTGTGGCATTCCAGTCGGGATTTTATGGATCGCTTATAATACCTATGTGAAATCTATCTTCGGGGTAATCCTAGAAGCAATTTTGCTAATCGCATCTGTTATCGGCTACGCGGCCGAAGTGAAATCTGCCAAAGGTGGTAAAATAGAAAGTAAGAAACAGGAGAAAGAATGAAACTAATTGCTACCCGACATGCCGAAACCAACTACAATGTGAAAGATCTAGTAAATTATGATCCGTCAGCGGATGTGCATCTGACCGAAAAAGGTATAAAACAAGCAGCCGAACTTGCCGAACAATTGAAAGATTTTAAGTTTGATAGGATCTACATTTCTAGGTTGAAACGCACAAAGCAGACCGCCGATGCTATCAATCGCTATCATGGGCAAGAGTTAGTGGTAAATGAACTGCTAGACGATACTCGGAATGGATTTGAAGGTCGTCCGTATAGCGAAGCCAAAGGTTGGCGTGATACACAGCCTAATCCAGTGACTGCGCGTTATCAGGGCAAATATGAATCCGTCAGCGACATGACAGACCGCGTGCGCAAGTTCTTGGACTATCTGAAACAGCATCACGGAAATGACGAAACGATTTTAATTGTCACTAGCAGCCACATTATCAAGCAGTTGCGTATGCTGAACGGCGAAATTACGATGCAAGAGTTGCTCAATACACCAGCCAAACATGCCACTTACTATGAATTTGATATTTAAACAGGAGTAAAAATGATTTATCTTAAGCTTGCTAATTTAGAAGATGCCAAAGCTGAATACGAAGCTTTGCAGAAAATCCCAGCCGCCGAAAATGGTTTGAATAATGAATATGCCGATATGTCTGAAACTGAGTTTGTGGAGCAGGCTTTGCCAAAAATGATTGCTAATTCTAGGGGAGAAGACCTGCCGGAAGGTTATGTGCCGTTTTCGGTTTATTTCTTGTGGGATGACGATAAGATTGTTGACTTATTCCATTTTCGGCACCATCTTTGTGATAGTTTGAAAAAGCATGGTGGGCATATTGGCTATGCTACCATTAAATAATATCGTGGTAAAGGCTATGCTAGTAAAGGCTTGAAGTTATTGCTTGACGAAGTGCGCGATAAAATCCCCGAAGACGAGTTTTGGCTGGATGCACGTAAAGACAACCTTGCTTCACAAAAGGTGATGTTAAGTAATGGCGCATATAAGGTGGATGAATACGAAATGGATGGCATCCAATATGTCAGAATGAGAATTAAAAAGTAGCACCTAATCGCTTCGCGAGTTCCGCGCTACGCGGTCTAGCGACCGCTCCGCGCACCCTAAAATCCCACCGGTTTGTCAAGAAAACTGGAAAATTCTGGTGATTTTATACCGTCATGCCAACTTAACGTGAATTGTCAAACTAGCTATTCATGCAACTTCTTGCTGTTACTTGACATTTTGTGCTTTCTGTGCTAAAATAGAAAACAAGCCTATCACGTAGGACAGGATTTTGGTAGTCTAGATAGAGTTCTTTTCAAAAAATAGGAGGGGTGAAAAATGTTAGAAAGAATCGACATTACAGCTGAAACCAGGGTTCGAGTTTTGGCCTTTCGAGGGCTAAAAGGCGAATACTACCAAGGAGTGCCGGAGGTTTGGATTGAATGCTTTGGAGTGGATAACGAGATGGATCCAGAATTTCCGACTTTTGACCAGATTCTTTACCTGCGAAATATGAATATTTGTCCGACAGCTTCTGAAACAATGGAGGCATTCTTTCCGATTTGGCATGCGGCGGTAATTACTTTTAAGGATGGGAAGCCAGTCACAAAATGTCAAAATAATGGCCAAAGCCACCGGAAAGACTGGCAAACTGAACTTTGCCTACATCCTAAAGACAGAGAGAATCAATATCCAGTTGTACTTTGTCTATCTTGTTATGGATGTGGCACATGAGGAACTTTGGTGGATTCAACGCGACGAAATGCGGCCGGTGCCTAGTCCTTACAATAATTAACATTTTTAAAAACGGAGCCAAGCTATGACTCCGTTTTTTCTGTTTTTACTTCAGATTATTGTTCATTCCAGCGCTTAATCGCATCGGCGATGACCTGCTTCGCCTCGTCTACACCGGCAAATTCCTTCACTTCGGTGCTGCCTGGCTTCTTCAAATCTTTGTAATGATTGAAGTGGAACTCAATTTGCTTAATCAGTTGCTTGGGCAAATCTTCTAAGCTCTGATAACAATCACCATTATTACGGTCGTCAGCTGGTACAGCGATAATCTTATCATCTACTTCGCCACTATCGACGAATTTCATCACACCGAGCACACGGGCAGTAGTATAAATACCAGTAGTTAGAGGTTGATCAGTAATCAAAAGCACATCTAGCTCGTCACCATCCTCATCAAGAGTCTGAGGAATAAAGCCATAGTTGCAAGGCTTAGCAAAGGCAATCGGCTCTACCCGATCTAGCATGAAACAGGCATTTTTGCGATCCCATTCGATCTTATGGTTGCTGCCCGTCGGAATCTCGACAACAACATTGATTTCACCATTTTCATAATCACCGGGGGTGAGGATTTTATTAAAATCTGCCATAATTACTCCTTAGTTATAGTAATAATTATAGCACAGAAATAAAACCTAGACCAAGGGTAAAAGCCATGCCTCTGCGGCATGGCTTATAATATTTTGTCAAATTTTGCGCGGTGGCTTAATCTTCCCCTGCATCAACGTAATAGGGGTATGATTCCCAGAGCCGATTGTCTTCAAAAGTATATGTACTATTCGGTGCATCGTCAGACCTAATTTGGCGAACGATAAAGCTATTTGGATTGTCCGTGTCGAGGTAGGACAGTTGATAATTGCAGCTTGACTCGTTCCCTAACTTGGCACCATTAATGTTAATGACTATTCTACGGGCTGCACAAGGCCGAGTGAGATCTAAAGTTATCGTACCGCGGTTTTCGGTACGATAATTGAAGTATTTCAATTCGACTTTCTGCACACTGTGAACCTCGACTTCATAAAGCTGCCACTGTGACCGGCGCTCGTGCAAAATCGAAGCCGCCTGGCGCCGAAATTTCTTACGATGTCGCCGAGCTTTAGTTTTTACAATCAAGTCCGCGATGTCAAACTTCTCAGCAAATTCATCTGGGGTTAGCAAAAGCTCCTGATAGATGGTTTGCCGCCAAAAGCCTTCTTCGCTTCTAGCCTTAATCACCAGACTTTTATTATCCAGAGCCGTACATCTGTGTTCTTGTACGAGCTGCGGAGCCTCTTTCTTTCGGAAAGGCCACCATTTAAACATATAAAATCCCTCCATTCATATGTTACTAAACCAATAAACTACCAGCCGCTATTCTTACAGAGCGACTCTACTCTCATATTAGCACACTTTTGTAGAATTGTCAATAGATAAATCGTATTTCTGGCGATCTATCAACTATTTGGCATTTATTTAGCATTATGATCATACGGCTTCTGTCGGGGATCCTGAAAAATCTTCTCGTTTTTCACCTCTTTTGGCAGATAACTCTTATCTAGGTGGAAGCCAGCTTCCCACTTTTGCCCCTCACCAAAGCCGAGATCTTTCATCAGCTTAGTCGGAGCATTGCGTAGCCAGGTAGGTACCGGGCAACCCATACTCTTATGCGCCACTGCCTGTGCCCGCGCCCAACCATTATAGGTATCGCGATTTTTCTTGGCTTTAGCCAGGACTACGGCAACATGACTCAAGATAATTCCACCCTCCGGCATACCCACACGTTCAATCGCCTCGAAACAGCTCACGGCCAAATTCAGGGCTCCATTCCCAGCCAGACCGATATCCTCGGAGGCAAAAATCACCATGCGCCGAGCGATGAATTTGGGATCCTCACCGCTCTCCACCATGCGCGCCAAATAATACAGGGTCGCATCCACATCGCAACCCCGCATAGATTTGATGAAAGCCGAAATATTATCATAATGGTAATCGCCGGTTTTATCATAAAGGGGCATTTTTTGACCAACGGCGGTCTCTACTACCTTGCGGTCGACTTTTTCGGCCAAGTTCAGCGCCAATTCTAAATCGCCCAGAGCCGAACGTGCATCACCACCGGAGAGATCGGCCAAGTAATTGATTGCTTCTTCTGAGACACGGTCATCAGCCTTTTCGGCCTTGATGGCCCGCTCGAGAACTTTGATAATTCCCTCCCTAGTGAGTGGCGAGACAATCACCACACGCGAACGTGACAACAGTGGCGAAATCACTTCGAAACTGGGATTCTCGGTCGTAGCGCCGATGAGGATAATCAGACCGGATTCCACATGGGGCAGAAAAGCATCCTGCTGAGCTTTATTAAAGCGGTGAATTTCGTCAACAAATAGCACAGTGCGAATCTTCAGATTCCAGTTGGTCTTGGCGCGCTCGACCACGTCTTCGACATCTTTCTTATGCGCGGTGACGGCTGAAAGCTCGACGAAATCAGCTTGATACTCGCGAGCTAGAATACGAGCCAGAGTAGTCTTACCAGTGCCAGGAGGCCCCCAAAAAATTAGGTTGACGGGTTCAGCTTTTTTGACGATTTCAGTAAGAATTTTGCCCTCGCCAATAATCGCATCCTGCCCAATCACCTCGTCTAAACTTTGCGGTCGCATGCGCTCCGCTAGCGGCACTCGGCTCATGTTTTTATTATAGCATGGTTTAATCAGATTGAAAGTACCATCTTGACAAGTTTGATTATATCATGCACAATATGTGGTAATAGCTAACTCTGTAGCTAAAAATGATTGGAGGTGCACCTTATGAAATTGATGCTAAGTGTAATGAACTTTTTGGCCAAATATTCTACACCGAAGTGGAATAAAGTTCGTCCGCTCAGGATTGCTTGCCGTAAGACTTATCAGTCGTTAGCGAGAGCTCGATCCTATGTCATAGCCCACTGGCCGGAAAAAATTACTTTGCCGTCAATCTGCGACAAGATTACCCAGGACGAGATAGTTAATACTTATCCCTATCCTGAGGGTTTTGCGCCTTGGCCAGAGGATGATGGAATAGTTGAGCCTGGCGAATCTGCCCAGGGGAGAGGATATGCTATAATCAGTGACTCTATGGGTTTCGTAGTCAACCGTAGTACTAGTTATGTGGCTTTTAAGATCTACGAGCGAACCGGGCGGAGATTAGTACGTCCTGATCGGGAGGCATATCATGCCAAGAATTGGGCAAAACTATTGGAGACCAATGGCTTCAGGAAGGTCAGTAAGCGAGCCGTTCGTTCTGCTAAGGGTAGTTTTGTAGGTATTATAGTCCAAGACGGCGAATTTGGCCAAGTCGTGTGGCTAGAGAAAACTCTGGTGACTTATCTGCACGAAGGTGAAATTATTACGCAAGTTTGTTCAACTTACCGCAATTTCGAATTTTTATTAGAGTACCATGATTTGGGCGATGAAGCGCTAATCTGGTACCAGATTAGTTAGAGCCGCTTTTAGCGGCTTTTTTCTATTTTGGCTTGATTAGCTATCGTCCGTAGCGGGCATCTCAATATGCATAGAGGTGCCCTGGCTGCAGTTGGTAGTAATGGCTACAATCGTTCAAGTATGGCTGGTGGGTCAAACTGGGGGCAATTGCTGGGATTTGCAGAAGATGTAGTAGTCCCATCTGATGGTTCGCATGATCGTCAATATGGTCTCCCCGTCCGCTGTTTGGTATAGCTAGTTATGTATCAACCTTCGCTTGCAAGAGGCTCACCCGGACTTCAGAAAGTAGGGACAGAAACACGTTAGGCATTATTAGGAAACGGCGAACGAGCAAAAATGCGTCCATGAAGGACGCGAAGTTGGTGTTAACGCATATTGCGCAAAAAGTGACGGATTATTAAGAACCCAAGGATTAATGCCAAAATTACTAAGGTAATTAAGCTAAAGGCTACAGCATGAAGCAAAAACCTTACAGTCATATAAAGACAGATTGCGCTAATCGTAGTAATTCCACGTACAATTCGACGTAACCGAACCCCAAGTAACTTGCTCAAAATCCACACAATTGCAACAAAAACCACTAATGTACTCATTTGCTACCCCCTATCAGCAGAATTTTATAGGAATTTACGAATCCTATACCTCTATATTATCACAGATTCATGATTTTGTCAATAGTCTTTATGGTTTTTCGCTTAAATGCAAGTATTTCAACATAGAATTATTCAAAACTTTTGACTAATAGTCCAAGTGGCGGAAGTAAGTCTGCGTAATGTTCAACTTTCAAAGCAAAACTTAGCGGCTTAGTCAGCAAAATCCGGGCAAATTTTATTTCGTTCACTCCGATCTGGCCATTCATGTCTGGTCGCAAAGCCTGCTCTAGGCCGTCCCAAAGGTATTTTTGGTCCACGGACAGCTCCACTTCATTAACGTCGCGGACGAGATTTATTTCTTCCCCAGTCGCACGAGCTAAATTTAAAATTGCCCAAGTCCGCACTAGCTCCAGAGGCATTTGCCGATGCAATCCATGCAAGATCTGCTTGAGAATTGTGAAAAACTCGGGATTATCGGTCTGCTCAGCCAAGCGATCAAGCCTTTTGAGATAATGAGAAGCCAGTTCGAGACGGGGCAAATCGGTCATGATATTGCCATAAAATTTAAGCATTTTGGCACTAGTAAGTGTAGCAAGGTTACTGTGTCCCTGGTGCATGACTACATCGGCCACGGAAAATAACTCAATTCCTCCAGCGAGACGCGACTTTTCTTTGCGTACCCCACGAGCTAAGACGGCGATTTTACCTTCTGGAGTAAGTAAGCTAAGGATACGATCTGATTCGCCGTAGTTCGTCCGTCTCAGTACGATCGCGTGAGTACGTAAATCACTAGGCATTAGGTGTACTATCTGTCCCTAAGCTAGGTGGCAAGACTGGATTAGCACTAGTGGCCGCTGCACGGTTAGCCCATCGTTTTTGCAGTCCCGCTGCCACGGCGGCTTGAATATCTTCTGGTGTCATCGTGCTCTTGGAAAGAATTCCGATCACCCCGTAATGTTCTAGATTACGATCAGACAAATCCAAACTCGTAATCAGAACCACCGGAATCGAGGCTGTATCGTCATAAGATAAGAGTTCGTTTAGAAAAGTAAAGCCATCGGGTCCAGTCAAGAGCACGTCGAGTAAAATCACATCTGGGGTATCTGTATCAAGGCTATTTGCAGCATTAATTGCATCATTAAAAATCATCACGTAGGGCGGCTGCTTGCTACCATCTGCCTCTGTTTGCTCGCACTCACGTGCTGCCATCGCAATACATTCGGCCATCATCGGATTATCCTCAATCACGTATACTAGACTCATATTACTCCTTTGTTTTATTCTAACATATAATTATCTCTAAATCAAGCTCATTTGCTGAGAGACCGGCAGATCAACGAAGAAACTCGTACCATCTCTATGTCGCACGGCACCAATCTTGCTATGCATGTAGTAGGCAAACTCAGAGGCGATAAAGAGGCCGAGACCCGAGCTACCAGGACGCATCGCAATAGAAGCTGGGGTAGCGAGGCGGCCGCTTTGCAACTCGCGCCAAATCCTAGTCGGCAAAGCCGGTCCAAAATCTCGCACTCCAATCCGAATCTTGTCTGTATGATCTGAGATTGACAGTTGACTACAAGTACCATTTTCGGAATAGCGCAAGGCGTTAACGCAAAAATTATAGACTATACTACGTAGCAAATCGCGGTTAGCCACGGCTAAGCGAGACTTGTTATGATACGATAAACCCAGGGTTTTCTGGGAAAAACCAAAAAGTGGAGCAAGCTCACGCATAACCTCATCGCAAACCCCACGTACGCTGACTGGCTCTAGGTCGAACAGACCGTCTTCGAGCCGGGAAATCTTCGTGAGATCCTCGACTTCGCGGAGAGCTCGGTCAGAAACTTCAACCAGCTGCCTCTGCAAGCGGGACTGCGTGGCGGGATCAGGAGCCAGTGCTAAAGCCAACGTAAGCTGACGCATCAAACAGAGCGGCGCTTTGAGCTCATGCGCTGCCACCAAAAACCCATTTACCTCCACAGACATATTTCCATTATAACATGGCTCAGTCTGACAGCAATCTATTCAACAAAAGTTACAGTACCTAAAACTTTATCAAATTCTTCCTTAAATAGTGGAGCATCGGTACGCAAGACCACGGTTTTGTCGCGCAGCTTAAACAAAGCTGCTATGCCATGGATGCCATTAGAAAATTCACCAGTATAGACGTTCCCCACTGTACTACCAATATTGCGAGTTTCGACCGTGAGTTTACCGTTTTTGACACTGCTATCATAATTACGGACAATCGTATCATAAGGCTGGTCTAAAATCGTCACTCTTAAAGCATTGATCGTAGTGCCGCTCACGGGCAGAACTTCACCTGGATTCAAATAGGCCTCGTAATCTCCCCCATTCACCGCATCGCGACCAATATAAAGATTCCAGGTCTTGGGATATTCAAAATTAAGGCTACCATAATCGGCTGGACCGGCGAAAGTCTTATAGGGATATTTTTCACGTTCGACGAATTCAGTTTCTAGCTGGGTGGTATTATTGGCTACAGCTACTGCTACCGCCTCATCAATCTGTGCATTCACATCGGTGCGTAACGTATCCCACTCTAAATATTTCCAGATGAATAACCCGATAAAAGTTACAGCCACGATGCTCACTAATACAAGGATAATGATTTCAATTAGGCCCCGATGGGATTTCTTAGCTTCTTCTGGCACTGGAGCCGAGTGTAAAGCGGTATTAGTGGCCGTTGGCACTGAGCCGGGCATACCTGGACCAAACCCTGGGTCTTGATGCTCGGGTGGCAAGACTACACTGCCTTGAGGCAAATCATCCTCCACCATAGGATCACTAGCTGACTTAGTACCAAAAAACGGTGTTTTAGCATGAGGATCTGGCGGAGCAGCTGAAGCTGAAGCGCTAGATGTGCCAGTAACTGGTGGTTGGTTTTGCATATGTTTTTATTATAACGCACACGACAATTTTGTAAAGCTTGTAGACATTAGTAAATGGTTAATCCTTAGTAAAGTCGGCCAACACCTGTACTTGATTCTTGAGTTCTGCGAGATTACGGTTAATTTCTACACTTAAATCTCGAGCTTTCTGGTAGTGCTCTAAAGCTTCATCTAAATTAAACTCGTCACCATAAAACCATTCTACGATCCGATCAAGTTGTTCAATCTTTTGATTGATAGATGATTTAGCTGTTTTATGCTCGTTTGATGGCATTTTTTACCTCCGCGGTGATATTATATTTTTTAGTAGTAATTTTAAGCTTAGATCCTGGATCAATACCGCCCGTCACAATAGCATAACCTCGATCTAGTATACGTTCTGGATTAAGCGAATCAAGTAGGCGCATCTGTTGTAACATGTGCTGCTGTTGCTGCTCTAGATAAGCGAGAATACGGCGGCCAATTTCAACCTGCTTATCTGTACTACTGTGTTTAGCCAAATCGATTTGCTCAAAAATCCTATGTCGGATGCGCTCTAGACTAGTCTGGTTTTCTCGAGCGATAGCCTGACGATCGGGCACTAAGCGCTCGGCGGCATTTGATGGCGTAGAAGCACGTACGTCGGCTGCCAAATCGGCCAGACTTTCATCAATCTCATGACCAATACCAGTCAATACTGGAATACGACTGGCCGCGATTGCTCGAGCTAAATGTTCATCATTAAAAGCTGCGAGATCATCCGCACTGCCACCACCACGCAATAAAGCTATTACCTCAACTTCGCCATGTTGATTAAAATGTTCTAAGGCACGAATCATCTGTTCACTCGCAGCTACACCCTGCACTGCAGTATTGATGGTATAAATTTGCAGACCACCCCAACGGTTATTGAGGATCTTCAAAAAGTCTATATACCCCGCGGCTGCTACGGATGAGATTACACCAATTTTACTAATTTTATCTGGCAGCTGACGTTTTTTGGCTGGATCGAACAAGCCTTCGGCCGCTAATTTTCGCTTGAGTAATTCAAAGCTTTTCTTAATACTGCCTTCGCCGACCGGGAGTATTTTGTGTACTGTCAGCGAGAATTTGCCCCAACGGGTAAGTCCTGGGGTAGCCCAAACCTGAACTTTCATACCGTCAGCCAAGGCAATATTTAATTGACTAACAGTCATAAAACAGCCAATAGTCGATTCAGTATCTTTAAGATCAAAGAAAACCCATTTGTTTTGATTAATCTTGAAACTTGCCACCTCGCCTTCAACAACGAGGCTAGGAAACGCATAGTCTAATGACTGATTGCAGAAATCAATAAATTGTGAGACCGTGAGTTTAAGCTCGGTCATTTTCGATTTCGGCTTTTTCTTTGCGACCAATCTTAGAAATAGAATGTTGATAAAAACCGTATCCACTAATAATCGTACTGGCTAAGACAATTACCCGAGTCATCAAAACCACTGTGCCAGCAATCGCTACAGGTACACCTAGGCTCACCATAATGCCTGCCATACCTAGCTCATACAAACCATAAGGCACGATCGCCCCCATGACTGATCCAATTGCTTCGCCAATCATAATCTGAGGTAGAAGCTGCGGGTAACCTAAGCTGGCTGCCACAATCCAGTAAGTAGCAATTTCTAGAAAACTATACATAATGCCCCAGAGGATCGGGCGAATCAACATCTTCTTGTTGCGGCGAGCAGTAGTGAGATCTCCATGGATATCAAAGAGGTACTTATCAACCATTTTGCGATCGAGCACAGATTTTTTATGACCAAGGGTCAGTTTTTCTACCAGCCAGTTGCAAGAATTGGTGATGACTTTAGCAAACCAAGCAATGCGTTTTTTGCTACTGGCAATCACAATGACAATGGCAATTGCAGCAATAATACCCACACTGAGCAAAGCCGTCACCCAAATTACCCAGCTGCCCGATGCGGGCACTCCGCCCGCGATTAACAAGGCAATAATAGCTACAATAGTCTGAGCTTGGTTAGCACAAATTGTGATAATATAACGCAGTACGTACATGAAGCTAGACTGTCCAGCCGTAGCGCCAAAAGGTTTGAGCCGCCAAGTAATATAGCCTAATCCCCCCAAACCACCGGCCGGCACAGCATGGTTGACAAAATTTAACTCTAGTGAAACTCGCATTAGGGTACCGGCAGATATCTTCTTAGCATCTTTCTTAGCCGCCATATAAGAAAAAAACATTTGGCCACAACAATAATACATAAATAGCTGCTCAGGGATCAATAACAGTAAGACGAAAATGTTAGTTTCGCCCAGGTGACGAATCGCCTCTTTAATGTCATCAAAATTCTCGTAGACGACATAAATAATCAGCAGAAGTGTCACAACACTTAAAATCGTGCGAAAAGAAATTTTGAATTTCCGCTTGGATTTAGATTTTTCCTCAGACATGAGTACATTGTAACATAAGTTCGTGCTATAATTAAGAGGAATATGAAATATCTTGCGGTTTTAGGACGTCAGCCGAAAATTTCTCTGGCCGAGTTGGAGAGTCTATTTGAGAATGTGCAGCCAGCCGGTGAGACTTTAGCAGAGTTTAGCTTGAGCAATGATTCGTCTGGCTTTCCTGATATCCAGCGCCTAGGAGGCACTTTAAAGTTGGCTTATAGAATTGAGCTACCAATCGTGCAGTTTTTGAAAACTTTGCCCCCTGAAGGTAAGATTACTTTGGGTTTGTCTGACTATTCTGTAGGTGCGAGTGCCTTTAAGGCTCAGGGTGAAGCTTTGAAGTTGAAACGAATTTTGACAAAGTTAAAACATAGTGTGCGAGTGGTACCAAATAAAGCCCCTATACTTTCGACCGCCACCAGTTTTCACAATCATCTCTGGACCGACAATAAGCTGGAGTTAATTAAATATGGCAAGACTTTTTACCGTGTAATTGGAGTACAAAACATTGATGCTTATACAAAACGTGATCAGGTGCGACCAGCTCGCGATGCCAAGGTGGGGATGTTGCCTCCTAAATTAGCGCAGATTTTGATTAATTTGTGCGGTGAGTTGCCTAGCGGTTCTGTGTTACTAGACCCTTTCTGCGGTACTGGGGTGGTGCTTCAAGAAGGTATGCTGATGGGCTATAAGGTAAAAGGTTCAGATCTCAGCGAGCGAATGGTGGAATATAGCGAGCGCAATTTACAATGGCTTACAAAAATGGAGGGTCTGGTGCCAAAATCTGCTGGAGTAGTGACCGTCGAGCAAGGTGATGCGGCTAGTCTAGAATGGCAAAGCCCAATCGACCTGGTAGCTTGTGAGACTTACCTCGGCCAGCCTATGTCATCAGCACCAGCCGAAATTAAGTTAAAACAAGAGAAGCAAGAATGTCGTAGTATCGTCCTTGGCTTTCTGAAAAACTTGGCTAGTCAGATTACGAGCGATACTCCAGTCACGATTGCAGTGCCGGCCTGGCTGAGAAATAATGGTGAATACGAGCGGTTAAATTTGCTTGACGAAATTCAGAATCTGGGCTATAATGTAAAGAGATTTAGAAATCTGGGACAGAAAGACCTGTTGTATCACCGCGACGGACAAGTGGTGGCCAGAGAAATAATAGTTTTAAGGAAGAAATAATATGTCGCATGTCAAAGCTGGCGGTACCGCCAAAAACATCCATAATAATGCCGGTCAACGTCTCGGTGTGAAGCGCTTCGGTGGCCAAAAAGTTAAGAACGGTGAAGTCTTGGTTCGTCAGACTGGTGCCACAAAAATTGCAGGTCCAGGTACTTATATGAGCCGCAATTTTACTATCCATGCCGCTAAAGACGGAGTGGTGACTTTCGTAAAGACGAAGAAGACTCATTTTTCCGGTCGCAATGTACCACGAGTGCGAGTAGAAGTTCGGTAGAATCTGTACAAGAAGTTGGTGTAAAAATACCCTGGGTGGCCCAGGGTATTTTGTTGCGCAACAAAATATTCAGCGACTATCCATACGGATCAGTTAAGCCTTTAGATTCGGCGCAGATAGTAAAAAGACGAATATACTTACGACAAAGCTTCCGGACTGGAGCCATATCGGGTGTATTCTCGTCGCGAGGGTAAAGCTGAAATACTGTCGGCATTACTTCCAGAGTCAGCAAAATTTCTTGCTGCATTTTGTTATCTTTAGCTATTAGACAAACATTATACATATTAATTATTTTTTTCGCGGGCTTAGGCCCATAAGCCAACTTGATAAATTCAGCTTTTTGTCTGGCGAATTTTTGCCTAGCCAGCTGCAACTGTTTAGAAATTTCGATGTTGGCTTTCGTCTGAGCTAGACTATTCAGCTTCTGGGACTGCTGAAAGAGCAGATGTTCATAAAAAGCAGTTTCTAAAAGGTCACCAGCTAGACAAAAGTGAGCCACGATTTCTCCGGTGATTAATGGTTGAATCGCCCTAAATGGTAGACCATTGGGGCAATTTGCACCAGCAAAACAATGGTTTTTAGCTGCGACTATAAACAATGATTCCACCCAAGCCCGGCTACGGAAGCCATTGTGCTGTAAAATTTCTTCACCACTACAGCGAAAACGATAGGCCAATTGGTAGAGGGTACCTAAGTACTCCAGTACGCAGCAGTCAGATAAGTTACGTTGGATAAAAGTATCGACATCCAGTTTCAACTCACTCGCACCCCTTTCTGAGAAGATTCTGAGGTATAATACCTCCTCTTTCTATTGTATCACAGATTTAACATAAAGTCAATATGCTAATGTTAAAAGGGGTGTGCTATAATATTAGCATGAGCAAGATTTTGATTATTGGGAATGTACTGAAGGATGTTTATCTGAAGTTGGACGAACGACAGAATGATTTTGAAGTAGATGAACGTGGCATTAATTGGCTGGAGCTTGGTTTTAATGGCGATGCGCATAAGTTCTTTCATCGCACAAGTGTTTTTGGCGGAGCGGCAGTTTCCCTATCAGTCTTGAACCAACTGGGGGTAGAGGGGACAATTCTAAATTCGAGAACGGAGATTAAGGCGGGGGAGTTAACTTGGTCGGACGATCCGGCGGATTATCGTTATATTTTGTCTTGTCGGGGTGGGATCACTTATTTCGTACCAGCCGAACGCAAGCCAACTGACTGGGCTATGCCTAAAGGTACTCCAGAGTGGATTCTGGTAGACCGCTCTACCAATGTTTCGAATCGTTTAGTGGACGAGTTAAAGAATTTTTTGAAGTTTTCGCATGGGACAAAGTTAGCTGTGCATAGCGAAAAGCATACTACTCCAGCTGGACAAAAGTTGATAGAAATGGCTGATGTACTGTTTATCGAAGACGAGGCGCCGGTTCATCGCGAGGAGAAGATCGTTGATAAGATTGAGGTTGATCAGCCCAATACTCAACTAGTCTGCCACATTAGCCCGCGTAAGCTGAGCTTGGGTGGGGCTGAGGAGAGTTGGAATTTGGATCGAGCGGACATGATGACACATCTCACGGTGTATTCTACGATTGTAGCCACAGTTTTGGGTGTGATTGCAGTCGGGGGGACGGCTTCGGATGCGTTACTTTGGGCTAAAATTAATGCCGAAAATGCCACTTTAAATGGGTCATTGGCGGCCGATAAGTTGCGTGAGTTAGCAGAACGTGAACTAGCCAAGCGCAGCAGCTTGAAACTAATTGCACGTTCGCTGCTAAATCCGGGTAAAGGGATTCTAGCTCTTGACGAAGGTAAGGCTAGCTTGGTACGAAGATTTGAGAAATTTGGTATTGTCAGCGATAGCCAGAACCAGCAGGATTTTTATCAGATTATGCTGACTAATCCAGGATTACAAGATTATATTAGCGGGGTGATTTTGAGTGATAAACTTTCGCGTCAGCAGCTGTCTAATGGTCGTAGTGTGTTAGAGTTCTTGACTAGTCGAGGGGTGATCTCGGGGATTAAGGTTGACTTAGGACTCACTAGCACGATGGACCCCCGCGAAAAGTGGACCCAGAATCATCCTGGCTTGGCTGAAGAGTTACGTCAAAGTTACGAGCACGGTTTTCGGTTTGCTAAGTGTCGCGCGGCTTTCCAGGTTTCGGAGAAGGAGCCAGATTTCTTCGTGGTAGAACGTAATACTACGAAACTGGCAACTTTTGCCAAGGAAGCACAGCTAGCAGGCTTAGTGCCGATGGTTGAGATAGACGTTGCGACAGCTGGAGATTATACGATTGAGAAGTGTGCCGAAGTCAAGGCGAGGCTGCTAGCAAAGTTGTTTGAGCGCCTGTCCGAGAGACAGGTGAGTTTGAATGGATGTATTTTGAAGTGTGGAATGGTGCGAAGTGGCAATAAGGCAGAGGAGGCTGCTAGCGCCCACGAAATCGGGGTGGCGACTGCAGCGATTTTGAAGCATGCCGTACCGCGATATATGGCAGGTGTGGTGCTGCTCAGCGGTGGCCAAGAACCGAAGATTGCTACAAAAAATTTGACCGCAATTATGCAGGAATCGCCCTTCCCTTGGCCAGTCAGTTTTGCGTTCTCTCGAGCTTTGGAAGAGCCAGTACTCGCAACATGGAAAGGTGATAATGCCAATATTAAGGCTGCCCAAGCGGCTCTGGGGCGACATTTAGCGGCGAATGCTGATGCCCTGCATTATTTACAGGTGGAGCCGCGCGGAGGAGCGAGCAGTGCTGATCAGATTGGAGTACTGGACTGGAATTAGTAGTATAGGTGGTGGAGTGCGAAAGCAAGCAAAAAGAGCGATACTTCTAATCGTATCGCTCTTTTAATACCGTGACAGATTACTCTGTCTTGGTTTCTTCAGCTGGAGCCTCGGCAGTTTCAGCAGTAGTACTCTCGGCAGCCTTTTGATCTTCGGCTTCTCGAGCAGCAGCTTCGGCAGCAGGATCATAGACGTTAGCAATCACTGTACTAGTGCTTAACTCTTTATCGGCCAATGCGACACCTTGAGGCAATTCCAAATCAGCGATAGTTAGCTTATCATCAACCTTAGCCAGCTTAGAACCATCCACTAATAATTCTTTCGGCAAATCTGACGGTTTGGCCTTGACATCAACTTCCTCAAGTACCATAAGAATTACGTAGTGCAACTTAGCAGCTTCTGACTCATCAAATCCGGTAACTTTGATTGGTGTAGTAGCTTCAACCACTTCATCAGCCGAGATAGCCTGAAACTCCACATTCATAATGCGGCGGCTCACTGGGTCAATCGCCACATCTTTGACAATCGCAAGTTGGCTCTGACCGTCTAAGACTAATTCTAGAGGCGAGTGATAGCCAGCTTCTTGCAAAGCCTTCTCGGTGGCATTATAAACCGAAGCAGCCATGACTGGCTCTCCAGCCCCATAAACTACCGATGGAATCATACCGTCAGCACGTAAAGCTTTGAGCTTCTTGCCCTGAACGGTGCGTTTTTCTAGAGATAACTGATTTGACATATAAATTTTAACTCCTTTTTCTGAACGTTCTTGATCTTTTTGAAATTTTATCACAAATCCTCTAATCCGTCTAGACCAGGCAGTTTTTCTCCACAGAGAAGCTCAAGAGCCGCACCGCCGCCAGTCGAAACAAGAGAATACCGTAAACTTGGATCCTCGGCGCTAAGTTCCTCTACGAAGCCAGCAGTATCACCGCCACAGATAATGGAAGTAATCTCGTGATGCTCGCCTAAATACTTCGCTAGAATAGTCGAGGCGGTAGCATAGGCAGCATCTTCCACCTTGCCAAGGACTCCATTCCAAAGCACAGTACGGGCAGTCTGAACCATTTCTATAAGCTTAGCCGTGGCGACTGGACCGATATCTAGTTTGGCACCATCGCCCGCCGTGTCAAAATCCTCGGCCACAATCAACTTAGGATTATTGGACTGATATCCGTCAGCCGCAATCTTACCACCCACAAAAATCTGGTCAGATAAGGGCAGGAATTTATCAATCAAAGGCTGTTTATCAGCAACTTTGGCACCCCCAATTACCACTACGAAGGGTCGCTGAGGTTCTTGGATCACACTCTCTAAAGTCGTCACTTCTTTCTCAAGTAACAAGCCAGCTACTGAGGGCAGCAGGCGCGTAATAGCATCGGTCGAAGCATGGCCACGATGTATTACCGCAAAGCCATCCTGTACAAATAGCTCAGCATGAGTCGAATCGACGATCTCGCGTACATATTCTTCATCATTAGCTTCCTCGGCCGTAGAAAAACGCAAATTCTCTAACAATAGAATTCCACCCTGCGGCAAAGCCTCGACAGCCATTTCTACCTCTGGACCAGAAACATCATCAACGAAACTGACTGCTGTACCCGGCAGTAGCTCGGCTAGGCGCTCGGCGACTAACTTGAGGGACAGAGCTTGATCGTGTTTCCCATCCGGCCGACCAAGATGAGACATTAGGATGATTTTAGCTGCGTCGTGTTCCAGCAGATACTTAATAGTAGGAAGGCTAGCCTGAATCCGCAGATCACTGGCAATTCGCATCTGCGCAGTGCCAGAATGGCTTTCGCTATCAATTGGCTCCAGCGGCACGTTGTAATCCGTACGAACTAAAATAATCTGATCGGCGACATTGACATCGCGAATAGTTTTTTTGTGAAACATTAACCTCCTCGGATTTTAAATATGACGAACCTTGATAGTATCGGTACTGGCCACACCATCATCGCCTGACACTACTACGACTAGTAAGCCTTTTTTACCTTCATCTACCTGCAGGTAACCAGAATCCTTCAGCTCCCTAGCCAAATCTAGACCATAATTAATTGAATATGGTCGCACGAAGGCTGAATTAGCATACACTAAAGCTAATTGGTTAGCAACTCGTGGGTCACTAGTCACAGAGATAATCGGTAAATTCGGGCGCTGGGCAGCTATCGCCAAAGCCGTTGCACCTGAAGCCGTTTGACAGATAATCGCATCGGCACCAATTTTCTCGGCTAAGCGAGCGGCCGCAGCGGAGATCGCATCATAATTCGGATTCTCACCTCGAGGATCAGTCGGAATTGGTACAATCTCAGAATGGTTCTGAGTGTAGAGGATGATTTTCTTCAGCTGTTTGACAGTCTCGAGCGGATATTTACCATTTGTAGTCTCGTCAGAAAGCATTACTACGTCCGCACCCTGAATAACTGCATTCGCTACGTCGCTGACTTCCGCCCGAGTCGGGATAGGGCTATCAACCATTGATCCCATGGTCTGAGTGGCAATGATACAGATCTTACCATGTTCACGACACATCGTGACGAGTTTGCGCTGGATGATAGGCACCATTTCTGCGCCGACCTCGTAGGCCATATCGCCTCGAGCCACCATGACTGCGTCACTAGCTTGCACAATTGCTTCCAGATGTTCATCGTTCTCGACGGCGCGCTTGGTCTCGATCTTGGCGATAATCTTCGCATTAGACCCTTTGGAACGCAACAGTTCCCTGAGCTTATCGATGTCTTCGGCGGCCTGTACAAAAGAAATTGCTACATAGTCAAAGTCACGACTTACTCCCCAGTCGATATCAGCCAAATCTTTCGGAGTCAAAATATCACCACCGAAATCTGTATCGGGCAAGTTTAGACCTTTGTTGCTCATCACAAAACCGCCATTCTCTACCGCTAATTTAATGGCTGTGTCGGAAACAATCTCAATTACATGAGTGCGTACTTTACCATCAAAAAGGTAGATTGGTTCACCCACCTTGACTTTTTCAGCCAAATTATATTGCACCGGAAAAGTTTTGCTACCATCATGCTCCTTCACGGCATAATCCAGGATTATCTCATCGCCCTCGTAGAGGTCGAAATGATTGTTTTGCAGTTGACCTAACCGGATCTTCGGACCCTGTAAATCTTGCAAAATAGTAATTGCTCGACCCTTCCTAGCGGCCGCCTGACGAATCCAGCCAATAAACTCGTCCATTTTTTCGTAAGTACCATGAGAAAAATTCAACCGGCAACCATTAACCCCAGCCATGATGATTTCTTCGATTTTCTCTGCGCTATCCACGGCCGGCCCGATGGTAGCTAAAATCTTCGTTCGTTTAAATAATCTGCTCATAGATTTTATTATAGCATAGATCGCTTTTTTATGACGTTTGTGCTAAAATAGTTTTATGCGAAAGAAGGTCACAAAGAAATTGGAGTTGTCATGGGAGCAGCGCACGTTACTAGGTATGGTGGCGGGGGCCTCGGTGGCAATTATGATTTCTTTTCTAGGTTTCTTGGTGGACACTCCAGCGGAAATGGCACACAAAGAGTTGGCAGAGCTAGCTGATGATTATTATATTACCTATCTGTATCCTACCTTGCTGGGTGATGTTTTTACGGTTGACCCAGGGGAAAAGCTGCAAGGGTATGTCGAGCTAGGAACTCCAGCGACTTATTTGCGTCAGTTATTACATTACGATAATGATAAAAATATGCTTTCTGCTCCGATTTTTGAGAATGTCGCTTGCGATACCAACCGTACCAGTATTAAGTTTTTTCCGGTTGAGCCTTATGGACCACGAGATTATACGATTAAGTATACTTGGAACTGTGACGGTATGCCGAAAGACGAATAGCTATTGACTTTTCATAGTGTTTGTGCTAATATGAGAGTGTAGGCTGCTTTTAGCGGCATGGGTTTTTGTTGCTTACTCCTTGTTTTCTGTTATAATGAGGGAAAGTTAAAAAGGAGTTTTATGGTAGTGTTGGTAATTCTTTTAATTATTCTTGCGGCAATTATTATACCTGGTATTAGGATTATTAATCAGTATGAGCGAGGAGTGGTTTTGCGCTTGGGGCGGTATTCGCGCACTTTGGATCCTGGTTTTAGGGTGATTATTCCTTATATTGATAAGATGCACAAGATTGATATTCGTACCACCCCTATGGATATCCCTAAGCAGGAAGTGATTACGAAAGATAATGTGACGGTAAATGTGGATGCTGTGGTTTATGCCCGAGTAATTGATGCACAGAAGGCGGTGCTCGAGACCACGAATTATTCTTATGCTACCAGTACTTTCGCCCAGACGGCTTTAAGAGATGTGACGGGTAATTTCGATTTGGACGAGATTCTATCTAAGCGCGATGAGATTTCGGCGCAAATTCGGGAAATTGTGGATGCCCAGACTGATAAATGGGGGATTGATATCGAAAGTGTAAAGTTACAAAATATTGAATTACCGGCGGATATGAAGCGAGCAATGGCCAAGCAGGCTGAGGCAGAACGCGAACGTCGGGCGGCGATTATTTCGGCCGAGGGTGAAAAGAGCGCAGCAGCGGCCGTGGCCGAGGCTGCTAGTATGCTGGCTCAGACTCCTGGTGGTATGAATATTCGCACTCTACAGACTTTGGAAAAGATTAGCACTGATCCTTCACAGAAGACGGTGATTTTGCTGCCGACCGATTTGACTGATCGCGGTTTGCAAATTCGACACTAAGCTGGATTAGGCTAGTCTCGCTCTGGGTGGGAGCGAGACTTTTGCTGACAAGATAGGGTTGACTAAAGGTGAGTTTCTTGCTAAAATGTATCTGTAACCATATGGTTGGTCTCTTAGTATAACGGTTAGTACAACGGGTTTTCATCCCGTCAACGCGGGTTCGACTCCCGCAGAGATCACCAAATTGACAAGAAGGCAAAAATATTATATTACTGGTATAAGGCCAGTATTTTTGTTTTTAAAATACCCCGGTCCGTAGACTGGGGTATCATTTTTGTAAAACATGGAGGTCTAAATTAGAATAAATGCGCTGAAGCAAATAAAGGCGCTAAACTATTGGCTACAGTAGACATCAATTTAATGCCTATATCTAATGCTACACCCACAACATCTTTGCGAATGTCGCCTACAGTGTCACCAGAAGCGGCAGCTTTGTGCGCCGGAGAGCCCTTAGCGCAACCTTCCAGGTAGCCACTCTCGATATATTTCTTCGCATTATCATAAGCGCCACCAGGATTGCCCATAAATACCGCATCTGAAATCGCCATCAAAGTCGCCCCAATTAAAATTCCACCAACAAACTCCGCGCCAAAGAGTAGTCCGCCAAACACCGGCACCAACAACATCATTAATGAAGGCTGTAACATTTTGCGCAGAGCTTCATCGGAAGCCATGGTAATAACTTTGTCATAATCTGGCGCAACTTTACGTTCTAAAACACTAGGGATTGCCAACTGCCGTTCACCTTCTTCGGCCATTTTGTAAGCCGAGTCGATGGTATTATCAGTCAAAATACCAGAGAAGTATTTGATCAGGGCAGCCCCAATCAAAGCTCCCGCCATGATAATACTCATGATTGTACCTACAAATGACAACATTCCAGCTGAAGCAATGGTAATTCCATACATACCACAAGTTACAAAAGCGATAATAATTGCTAAACCAATAACTACACTAGGCCCCAAGCAAGACCTTTCGCCAACCGCGTCACCTTTAGTAATATTAAAAGCTTCGCCTTCGCGCTAATACTCGGCGACCTTACGGACGGGCTTCTTATCGATACCAGTGTAATATTCGGTA
The DNA here is from genome assembly GCA_947570505.1 of uncultured Candidatus Saccharibacteria bacterium. Classification (GTDB taxonomy): domain Bacteria; phylum Patescibacteriota; class Saccharimonadia; order Saccharimonadales; family Saccharimonadaceae; genus Nanosyncoccus. The sequence goes on from CANOTH010000012.1 coordinate 27,246, forward strand.
ATTTTATCAATCGCGATACCACTAATGATCCCGCAAATACTAGCTATCCAAGGTGATATCCAACCGAAATGAAAATCCAGATTCGTCGCCTGATCAGTAAAGCTATAATAAGCCGCGATGCCACCCAGGATCAGGGTACCACCAGCCGCCAATAACATCGGATAGCTAAACATAGCTTTTAACATTGCCCCGTCAATCTTGCCCATTTGGTATTGCATCGTAGCATTGATTCCAGCTATATCATTCACATTGTCACCAATAAAATCTGCGATTGTGTTGGGCATGCGGCTATCGTCCTCCGGCAGATTGCGCACGTTCTTCGCCACGATGTCCGCCGAAATATCGGCAGCTTTAGTTTAATTCCCCCCCGCCACACGATTGAATAGTGCTACCACTGAGCAGCCCAGAGAATGGCAAAAATAGGTGCTGGCTCACCGGGTTACACGGCGCACGTAGCAAAAGTCCGCATCCATTATTCGCCCCTTTGCGGATGATAAGCGCCAACTCCAGCATGGGTTTTGGTATATTTGCAGACATCACCCTGATGCTGCAAAAGTTCACCGCTACCATGACCATGGTTAGCAAAATCACGAGCAAAACAAACCAATAAGTTACCATTTAGATTACCTTCTTTTTTGTTAAAATACCTTGGCAAAGCCAACGTGAGTTTATCTACTCATTTATAGTGATACCATCATCTTGCTCTTTTGTATATTACATGTTTAACATAAACTTTATGGAGCAATTACTTCGTCCGTAGCGGGTGGATCAATCTTGGTATTAGCGGTTTGAGGAGCTTCGGCCACAATGGCAGCGGTTGGTCGCACTCGAGTGTTGCTTACTCGTCTGCTACGTCGGCTAAAGCTTTCTTCCTCTACTTCGATCCTTTTGGTGTTTACCCGTCCTACGGCCCGTACGATCGTTGGCGCGGTCTCCCCGTCCGCTGTTTGGTAATACTAGTTCATGTGAATCGAGAAAACCGCCAGTTACAATCCTGATGGTTTTATGGTTTTTACCGAATAAGTCAACCATCATGCAATGTAAAATCAGGTAAACTCGGCTGACTAGACTGCCAAGCCGGCTTTTTCAATTACTTTGTGAATCCACTTATTACGGCCTGTAATCCAGAGTTTGTATTTTTTAGTTTTATCTGTCTTTTTATCATAGGCAGTGACAGTCATAGCCATGGGCAAAAGACCGGCGAAGCTCTTTTTTACCTCACGAATATCACTATACTCAAGATCAAATTGGTTTACACCAAAAGTAGTCATGAAGATTAGCTTTTGTTCTGTAAAGATTAAGGTTCCCTTGCGCCAAGTGCCAAAAATAGCAAAACTATGGGTAGCCCAATTAGCCGTTAAATATTCTTCTACTCGATCATTTGACTTAGTGAGACCAAGATCTAGTAAGGCCTGTTGCCATTTAACTCGTTGTGATTCTTTATTAGCCATGTTGTTCTCCATTCTTATTCTTTAGGATTATTCTAGCACATTTTGGGCTTGGTTTTTCGGAAAATTGCCTTATAATAAGTATAGTTGAATAATCGCTCAACTATCAGAAAGGGCAAACAATGGTCAAAAATCAATATCTCTGTGATTGCAATATAATTCATCGGGAAGCCGTCCGTGATGCTTTGGCGGCAATGCCGAGCCGAGCAACTTTGCAGAAATTAGCGCTGATTTACAAATTGCTGGGAAATGAGACTCGTTATCAGATTTGTTTTGCACTGAACGAACGTGAATTGTGCGTCTGCGATTTAGCTAACGTTCTCTCCATGACAAAATCTTCCATCTCCCATCAATTAAAAATTTTACGCGATAATCATTTAGTAAAGGCTCGTCAAGCAGGCAAGGAAGTATATTGCAGGTTGGATGATAGTCACATTCAGCAGATTTTGCAATTAGGAATTGAGCATATTAAACATCTAAAGGAGGATAGCTATGGCAAAAATTAAATCATCTCAGGTAGAACGTAATATTTTGATAGCATTTTTGCTCAATCTAGGGTTCTCGATCTATGAATTTGTTGGTGGTACGATGACACATAGTGTTGCGATTGTTTCGGACGCAGTGCATGACATGGGTGATGCACTAAGCATTGGAATTTCCTATGTCCTGGAACGCAAAAGTCATAAGCAACCCGATCCACAACATACTTATGGATATTTGCGTTATTCCCTGATGGGAGGATTGATTACAACGGCAATTTTAATCTTCGGATCGGCTTTTGTGATTTACAATGCCATACACCGGATTATTGAGCCAGTAGAGATCAATTATGATGGTATGATTCTCTTGGCGATTGTTGGGGTAGTAGTCAATTCCCTTGCAGCATATTTCACACATAAAGGTGATTCGCTGAATCAGAAATCAGTGAATTTGCATATGCTGGAGGATGTTTTGGGCTGGGTGGTGGTGCTAATTGGGGCAATTGTGATGCGCTGGACTAATTTTAGCTTGATTGATCCGATTCTGTCGATCTTGGTAGCGCTTTTTATTTTGAAAGAAGCTGTCAGCAATTGCCGGGAGATTTTGGATGTCTTCTTAGAGAAGACTCCGCATGGAATTTCGCTTGAAAAGCTGGAATCTAGCTTGAAAAAACTTTCGAATATACAAGATATCCATCATTTGCATGTTTGGAGCATGGACGGATACCATAATTATGCGACCTTGCACGTGGTTTACAATGGCAATGAAGAGAAAATCAAGCACCGAGTACGAGAAATGCTAGCTAAGCAGAATATTGAGCATGCAACCATAGAATTAGAGCATGATCAGGAAAATTGTGCTGAGAGGTATTGCAACGCACCAAGCCCGATTAAACAAGGTCACCATCACGAACATCATCACTAGATGTTTTGTGTGGCGAAATAGAGGGTTTTGTGTTAAAATTGGGTTGTGGCTCCATCGTTCAACGGATAGGACATAGACCCTCTAAGTCTACAATGCTGGTTCGATTCCAGCTGGAGTCGCCAAAATCATCTTGAGCACTAGGCGCTGGAATCTCTCGGATCCTGCGCCTGATTATTTGACCAGCCTATAATAAATAGACGGAGCAAATCTAACTGGTGCGAGAATTTTTTGCGCTCCTTTCTCCATACGTACGAGATTCTTGGTGCCAAATACTTTTTTCAGCTTAGCACTGCGGAAATTTGAAACAGACAGTACCTGATCAATCTTGAAACCACTATTCTTAAAGATACCCTCGATATATTTAGGATGATAATTGTAAAAACCATTTTCATTCAAGTCTTTGAGATGGGCTGGCCCTAAACTGAAGGGATTAACCTCAGAATGTTTAAACCAATAGCGAAACATTTTGGGCAAAGTCTTCTTATTGGCGACTTCGATAACTGCTACCCCACCGGGCTTAAGGACGCGATACAACTCATCTGAGACTTTTTGCATATCTTTAAAATGATGAGTAGCCCGCACCATCATTAAGGCATCGAAACTATTATCTGCGAATGGCAGCTGGTAAATATCCCCAGCCTTCGTCTTTAGGATACTACCGTATTTTTCTCGTGCCTGAGCTAGCTCGGTCTCCGAATAATCAAACAAGGTTGCAGTCTTGGCACGAGGTAAATATTCATCAGCTAAACGCCCGTAACCCCCCGCAATATCCACAAATTGATCCATGGTCGACGGCAAAAGTCGGCGAATCGCCATGCGATCGGCCATATCTTCGTATTTACGGTCAGCATCCTCCCAGAAGATTTTCTTGTAATCGTAGCCATTATAATCGGCAATCACGTCGGGTTTGTTCGCAGTTTTATTCGTCATAATGCTTTAATTATAGCATACGAGCAGGGGACGTGGTATAGTTGAGATATGATTAGAAATTTAGTTTTTGACATTGGCGGAGTTATTATTGATGATGGTAATGGTTCTTTGGCACGGGTGTTAAATTTATCACCAGGTAAGATGAGTGTGTTGAAAGGGTTATTATATAATAACCCTCGCTGGAGCGAGGGGGTGATGCTAGGCAAGATCACTCAGCATAATTATATGTTGGAAATGATAAAAAAATACCCAGAATGGGCCGAAGAAATCAAGAAATGTTTGTCCTCGGAGTTCCAGCCGGAGATAGTGCCGATTTTAACGAATAATTTACAATATATTCTAAGTCTAAAGCCTAAATATAGTGTATATTTATTATCTAACCTTACTGATGAGACTTACAATTTTCTAGAAGATATTATAACAGAGTTTGATGGTGGAGCTTTTTCTTTTCAGGAACATCTGAAAAAGCCAGATCTGAAATTTTACCAAGTTCTCTTTCGTAGATATGGCTTAAACCCTGAGGAATGTATTTTCTTTGATGATCGTCCACAGAATTTAGAAGCCGGAGAGAAGCTCGGCATGCGCGGGGTGTTGGTGCATTCTCTGGATGATATTAAGAGCGCGTTTTTGACTTAAGATGCTTAGCGGTTAGCTGATAGCTAAGATCAATTAAAGTTTTGATACAGTCCGCGGGACAGCTACCATCCAGTAGAATTGTAACCCAGTGCTGCTTATTCATGTGGTAGGCGGGCAGAATGCCAGGTGCTTTAATTAAGTCATCAATGAGATCTGGGTCGCATTTAAGATTCAGGATGTCCACCGTTCCCGTCTGGTTAACTTTAATAGTAGTATATTGCACAGTCATGATTAGCGCAAACCATTTATGATTATCAACATGGCGAAAAACTGTATACTCTGGCGAATCCGGCCATGGATAATCCTGTGCGATTCCTCCAAAGTTTTGATGAATAAATTTTTCTACTTCTGAACGATTCATAATGACACATAAAAGGTGCTACCGATGCAACACCTTTTATCTAACTATAAACTGAAATGATTTGGTGAGTCGGGAGGGGCTCGAACCCTCGACACCGGGCTTAAAAGGCCCGTGCTCTAACCAGCTGAGCTACCGACCCGAAGTGTCAGATATCATCAACCATTTCGGTTTCATTATATCAGAAGAAGATGTTTTTGGCAATAAGAAAATTGACTAGAACCCAAAATCATACCTAACTAGCTATCCAAAGTCAAGCTTTATAATCATCAAAAACTACCCACTCTTCTAA